>NZ_JBQQBO010000009.1:0-251691 GCF_052246905.1 Saccharopolyspora antiqui
ACCGGGAAACCCACCGGGACTTGTGGAGCGCCCGTTGCGTGGAGACGCGCACGGCGGGTGCGGGAGGCGGCTCGGGGAAACCCACCGATGGAAACGCCGGCAGGGCGCCCCGGGCCGACCTCACCTGGTTCCCACTCATGACCGAAGCGTGAGTGCGTCGTCGAAGAACTACCGGTACTCGACCAACTTGCAGGTGGTCATCGACGCCACCACCCGCCTGACGGTAGCGATCGGAAAACCGTTGCCGGGCAACCGCAACGACTGCCGGGCGTACACCGAATCCGGTGTCGACCAGCACTGTGCGGGTGGTCATGTAATGGCCGATGGCGGCTACCAAGGCAGTCCCGGTGTGATCATGCCGTATCGCAAACCTGTTGACGGCAACGAACTTCCCGACTGGAAAGAAGAACTCAATACCGTTCACAAGCGCATCCGCGCCCGCGTCGAGCATGCCCTGGCGCACATGAAGTGCTGGAACATCCTGCGCAACCGCCGACGCAAACGCGATGGCGTCTACCACGCCGCACAAGGCGTGGCACTCATGCGCAACCTCACCATGACCCACTGAACACCGACCTCCACCACACCGGCCGCGTTTCCCTCGCACACCACCAACACTTGATCATTAAGGGACAAGCTTTAGGGCGTGGGCGTAGACCGCACCTCCTACGACGGCGTGTGCAGCGCCAAGGAATTGCAACCACCAACCAGGAGAGCGTCGAAGCACGGCCGTCGTCTCCTCACTTGCTTCATACCCATCGAGCACGGTTGGACCTAGTGGAAACAAGGAACGACCTCGTCGCCGCCAGCTGCTTGTCAGCGGCCAGCGTGGATTCCCCGTGGACGGCCAGTTATCGTGGCCAGATGTGTTCCCCGCTCGCGGCCAATTGCACGGACTGTCACGCCGCCATCCGCTGCGGGGCGTCATCGGCGGCGTTCCTATACCGGTCAACTCGGCGTTCTCAGCGTCAAGCCGCTCAACCCGCGCCGCAGCTCAGTGCTGGTGTCGCTCGGCGAGCATCTTCAGGTTCAATAACTGCCGTCGAGCCATGATCAGATCGCCGACGGACACCCCGAGCGCCACCCAGCGGCTGGTTCGCATGACAAGTTTGAACAGTAGACGCGTCGTGTCGTGATCCTGGGGCACGAGGACGTAGGACACGACGGCGCTCAGGATGGTGCCGGTCAGCTGTTTCCCCGGGTCGACCGAAACGATCCGGCCCAGCCTGCGCCCGCAGGCGGTCGTGAAGGTGTCACCGACGTGCGGCTCGGGAAGATCTACCAGCTCGCGAGGTGAGCGGCGCCCCAGATTGTCGATCCAGTCGTACGAGTAGGGCGCAAGCCTCACTTGTGTGACCCATGGCCACACCGCCCCGGAAGGCGCCTGGACACTCACGCCCCGCCATGCCTCCAGCGCGGGCGAAGTGACGAAGTCGTCGCACGGGTAGGAGCGCACGATCTCGCTGTCGCTCACACCCCACCGGTCACCGATCATCCATCCTCCACCGACATTCCCGTTCGCAGGTGTTCGAAGCTTGGCACGCGCGTCGGCGGGTAAGATGACTGGACCGCACCATTTTCGTCCCCATCGTTACACAACGTATCCTTGCTACGGCCAGATAGCTCCCCACCAACTGGCCATCAGTGGGGAATTGGAACTGGCCACCGACAGCTGCTTCCATAACCTGATCTTCCCAGGTATTGGAAACCATCCCCTCAGGCGTCCGAGTGGGATTTCCGATGCGAACCGTGCGGGCCATCGCTTGATCTACCCTCCATGGGATGGGAAAGGTCTTCGAGAGCATCGACGAGGCATTGGCTTCGTGGATTGCAGCGCAGCCCTTGTGGTTCGTCGCCACCGCACCGCTGGCGGTCGACGGGCACGTCAACGTCTCACCTCGCGGGCCGGGCAGCAGCCTGTCCATCCTCGGACCGCACCGGGTGGGCTGGGCCGACTACACCGGAAGCGGCGTGGAAACGATCGCGCACCTACGCGAGAACGGCCGCATCTGCCTGATGTTCGCCTCCTTTGACCGACGTCCCCGCATCGTGCGTCTGCACGGCCGCGGCAATGTCGCGCTCCCGGGTGACCTGGCCTACGACGAGGTGGCCGCTCAGCGACCGTCGCACCCGAGCACCAGAGCGGTCATCGTCGTGGACGTGGACCGTATCAGCGACTCCTGTGGACATGGAGTGCCGATCATGGACTTGGTCGAGCAACGCGACCTGCTGCGGCTGACCGCGAACAAAAAGGGACCCGAGGGCTTGGCCTCCGAGCGGGCGCAGAAGAACACCACCAGCATCGACGGACTTCCCGGACTGGAAACCTGAGCACACAGCCCCCGAGTCGCTGACCGATGCCCTTACGCACACGATCAGGGTGTCAGCCACTGAGCACGGCACGGTTGGTTCCGAGCCATCGAACACTCGGGCAGTTGACAACCAGGTCGGGATTCCCCACCCGCGTCCGCGCCACCGCGATGGCGACGCGGACGGCTTCGGGCACCTCAGCGGCGTCGCCCAGTCGTTCGTGATCGGTGCCGTGCTCACCTCCCTACGTTCCGGCTGCCGTGCTGTACTCCCAAGCGATCGCGGCCGTGCTGGCGATGATCCTCGTCGTCACGGTCGGCCTCCTTATGGCTCGGTCCGCTCGCTGTGCGGCGGACGACCCGAAATTCGCCGCCTTCCACGGCCTGCTCCGTCACATTGCCCGGGAGCATCCTGGCGAAAAGATCCTCGTGCTGACCTGCTCGCGCCGCACCGCTGTCGACCTCGACGCCAAACTCGACATTGCGATCAAGCAGGACCGGGAACTGGCCGTCTTCAAAGGTCGAATGGCCACTGCCGCTCCAGATAAGCCTCTGACTAAAGAAGCCCTCCTGTACACCCTGGCTCACTTCGTGCCTCGTACTGCCGCGGCGCCTAACGGTGCTGTGCGGGGCGCCCAGCCTGCCGATCTGTACGACGTGCTCATCGGCACAGACCAGCTGAGCGAAGGGCACAACCTCCAGCAGGGGAGCATCCTCATCAACTACGACCTCCCCTGGAACCCGCAGGCGCTCGGGCAACGCATCGGGTGCCTCTACCGGTTCGACTCCGAACACGACGTCGTCCACTGCTTCACCATCCTGCCGGACACAGCACTCGACCTCGTCCTGAAACTGATGTCCATCCTGTACGACAAGATCGCGGCAGCTGCCTCCACCGTCGGTGTGCCGACATCCCTGCTTCCGCACTCCAGCGAAACGCCTCGCGATTTCGGGATAGCCGTCGCGCATCTCGATCGCATCGAGAATCCGCCCCCGCTCAGTCCGTACGAGCGAGCGCGAACTCTGCTCGGCAACGCGCTCCGTATCCCAGCGGTCCGCAGTGCGATCCTGGCGATGCCACCCGGAGCGGGCGCGGCTCACCCACGGCATCCAGCCACCCCCGAAGCCGTCTTCTGCTTCCGGGTGACGACCCGTGCGGACACCCAATACGCGATGTGCCACTTCAGGCAGGGACGCCTCCAGCCCACCAGCACCGACCTGCTCGACTGCCTGAACCGTTGCGAAGTCATCATGGGCGACTGGCTCAGCAACATGGACCAAGGCAACATGTCCGAACTGGACAGAGGCACTGATCCCCGCTCGCTCCATAATCTTCTGCGGACACTCGTCGATACAGCCCGAAACGCCGTCGCCGCCTGATCTCGTTGTGGTTGCCTTGCGCCTCCGCCACAAACGATCAGTCTGCCGCATCGGGACTGTCCGGTGATCGGTGGATCTGGCTTGGCATGGGTAAGTTTCCGTTCGGGGTGATGCGGTCTTCGAAGGTGATTGCGAAGGCGTTGAGTGCGGGTTTCGTGCGCCGTGAGGCGCTGTGGTTTGAGCGGAGGTGGGAGACCTTTGCCGCCTGGTCGTCGCAGCGGCTGGGTAGGAGCTGAGGGCAGCCTGATCCGGGAGGTGCCGGGGAGGGTTGGAGCAGCCCTGACAAAGCCGGGACGTGCCAGTACTGCCAGATGGTGCGGTTCCTGTAGCGGGATCGAGAGGAATACGCGAGGAACCGATGTTGTAAAGTCTCTCATTGCTTTACCGGCTCGAATCTGGTGGATGTGGGCCGGGAGCGGTGCGTCCTTTCCCTTGTGGGATGGGAACTTTCGGGAATCGTGAAGCCGGTGACCGGGAGGCCGTGCTGAGGTCTGCGGCGTAGGCGCGGCGAGGCCGCTGGGGCAGAGTCGGGTTCCTCCTCGATCGAGCGAACCACAGTGAACACGGGAACCGTCCCGGATCTTGCCCGCTGATGCGGGCTGGGTTCATCGTCGGCCGATCGGTTCGGGACGGGGGGAGTCGTCGTAGTACTCCGAGCCGGGGAAAGCCTGGTGCATGGGGGAAGGGCGACAGCGATTGGATAGGCGACTTTGACGGTGTGAAGTGACGTCACTTGTCGGTCGTTTCCGGCATCACGGGCCTGGGTTTGTCGTGATCAATGTTGGTGACAAGGTGACGTCAGTTGTGGATCATGCGCTGTCGTCTTGTGCGGCTCGTGCGCGGGTTTGGGCGAGTCGGTAGGACTCGGTGCCGGTCTCGATGATGGTGCCGCCGAAGGTGAGCCGGTCGACGATCGCGGCGCATAGTCGCGGGTCGGTGAAGGTCTTGGTCCAGCCGCCAAAGCTTTCGTTGGAGGCGATGGCGACGGAGTTCTCTTCCCGCTCGGTCAACACTTGGAAGAGCAGCTCGGCGCCGCGGCGGTCGAGCTCCATGTATCCGAGTTCGTCGATGCAAAGGAGATCAACTCGTCCGTAGCGGGCGATCGTTTTGCTCAGGATCTTGTCGTCGGATGCCTCGACGAGCTCGTTGACGAGTTTGGTGGCCAGCGTGTAGCGGACCCGGAAGCCGGCCATGGCGGCTTCGGTGCCCAGGGCGATGCGCAGGTGGGATTTACCGGTGCCGGAGTCGCCGATCAGACACAGCGGCTGGCCCTTCTTGACCCATTCGCAGTCGTCTGGTTCACCGTTACGAAGACATGGCCAGTGCTGGTTTCTCAGATCATTCTTGCCTTACGACGACGGACGCCGTGGCGGCTGATGCAGTTCCTGGAAGACGCACGGACACGGCACATCCTGCGCACCGTCGGACCCGTCTATCAATTCCGGCAGGCCAAGCTCCAAGACCGGCTCGCCCAGCGCCACGAGCACAGCTCGTAGCCTCTGCGTCAGGAAACGAACGCACCCGGAAAAGATTAAGCGAGCTCACCAGGTTCGCACCCCTTCTTGGGCAGCACCTGACCTGATCTTGGTCCATCCGCGGCTTACACGGTTGGTATGGCTCTGGCGCTGGTTGAGTGATCAACGATCGCTGGCATCGGTGGTGGCGGGGCTATTGGGTGAGCAGGATTCTCTTGCGGAGCAGGGTGAAGCTGGCTTCTCGTAGGTTTGACGTTTCAGTAGTTTGATCTTGGTGTTGACGCCTTCGATGGGGCCGTTGCTGTAGGGCAGTGACAGCCCGGCGACCGCGGGCCTGGTGGTCCTGGTTGAGGCCGCGCAGGAACGGGTCGAGCTCGGAGATCCCGGCCTGGCGTGCCTGGGCGATCCACTGGTCGAGATCACGGCCGTGCCGTTCGGCCATGAGCTGGGCGAACTCGCCCACCAGCCTGGCGAGGGCGGTCATCTCGGGGCAGGCGGCGAGAAGTTCGTGCAGGTGGGTGCGCCGCTGCTCGGGCAGATCGGCGGGCTTGGTCAGGATCCAGGAGGCCAAGCGTCGCGGGGACGGCATGATCCGGTCGCGTTGTTCGCGTCCCTGGTTGAGGTATTTGTGCAGCAGGTTCAGGCTGCCGGTGTAACCGAGGTCGGTGATCTCGGTGAACAGCCGGGCCACCGACACGCCAGGCTCGTCCACGCGGCGTTGCTGGCGATGGTCCCGATACGAGTCGACCAGGCTGGCCCGATACTGCGGCGGGCGGCGCAGGCGTTCGGGGGCGCGGGCGTAGCGTTTGACCATGTTCAGCGCCAGGCCGAGTCGGCGGGAACAGTCCAGCAGTCCGACGCCGTGCTCCAGCAGATCATGGACGGCGCGCCAGCGTTCGAGCGTGGTGTTCTCGCGGGTCAGGGCTTGTCGTTTCGGACCGGCCGCGGCCCAGCATCGGCTGTGTGCGGCCACGGCTTTCTCCACCGCACCGGCCAGCCCGTGCCAGAGATGCCAGCGGTCGGAGGCTTGGATTGCCTCCGGCAGGACTCGGCGCACGGCCTCGGCGTCGGTGGTCGAGCCGTCCCGGACGACGATCTCCACGCCAGGATGGTCCCGTAACCACTCCTCGAACGTGGCCGACTTGCGGTCCGGCAAACAAGTTGGCCGAGCACGGCCTCCAGCGAGGGCAGTTAAGGGGGGCTACCCCCGGTCTGGTCGGCACTCGGGGTATGCAGTAATCAGGCCGCGTCTGCGGCCACGTAGATCATCGCAAACTCGACGGGCGTGGGACTTGACCCGGGCGGGCCGGATGTCCCGGCAGTCTTCTCTGCAATTCCGTTCTGCAATTCCGTGCTAAATTCCCGGGAATGGTCCACCTCAGCCAGATCGCGCAGGCGGCGCAAGTGTCCGTCTCGACGGCGTCGCGGGCGTTGTCTGGTAGCAAGCATGTCGCTGCGGACACCCGTGCCAAGGTCAAACAGGTGGCGGCCGAGTTGGGCTACGAGCCAAACCTGCTGGCCAGGGGCCTGCGACGGAACCGCAATCGCGTCATCGGCATGCTCCTCCCCGACACGCGCAGCAGTTCGTTCTCGTCGGAGGGCTCGCAACTCTTACACCGCCAGCTCAAGGACTACGGCTACGGCTTGGTGTTGTGCGCCTACCACCACGACCGAGAGTTGGAGAAGGACTACCTGGAGACTCTGCCCCGCCTGGGCATCGCTGGCTTGTTCCACAAGCCTCTCGGCTCCGCCAACGCGGAGCTGCTGATGACCGGCCAGGATCCCTTGCAGGTGGTCGAGTTCGTCCGAGCCTCTGGTTCGCCCAAGCTCGACGGGGTCGTCCACGATGAGTCGCAGGGGTCGGTCCAGGTCATCGAGCATCTGGTCCAGTTGGGCCACCGTCGGATCGGCCTGATCGTCGGGCCGAGACGGTTGGGCTCGACCACGCAGCGGGTGGCCGGCGTCCTGCAAGCCGTGGACCGCGCAGGCCTCGACCGGGCCGCCGTCCCGATCCGCTATGCCGAGCACTCCATCGAAGGTGGCGGCCACGCTCTGAGTCAGCTTCTCGCGCAGGAACCGCGGATCACGGCCGTGTACGCGGCTGGGCAGCAGCTGGCTCTCGGCACCGCCCTCGCCGCCGAGGAAGCCAGGTTGGCCATCCCCGAGCAGCTTTCGCTAGTCGGCCTCGGCAATCCCTCGTGGGGGCGGCTGATGCGGCCGCGCCTGACCACCTACACATTGCCCGTCCAAGAACTCGCCATGACGGCCGCGCTCCTCATGATCTCCCGCGTCGAGAACCAGGGCACGCCCCCTGCGGCGCCGGTCCAGATCGCGCTCTCGGGCCGGATGAACATCCAGGAGTCCTCCGGGCCTCCCTCGGACGCGTCACGCTAGTCGGCCACGGCCGGATGTTCCGCGGTGGCGGGCTCGCCGACCAGCGGGTTCTTCCGGCCGACCGCGACGCCCAAGAGAACGATGACCAGGGATGTGATGAAGGCTGGGATCGTCCCGCCGCTGAGGACGGACTTGAGGGCCGGGATGACCTCGAAGAAGAAGCCGATGGCCGCCGAGCAAACCATGCTGACCATGAGCCAATTGGCCGGCACGCGTGTCCCCTTGCGGTCGAAGACCGTGGCGCAGAGCACGGGGATAAGCGGCGGGGTCAACCAGACGCCAGCCCACACCAGCAGATCGAGGACGCTGGGGACGAGCCAGGCGATGACGAGCGTCCCGGCACCGATGATCGCCGTGATGACGCGCAGATCTTTGAGCAGGGCCGTCGGGCTCGTCCGGCTCTTCTTGATGATCTTGAACCAGATGTCGTGGCCCAGCAGGGTGGCCGACGAATTGAGGAAGCCGGCCGCAGAGCTCAGGATGGCGGCCCATAGTGCGCCGAGCACGATGCCACCGACCCAGGTCGGGAGGTACTTGACGGACACGTCGAGGAAGATCATCTCCGGGTCGTCGATGCCGCCGGGGCTGATCTTGAACGCGGCCATGCCGATGAGGGCCAGGAGAATACCGAGCAGCCCGGTCAGGACCATGCCCAGGGACACGCCCCAGATGCCCGCTTTGGCGTTCTTGGCGCTGCCGAGGCGCTGCCAGTACGCGAAGTTCGTGAAACGAGAGAGTCCCTTGTTCATCCAGAACATCAGGATCATGACGGCTCCCGACGCTCCGATGAATGTGTGGTAGTCCGCTGGGAGGGACTGCTGGACTTCGATGAAGCCGCCGCCTTGCGACGTGGCCACGACGAAGACCACGATGATGCCGATGGCCAGGAAGACCCCCTGGAACACGTCCGCCAGCATGACGCTGACCAGTCCGCCGGCCACCGTGTAGGAGATGAAGATGGCCGCGCCGATGACCATGCCAAGGAGCGGGTTGGCTCCGGTCATCAGGTTGAGCGTCTTACCGAAGGCCGAGTACTGGCCGGCCAGCCAGGACAACATGCCCAGGGAGAGGAAGATGCTGGGCACGATGCGCATAAGGCGGCTTTCGCCGTACACCTTGCACAGCACGTCACTGAGCGTGGTCACCTTCATCTCGTAGTAACGCCGACCGACAGTGAACGCCATGATGATGACGACCACTGGCATGGCCAAGATGAAGTGGAGAGAACTCCAGCCCTGAAGGTAGCCGAGGGAGGAGTAGGTGAGGACGTCGCCGGCGCCGACCGAGGTGGCGAAGGTGGCGAACACGAGGACCGTCGCCCCCATCCGTTGCTCGCCGGCCATGAATGCGTCGCTGGACTTGATCCGGCGGGCCGAGTAGAAGCCGATGGCGAGGTTGACCGCAACGAACGCGATCATGATGAGCAGGATGGCCATGGGGTGAACTCCTTTGTTCGTGGCCTTGGGATAGGGCCACTACGTCCGATCGACGCGGTAGCGGCCGATGAAGTCCTCGTTGAAGGCCAGACCAAAGCCGGGCTCCTGTCCGAGCCGCACCCAGCCGTCGCGGATGGCGGGTTGCTCGACGACGATGTCCGGCGTGAGCGGATCACGCTCGACCGAGAAGTACTCCGGATAGAGACCGAGGGGGACGCCGGCGAGCAAGTGCATGGCGAGGAGCGGGTCCTCGTGGTGGGCCATGCGGACTTGGTACAGCTCGGCCATCCGGGCGATCTTCAACCAGTCGGTGATTCCGGAGCCGCCGGAGATGTCGTGGTTGATGATGTCGACGGCGCGCTGCTCGATCATGGTGCGGCAGGCGTCGTGGAAGAAGTCGCTCTGGCCGGCCGTCACCGACAAGCCGGTCTGCTCGCGCACAAAGCGCATCCCCGGCACGTAGTCGTGCCATTGCACGGGTTCCTCGAACCAGGCGATGCCCAAGGGCTTGACGGCGAGACCGAACTCGACCGCCTCGAAGCGATCCCAGCCCTGGTTGGCGTCGCAGGCGATGATGAAGTCGTCGCCGACGGCGGCTCGGATGGCCTCGATCCGGCGGGCGTCCTCTTGAGGCGACACGCCGCCCACCTTGACCTTGGCGCCGGCGAAGCCTTGGGCTTTGATGCCCTCGAACTCGTCGCGGAGAGCGGCCAGGTCCTTGCCTGGTGCGTAGTAGCCGGCGATGATGATGGGTCGGGCCGCGTCACGGCAGCCGCCGACCAGTTTGTACACCGGCTGGCCGCAGACCTTGCCAGCCAGGTCCCACAGGGCGGCGTCGACCGCCGCGATAGCGGAACAGAGCAAGGGCCGATTGCCAAGGCTGCGGGTTAGTTGGAACATCTGCTGCCAGCAGCGCTCGACGCAGACGGGATCTTCCCCGATCAGCACCGGGCGCAGGCGGTCGTGGATGAGGGTCACGACGGCGTCCTGCTGGTCGCGGTTGTCGCCGATGAAGATGCGGCCGCTCGGACCGTCGTCGGTGTGGACCTCGACGACGATGGTGCAGCGCTCGGTGATCGCATAGGTCGCGGCGTCGAACTGCTGGCGCAGCGGCACCCGGATCGGGATCGCCTGGACGTCTCGGATCTTCATGCTTCGGGGCCTTCCGTGGGAGGGTTGAGCGATGCCACCGCGGCGCGTGCCCGGGCGGCCGCATCGCGGGCGATGGCAGGGGCCTGGCCGAGGTAGCTGGCGGGGTTGAGCAGATCGGCGATCGCGGCGGCGTCGAGGTGGGCCGCGATGTCCGGGTCCGACCGCAGACGGTCGGCGAACGGAGGCCCCCCGGCGGCAGCCTCTTGGGCAGCCGTGTAGACGAGGTCGTGGGCGTGTTGGCGGCCGAGGGCTTCGCCGAGGCGCATCATGACGGACTCGGACATGATGAGGCCACCGGTGAGGTCGAGGTTCGCCGCCATCCGGTCGGGGTGGATGGTAAGACCGTCGGTCACGTGGACCAGCCGGGCGAGGACGTCCCCCATGGCGATGCAGGCCGTGCTCAAGGCTTCCTGCATGAGCAGATGCCGGGAGCGGTCAGCCTCGTGCTCGGTCATCATGGCCTCCATTGCCATCGGCACCGCCGCGCGGACGCTGGCCGAGCGGGCGATGATGTCCTGGCAGACGTGAGGATTGCGCTTCTGGGGCATCGTGGAGCTGCCGACCGTGCCCGCCGGCAGCGGCTCCTCCACCTCGCCGTATTCGGTCCGCATGAGCGAGTAGACCTCGCGGGCGATCTTCTCCGTCGTGCCGGCCAACAGTCCGAGCACGGCGACATACTCGGCCAACTGGTCGGTGATGCTGCGGGCAGGATGTGTGACCTCCCCCAGGTCCAAGACGTCGGCGAGCTCACTTTGGACCTGCGGGCCAAGGGGACCCATGGCCGCGAAGGTGCCCGCTGCCCCGCCGAGGACCACCACCAAAGCGCGGCGCCCCGCCGATTCCAAACGCTCGACATGACGGAGGAGTTCGTCGATCCACGCGCCCGTCTTGAACCCGAAGGTGACGGGGATGGCGTGCTGGCCGTGGGTCCGGCCGGCGGTCGGCAGATCGGCGGTCCGCTCGGTCAGATCGGCCAGGCCGGCCAATGTTCGGCGGAGGAGATCGAGGAATCGACGGTGGACCTGACGCAAAGCCAGAGCGTCGCCGTTCTGGAGGATGTTCTGCGTCGTGGCGCCCCAGTGGACCCAGCCGCCGGCCTCGGGGCCGACCACGCGGGCCAACTCCCAGATCAGCGGCACGATCGTGTGGGCAGTGCGCCGATTGGCCTCCTCGATCCGCTCCCGATCGAGGAGGTCAAGGCGGGCCACGGCGCTGATCCGGTCGGCGGCGGCCTGGGGCACCAGGCCGACCCTGGCTTGGGCCAGGGCCAGGGCTGCCTCCACGTCGAGCCACTGCTGCCAGCGCGAGTCCAGGGTGTAAAGGGCCCGGATGCCGGGATCGGGCACCCGGCCGTCCGTCGACTTAATGATCTCAAGAGGCACCGCGACTGTTCCCTTCTGTCACGCCAGGCTGACTGGCCTGCGGCGGCGTGGCAGAGGCCGACCGACGCTGGCAACACCGGTAAACCTGTCTGCCGCAAAGCCAAGACGTCAATAGAAACTAGGCTGCAAACGGCCTGGGACCGTTTGCAGCCTGCACCAGCGTGGTCACGTGTTCAGACCGTCAAACGCACGGCTGACAAGCATGAGGAATCCCGCAAACCCTGTGGGGCTCGGGAACTCGATGCGGTGTCCCGACCTGCACTGTTGCTGCGCGCGACGGTTCGGGATCATCATCGGATGTTGCTGTCGATCATCTATCAGATCCTGCGCTGCCTGATCGGCTTCGCAGCCGTCCTCTTGCGACGGGACCTGGCCAAGGACGCCGAAGTACTTGTCCTGCGGCATGAGAATGCGGTGCTACGCCGCCAGGTCACACAGGTTCGCTACACCCCCGCCGACCGCCTATGGCTCGCAGCGTTGTCGCGTCTGATCCCGCGTCGCCGCTGGACCGAGGTGTTCGCCCTCACGCCATCGACGATCCTGGCCTGGCACCGCAAACTGATCTCGCGGACATGGGATTACACGGCACGACGCAAGCCCGGACGGCCACCGACCACCACGGCGATCAAAAAACTCGTGATCCGCATGGCAACCGACAATCCCCACTGGGGACACCGCCGAATCCAGCGCGAGCTCATCCGGCCCGGGCATCACATCGCCGCCTCGACCGTATGGCAAATCCTCAACACTGCTGGCATCAACCCAGCACCGCGACGGTCCGGTCCGACGTGGAAGCAGTTCTTCACCGTGCAGGCCAAAAGCATCCTCGCAGTGGACTTTATGCATGTGGACGCCGTGTTCCTGAAGAGGCTCTACGCACTCATCGTCATCGAGCACGGCTCCCGCCGGGTGCACGTAGCCGGAGTGAACGCGAACCCAACCGGCGCGTGGACCGTGCAAGCCGCACGCAACCTGCTCATGGACTTCGGCGACCGCGCCGACACGATGAAGTTCCTTCTCCGAGATCGCGACTCCCGGTTCACCACGGCCTTTGACACGGTCTTCGCCGCTGCCGACATCCGGATCCTCGCCAGCCCACCCCAAGCCCCCAAGGCGAACGCGATCTGCGAACGAATGATCGGAACCCTACGCCGCGAATTACTCGACAGAATCCTGATCATCAACCAACGGCACCTTCGCCGAATCCTCACCGTCTACCTTCGACACTTCAATACGGCACGGCCGCACCGAACCCTCGCGCAACTCGCACCAACGCAAGCCCAGAACCAGCCACCCGAACCCATCGACCTCGCCGACTACAAGGTCCGCCGCAGACCCATCCTCGACGGGCTCACCAGCGAGTACGAAATCGCCTCCTGAGCCGCCCACCGTCCAGATCGACCCAAAATCCAATATTCAAGCCCCACAGGGTACAAAGCGAGCACATCTGAGATCATTCGGACGCCCAGACGCTGGGATGGCCGCCATCCCAGCGCCTGCAGGAGTGACTGGGCAGACATCCGGCCGGAGGCGTCCACTCGGGTCATCCCGTACGTCACTGTGAGTTCACGTCGCGCGGCCCTGGCTGGGACCGGCAAGCCCCGGCCCTCGCCACGCTGCGCGCCTCCCAGAAGGGTGGGCTTTCCGGTGGGCGGAACCACTCCCGCCACGATCCGTTCACCCATGGCCGCCACCCCGGTGACCAACGCCGATCAGACCACACCAAGCCTGGACGCGCAAACAACCGCAGCGGTTGTATAGCCACTGCGGTGCGCGGTATGAGCACTCTGCGTGTTGGGGAAATTTCACGCGATTTTGTGTCCGAGGGGGAGGTGCACACTATCCACACGACTTCAGGTTCCTGGAAGCGGTTGAATCGGCGGGCTGTTTGCTTTCTGCCTGTCCTGCGAGTTGGCCTGGGGACGCCCGTGGCGGGACAGGCTGTTTTGTGCGGTAAACAGTGGAACCGTCGAGTCGGCAAGTGCGGTTCCTGCCGGACACACAGGCTGTCTCATTACCTGGCGCACGCTGGACGCACCACGGGCTTGCCCTGGGCACGCGGAGGGACACCCGATAGCACCCGTCCCGACCATGAGCCGTGAGTATGCTCGTCCGAGAAAGTCGTCAGCCTTGGCAACGCAGGTGATCTTGTGTGCCACATCTGGCCCAGTGGTCATGCTTGTGCGAGTTTGCCGGCTTCGTTCTTGATGTCGGCTTCGATCGCGGCGCGCTGGTCGGGTACGTCTTCCCACTCGCTTGCGTCGATCACCGACCAGTCCAGCTAGCCCGCCTCAACATACGACGATGCGATCGCCTCGGCGGCATCCTCCACGAGTACGAACATGCCCTGTGACCTGCGCGGACGGGATTATCGACACGAGCATCGCCAGCTCTGGCCGAGGACCCGCCCGCCGTGTATCTCTGCGAGGATCTGATCAGGGACGCGATCAACGGGCGGCTCGGTGGTCTGTACGCCCCTGAGACTGTCGCGGCTCTGGTCGCGTCGCAGAACACGCCCAGCGCCACATCGGCCACACCGGAGACAGCCAAGAAGCGACTGGCTGACGCCGAAGCGAAGCATTGTCCTAAGCCGAGGCTTGACGGCCGCTACCGTCAGGCACACGGACCGGACAGCTCGACCGAGCTGCCGACGCTGCGCACGCCAGGGGTTGTTCGCAAAGTTGGGTGACTACGTCGGCTGCCGTCGAGGCGGCGGTGAAATGCCGCTAGTGGACGATGTCCGGCGGATGAACCGGCGTAGCGGCCAGCTGGCGAAAGTGCTCCAGCGAGCGCACATCGCCGTGTTGCCCTTCGACGAACGGCAGATCATCCACCCAAGAGAAGGCATAACGGTCGCTGGAATGGAACGGAAGCTTACAAGACTCAACCCACGCCAATTGAGGCGATGTATCGACTCGCGCAATCGCGTGGGATGCTGCGCACGCCTCAGCCCGGCCTCTGCCGACCGTGGCCCGATGACTCTGGAAACGAGCTGCGCGACGGCGGCGCAAATTGGAGGGCATGCGACGGAATCACGCTACCGATGTCGAGCTGACTGCTGCCGGCTGGTTGGTCGTTCGGGTGTGGGAGCACGAAGATCCAGAAGTTGCAGCCTATCGGATCGCGCCGATGGTCCGCGATGGGCGGGGAGCCGGTCACGTTGATGGCACTGTGGTGATGGCAGCGCACGACGTCGAGTCTGAAGACACGCGGCGGACGAGACGTAGACCGTGGCGTACGTGCGTATCCGGAAGGGTTTTGAACCCCCACCAGTAAATGCGCAGGTTGGAGGGCTGAACTGGAAGCGGTCGTCCAAGCGGGCACGAAGAAACCCGAGGTCAAAAAGCTTGACCTGGGATGAATCCTGTGTCCGAGGGGGAGTTGCCCGCTAACTACACGCCTTCACCTTCCCTAAATCGGTTGAGGCAGGGGCTTTTTCACCGTCCTACCTGTCCCGCCGGGAGCCGACCTGGGACGCCTGGGCGGGACCGGCGGCAATGCCTTGTGACCTGCGCGAATGCCAATCAGCTCAGGTCCCGAGCACGCGCTCTCGGGTGTCCCAACGTGTCCTGAACGGCCTGTAGCGCATCTAAATGACGCTCAGTTCGCCATGGCCGGTTCAACGCTGGTCAAGTCGCGGTTTCCTCCGGGAGCTGCCGTTTATCGCGGCGGCAGTAATGCGGAAGCACGGGCTGCAGGCCCTGTCAGATCAGCAGATTTTTCGGCAGGCGTGTCACCCGTCCGCGGTCCCGGTTAGGCCTTCATCGGGCTCGGTGTAGGTCACGGCGCCACAGCACGCCCTGACGAGTTCGGGTGTGAGGCGTACTGGTGAGTTCGCAAGCACATGCAGCAGTTCGGGGTCTTCGAGCAGGGCAGAGTATTCGTCGGGCATCGAGTCCAGCCGTACCTCAATCGACCCGATGCCCGCGACTGAGTTGAGGTTTGCTTCCAAGTACTCGGTGAGGAGCGGCCAGCGCATGTGCAGGATGGTCCAGAACGCCAGCACGTCACTGTCGACCGTGATGCCCTCCAAGGTGCGTGCAGCGCGCAACACGCTGTAGGTGTTGATGAACCGCTTCATGCTGCGGGGATTGCCGTCCATCAAGGGTGCGAACTTCTGGAGAGCGTGCTCGGTTACCTCGGCAATCGTCGGTTCGCTCATCCGCTCAACGACACGCACGGCTGCGGCTTCCCGTTGCTGCTGATTGGCAGAGTTCAGCGCCTCGAGTAGTTCGGTCTCACTGGCGCTGGCCTCGATCTGTTCGCGGAGCTCGTCGCTCTCGTCGGCGTCAGCGTGATCTGGTGGCTGGATACCAAGGACATGGTCGAAGTACTGCTGCTTGGTGTCGGGGCCGAGTGCGGGCATCGGTACGGTCAGCTGAAACAGTTTGGCCAGGAAGAGGTGGCCAAGCCCGCGTCCCGGCTCCTCGACTGCGCCTTTGAAGGGCTGGTGCACCGCCTCGTACGCCCGCCGCAGCCAGTTTCCGTGCGCGGCGACGACAAAGTACGCAGATCGACCAGTCTTGCGCTTCGTGTCCGGCGCGTCGCGGACCAGGGTTTGGACCGCGTCGAGGAGATCGACTACGTATCGATCGCCGCAGCGGTCTAGGTCATCGATGAAAAAGACCACGCGGCGTGGGGCGCGGGCCAGCAGCCAGCTGAAATGCTGGGTGACCTCCTGCATCGGGTTGGTGTGCACCTGTTCGAGCCGTCGAGCACCTCGTGCGGAGTCCCACCACACAAAGCGGCTGACTAGCAAAACTGCTAGCGCGACTGACCCGACGGCACTTAGTGGCGTGGTGATCGCTTTGACGGTCTGGCCAATACCCTGGGGTGTCATCGACGCTGGGGTCAGAAGTGCCAGTCCCACGAGTAGCAGCAAAACTACCAGCCCGGTCAACACATACGGGGTGCTGCCACGACGGGCACGGGCCAACGCATCTGCGATCCGAAAGAATGGCCGACGCCACCGGGGCAAGTCGTGGGAAATGTGCTGTCGCAGTGCGGCGAGCAGCGCCCACCACGGCGGGTCCACTTTGGCGTTCTGCCATGAGTCGAAGGGCACGACGAGGTAGTGCGGCTTGAGATGCCGATCGAGTAGCTCGAGCAGGGTGCTCTTGCCGGATCCCCACGGGCCGTCCACGTGGAGCAAGAACGAGTGCTTGGGTTCGTGGTGGGAAAAGCGACGCAATCGAGCGGCGAGCACGGACGCAAGAGCATCGCGTTTAAGCATGTCCTGGGTAGCGGGTGCGTCGGCGGCCCATCGCTCGTGGTCAGAGTGCGTTGTACCTGCTGATGGCTCATCATCGGCAGCCACCTCACTCGACTGCGGAGCCGCCTTGTCGGCTGTCGTGCTCAGAGAGACATCCTCGATCTTCGTTAGGCGGAACCGCCAGACCTTTAACCCGTCTTTGCCTGTCTCCTGCCAGTGGTCGACGACTTGGAAAAGCCCGTCATATCGATACCCAGTCTCAGGGGAGTACTTGGGATCGCCGCCGGAACCGCGAATGACGCGCACCGGGTAGCCTTCCTGCTGGCTTCGGACGAGGCCGAGATTGCCCCGGGCCAACTCCTGGTCTTTAACTTGGCGCCCGGACTCGGGGTCTCGCCCACCGTGGCCGGTGTAGATGATCTCGTTGCCGTGGTCCTCATCGTCGACGTATCCACCGGAGACAACGATCGAGTCCGCCCCGTCCTGCCCACCGGAGATCCCGGCCTGCCTGGGCCGATGCACCCCCGCTTGCTGTAGGGACACGCGGTCAGGAAACGCTGTTCCCTCAGGAATTCCTTGAATTTCGCCATAGACTCGACCGTTCGCCACAACGCAGCAGGCTATTCCAATGAGTGACGATCATGTTGCGGGTCTGTGCATCAAACGGTGTTTCCGGCCCGACACGCCGGGTGAACGGTTTGGCGAATCGGGCACTGTGAGTGATGACATCGGACGCTGTGAGTCCACGCAAGAGTGAGAAGCAGATGGGGCGGCTGTTGTCGCCGAAGCAGGCCGCTGCGGCGGCGATGGTGGTCCAGGCTGCGCGAGCAGGGCCTGGATCTGACCGGTCCGGATGGTTGCTGAAGCTGTTTACCAAGAATGTCGAGGATCTTGTTCAGGTGCTGGTGATCCAACCTGGTGTCGATGTAGTGACGGAGCGGTCGCAACTCGCCGAAATCAGTCACGAACCCGGGAGGAGTCAGAGTTGCGGCGGACAGCACAACCTCGACCGTGTAAGTGTGCCCGTGGAGGCGGGAGCACTTGTGATCCGTTGGAAGGCTCGGCCGACAGTGTGCAGCGTCGAAGCTAAAGCGCTTGCCGATTCGGAACGGCAATGTTCTCACCCCGTTTTGTTCGGGAGCTTGGTGGCACCAGTGAGTAGGGCCGCACCGAGACGTATCTGGCGGGCGCAGGCGGCCAGGGGTGATGGCATGGCGGACGGTTACCGGGCAGCGCCGTGCGGCCGGAACATGCAACGCCATAGGTGCAGGGAACTTCGTTCTTGGTGCCTGCGCATGCTCGGGATATGGAAGGTCGAGCAGCGCGCGAAGCACGTACTGCGCGTGCCCTGCGTAGAGCCAGACGACCACCTCGGGCTCGAAAATGTCGGTGACGTCCGCGGTCGGAATCCGCGCACTGACGACGTCGTCGACGCCTCGGATTACGACGACGTCGACGAAGTCTCCCCAGTCGTAGGTACCGACGATGACGGTTGGCTGATCAGGCCCATTGCAGTACCGGAAGGTGAAACCGTCCCGTGCGACGGAGGCCAACAGTTCATCGACCTCGGCGGGAACGTCTGTGCTGCTGGGGTCGTTACGGGAGTCCATGAAGTATGGGTTTCGCCTCGCGGGTTGACTGCATGTGGGGCCGGTCGCGGTGAGGCGGTCGGGGGGTTCCCGGGACGGGCTTGAAACAGGATCGCCTCACCGCAACCGCACTGCAGTCAACCGAGCGGCTGGTTTCAGCGGCCAGAGCGTGATCGCTGCATGAATGCTGCACACGTTCTGCAAAGACTGCGCTGAACTGCACCGATGCCTTCTGTCGACGCTTCTGGGATCACCTGATCCGGCGTCGGCCCGACCGGCTGAATCCGGAGGGCTCGGTTCGTTCCCTGCCCGGACCGCCTAATCCTCGCCACCAAGAGCGACCACAACACCGCGCGGGCCGTCCCCGAACCGGGAGACGTGAATGCACCTTTTATCAACGGTGTTGGCAGAAGGCGCCCTTCGCCTCGCAGGACGAAGTTCCCCGAAAACAGCCCGGTGGGTGCCGCCTCCCGTGAGAGCATGCCATTTTCGGCTAGCAAGGAGATCGCTTGGAAAAAGGAGAGCGGCCTACCACCTCTAACTCGATCGCCGGCGGTGCGCTGGGGCCCACCGTCCAGGCCGGCTCGATCCAGGGTGGCGTGCACTTCCACCTGATCCCTCGCGATGGTGCCGTACCGGTGCCCGACGCCGCCGACGCGGGCAACGACCCTCTGGCCTCGCACGAGCGCGCGGACGTGGATGGCCCGTCGGCGCATCCGGATGATCAGAGCCGGGTAGCCGTTGACCTGTACCGGCTCCAGCGATGCCTCGTCGCCGATTTGCGCCGAAGCCAGCGGCCACCAGGCGAACCACCCTATCGGCGGCCCCCGGGATTCACCGGCCACACCGACTTCACCCGTGCTTTCCGCACCGTCTACGGCACCCCACCCCGCGACTACCGCCAACAAAGACTCCACACTCGGAGTTGACGCAGCGTCAAGAAATTGTGGACGCTCTGCTAATGACGCCCCGACTGAATCCCGGCACCTTGAAAGCATCCCACTGCATCCGAGCGTGGGGGTTGGTTATGACACAGGGGAGAACAAGTGCGGAAACCACGACTAATGATGACCGCAGTGGCGGCCGCAATTACAGCACTGATGCTGGCACTGCCCGCAACGGCCTCAGCCGACAGCCACATCTTCACTCCAGCCGACAACCACGTCTACGCTCCAGCCGGAGTCCGCTGAACAAACGCCAGGCTGAGCCGAGCACACGGACTCCCGCCCGGGACTTGGTCCCGGGCGGGAATCCGCCGCAGTCACTCGCGTACCAGTCGCGAGGAGTTCCTTTTCTTCGCTTTGTCGGGGATTGAGTCTGGTGAGCTCTCCTAATTGAGCGACCTGTATTCGAGGTGCGGCTGGGGGCGTGCTGTCACCAATCGTGGGCGCCAGGCGCGGATCGTATTCGAGTAGCGCTGCCTGTCACCGGAAAGATCCCGCCCTCTGCGTGCACGCTGAACCAATGAGTAGCGCCAACGGACCGCATTCCCCTGGTGAGCAGATTCCCAGCCCCTCCGCGTTGCTGGCGGGATCAGTGGTTGACGCCGAGGAGCGGTAAGCACGGCTGCACACCGTCAATCTCCAGTGGCCACAATGGCCGATGATGGTCAAAGTCGCCGCGGTACAACAGCATTCGGGTGAAGGAACCCGGTTGTCCGCGCTGCACGCCGCGTTCGGTGCCGTCGGGGCGGTAGCCGAGCTTGCGGCTGACCTGGTGGGAGGCGTGCGCGTCTTCCCATGCGGTGGTGCGTGCCTGGATGGCAGCGAGGTAGTCGAAGGCGAGGATGAGCGCGGCTGCGCGGGCCTCGGTGCCGAGTCCTGCGCCCTGAAACGGGCAGAGGGTTGTGCGTGTGTGCTTGTCAGGGCTTTTCGGTGATGTTCAGCGAGGTGAGCGTGTTGTCCCGGTCGCGGATGTAGGCGAGGTCGGTGACCGCTGCGGGGCGGAACCAGTTCAGGAGAGCGGCCAGCGCATCTCGTTCAGGACGAGTCACCGGGATATGCCAAGGCCATCGGCCGCCGCACCCCGGCCCGGTACGAGGAACAACGCGCCGACCTGTTCGGTGCCGGTATCTCTGCTGGTTCCTGCCTAACGTCAGCGAAATTGGCTGTAGCGACCTGGTCTGAGCCGCGCTACTCATCGGCCGCGACGATCGCCGACACTGGTGAGGTGACCAGCGATATTCGCCGCTACTGGAGTACCTCGACCGGCTCGATGTGGCGTTCAGTTCGTTTTCTCGGCTTTTGCGGCACGGCGGTCGGAGCGGGCCCAAAGCTTGACCTGGGGCCAGGACAGCCGCAGGGGGCCTTTGGTGGTGGACAGGGCTTTCCAGAGTTGGCTGTCCCGGTTCAGGCGGCGGTTGTCCCACTCGTGCTCGCTCGGCGGATCCCGCGTGCCCGGCTGGTCAGCCGGATTGGGTGAAGTCGGTGGAGGCGGCCACCTCGGTGACCACGTCCAGCAGGGCGTGCAGAGCGGGCGAGTTGTTGCCAGCTAACCAGACCATCTCGGTGGGGACGAACTCCCCGGCCAGTGGCACGAACACCACACCGGTGCGGCGGAGGCTGCTTGCCGACAGGGCCAGCCGAGTCACCCCGACGTCAGCCGCCACGAGGCCGAGCAGACCTTGCGCGCTCGCGTCCCGTTGGACCACGTCGGGGGTGAACCCGGCCGAGCGGAAGGAACTGTCGAACGCCTGGTGCCACGGTTCCCACGAGCTGCGCGGGGTCAGCACCCAGTGCTCGTCGGCCAACTCGCCCAGCGTCAGCTCCGAGCGACCGGCTAGCGGATGGCCCGCGGGCAGGACCGCGCATGCCGGTTCGCTGACGAGCCTCCTGCTCTCCAGCCCGTCCACCAGCGGGGGCCGGGTGAACGCGACGTCGTAGCGCCCTTTGAACAGACCCTCGACCAGAGGTGCGATCGTCGTCTCCTCCGTTGTCAGCCGGAGTTCGGGGAGTCGTTGTCGTACCGCCCGCACCACCGGCGGGAGCAGGTAGTTCGTCGTGGTCGCGAGGAAGGCGAGACAGAGGCTGCCGATCTCGCCGCGTGCGGCTCGGGCCACGACGTTGACGGCTTCCTCGGCTCGGGTGAGCACCGCGCGGGCCTCGGGGAGGAACAGCGCGCCGACCGTGGTCAGGCTGGTGCCTCGGGTGTCGCGGTCGAAGAGTTTCACGCCCAGCATCCGTTCCAGCAGGGTGATCTGCTGGGACAGCGACTGCTGGCTGATCGTGAGCCTGTCGGCGGCGCGTGTGTAGCTGGACTCCTCCGCGATGGCGACGAAATATCTCAGTTGCCGAAGATCGGGGGTCACAGGAAAAGGCTACAGCTGCGACAGGTAGCCGGTGTTGGACGGCGATGGGGTGGCGGGACAACCATCGATCTCGGTAAATACCACCTCGAAAGGCATGGGAATGACGAACGACACACCGGGCCGGGTCTGGCTGATTTCGGGTTGCTCGAGCGGGTTCGGCCGGGAGATCGTGCTGGCCGCGCTGGCTGCCGGCGACCGTGTGATGGCCACCGCACGCCGCCCGGAGACTCTCGCCGATCTTGCGCAGGCCGGGGGTGACCGGATCAGCACCGCGGCGATGGATGTCACGGACTCGACGTCCATCCGGGCCGCGGTCGAGGCGACGCTGGCCGTGTTCGGCCGCATCGACGTTCTGGTGAACAACGCCGGAATCAGCGTGATCGGTGCCGTCGAGGAAACCTCGGTCGAGCACCTGCGCAGCATGTTCGATGTCAACTACTTCGGTGCTGTGGAGCTGACCCAGGCCGTCCTCCCCGTGATGCGCGAGCAGGGGAACGGGACGATCGTGGTGATGAGCTCCCTCGGCGGCGTGATGACCTTCCCGGGTTTGAGCGGATACAACGCTACGAAGCACGCACTCGTGGCTCTGGGCGAGGCGCTGTCGCTTGAACTTGCGCAGCTGGGCGTTCGGGTCCTGGTGGTGGAACCGGGAATGTTCCGCACCCGGTTCAGCACCAGCCTGCAGTGGACCCCCGAGAACCCGGCCTACGACGCGACCTCGGGGGAGCTGCGGCGGATGGTCAAGGGCGTCGTGGGCCAGGAGCCGAACGACCCGGCGAAGGGCGCCGCGGCCATCCTCAAGGTGCTCGACGCCGAGAACCCGCCGCTGCACTTCCTGCTCGGGGAGGACGCGGTCGACGGGCTGCGCAACCACCACGAGTCCCTGCTGGCCGACGTCACCACCTGGGAGACGCTCAGCCGTTCGACAACGGTGTCCTGACCGTCGCGATCTCGTCGTGCGCAGCTGATCACCTCGTGATGGTCCGTTGCGATCATGCAAGAACCGCAGCTTGCTCGAGCATGTTCAGCAGGGCCGTGGCCTCACAGAAACGCGTTCGGACGAACGCAGATCCCAGCGGCGGGCGACGACCGCTGAAATACGAGTTGAGCTGCGCATGGCACCCTCGACCCCTGCGCGACCCCGGCGGTTCGTCACTCGGCGCGGCCGTATGATATGTCGGCTGACTGTTCTTCCGGCCGACAGTCGTTCCACCACGACTAGCCGCGTGTGGCACCGACCCCGATCGCAGCTCCGCCGCGCGACCCCAAGTCGTCGCACGGCCACGTCCCACCCAGCCGAACCACAAGGAGATGATGTGAACTCGCAGAGCGACTCCCCGGCCGTCGCCGACGACCTCGCCGACGCCCTCAAGGAGCTCGCCACCGCAGTCGCTGGGCCGGTCCTCGTAGCCGGCGATCCGGCCTACGAGGCCGAGCTGGCCGGCTACAACCTCGCCATCCGCCAGACACCGGCGGTCGTCGTCGGTGTGACGTCGGCGGACGACGTCACCGCAGCGGTGAGGTTCGCCGCGGGCCACGGTCTGCCGATCGCCGTTCAGGCCACGGGGCATGCTCCGATGCGACCGGCCGACGGCGCCGTGGTGATCAGCACCCATCGGATCCAGGACGTCCGGATCGACCCCCAGGCGCGGACGGCGCGCATCGGCGCCGGCGTACGGTGGAGCAGCGTCGTCGAGGCTGCTGCCGCCCACGGACTGGCTCCGCTCAGCGGCGCGGCGCCGTCCGTCGGCGCCGTCGGTTACATCACTGGTGGCGGCATCGGCCCGCTCGCGCGTTCCCACGGATACGCCGCGGACCACGTCCGCTCCTTCGAGATCGTCACCGCCGACGGAACGACACGGACGGCAGGCCCGGATGAGAACACCGATCTCTTCTGGGCCGTCCGCGGTGGCAAGGGCAATTTCGGGGTCGTCACCTCGATCGAGATCGACCTGTTCCCGGTGCGCACCCTGTACGGCGGCGGGATCTTCTTCCCCGGCGAGTCGGCGCGCGAGGTACTGACCGCGTACCGCGACTGGACCGCAACCGTGCCCGACGCGATGACCTCGTCCATCGCGCTGCTCCGGCTCCCGCAGGACCCGGATCTCCCGCCGCCCCTGCGGGGCAGGTTCGTCGTCCACCTGCGAGTCGCCTACAACGGCCCCGCCGCAGAGGGG
This sequence comes from Saccharopolyspora antiqui, assembly GCF_052246905.1. Classification (NCBI taxonomy): domain Bacteria; kingdom Bacillati; phylum Actinomycetota; class Actinomycetes; order Pseudonocardiales; family Pseudonocardiaceae; genus Saccharopolyspora; species Saccharopolyspora antiqui. The sequence goes on from NZ_JBQQBO010000009.1 coordinate 23,814, forward strand.
CAGCAGATCGTGGAACCGCTGCGTCAGGCGGCTCCCGTCCTGATCGATACCGTCGCGGAGATGCCGTTCTCGGCGGCGGGCAGCATCCACAACGACCCGCCCGGCCCCATCCCGTTCTGGGACACTTCGACGCTCGTCACGGAGCTTTCGGCGGACGCCGTCGAGGCACTCCTGCAGGTCGCCGGACCGGGAGTCGAGAGCCTCACCACCGCGGTCGAGATCCGCCACCTCGGGGGCGCCCTCTCACGTGAACCGCGGCACGCCAACGCGGTCGAGAACCGCGATGCCGCCTTCCTCGTATACGCGTGCTCGATCGTTCCACCTGAGCTGGCAGCGGCAGCCGAGGCGGAACACACCGCGTTGGAGTCGGCGCTGGAGCCCTGGAAGACCGGGCACGTCCTGCTGAACTTCACCTCCAGCGACTCTCCCGAACACGTCGCGACCGCCTTCAGCACTGCGACGCACGTGCGCCTGCTCGAGTTGAAGGCTCGGTACGACCCGCACAACCTGTTCCGCTTCGCCGGACTGACCCGATGAAGCGATCGCACTGAGACGAGTGGTTCCACCGAAGCCAGCGGCCGACACTACGGCGCGCCGACTCGCGGCAGGCCCCGCCCCTTGAACTGGTCCCTGTGAGTTTTTTGGACGAGACACGCTCTTAATGGCCTGCCATTTCAGTAGATAGAGTCGGCCGGGGCTGCTTTTTCAGGTGTCCCGGCTTGTATCCAAACCTCTGCCTGTGGCCGCGTAGATGGTGACCAGTGTTAGGAAATGGACGGCGTTTCATCTGTCTACATGGTCCGGACTGGTGATCAGGTCGTGTCGCTGAGCCGGGCGCGCATGCGGCGAGCACGCGGATCGTGGAACCGGTCGAGCAGTTCAGCTGCCTCCTCCCGGCAGGTCTCGGCTTCGGTTGCCGCGTCGGTTGCGTCCAAGGCGGTGGCGAGGTGATCGAGTGCGACGGCCAGCTGCCACTGGTCGTCAAGTTCGCGGAAGGTTGCAGCCGCGATGCGGTGAAAGCTGGCCGCCTCGGCATATCGGTCCGCCTGCTGGTATGCCTCCCCGGTCGCGTCTAGCGCAGTGGCCTCTCGTGCTCTGTCGCCCAGACGGCGTTGCAGCATGGCGGCGCGCTGGAAGGTGACCATCGCTTCGGCCGCCTCGCCCAATTCCAGCCGCACTCGTCCGCGCTCGATCAACCAGAACGCCTCGCGGGCACGGTTGCTGGCCTCCTCGGCGATCGCCAGGGCACGCTCTATCGCCTGGCTCGCCTCGTCGAGGTTGCCAAGGCCCCGATGCGCTCGACTGATTCCGCGAAGGGCGTCGCCCTCGCTTTCCCGGTGCCCGAGTCTGCGATAGATCTCCAGTACCTGCCCGAGCACTTCCTCACCCTCGGCGAACCGCTCCAGCTCCAGCTCCACGTTGGCGATGTTGTTCAACGCGACGGCAGCCCAAAAGTCGTCGTCTAGTTCAGCGGCGATTGCTCGCGTGCGGTCGAACTGTGAACGCGCTCGGTCGAAGTCGCGGGCACGCAGGTGCGCCAAGCCGAGGCCGGTGGTTGAGCGAGCCTCGCCTCGACGGTCCCCGAGTTCCAGCCGGATAGCTAGCGCCGCTTCTTGGAATCTAATGCCCTCGGCGGGGTTCGCCGACTGAGTGTGCGCTATTCCCAGGTTTTCCAGCAGGTCCGCCTCGCCAGTCCGATCACCTGTCCGCCGCACCGCGCCCAGAGCCCTGGGAACGGTGGCGAACAGGTCGCCGAGGTGGTTTCGGTTGGTGTAGATCTCGCTCAGCAGCGCGGGCAGCCGCCAAGCGATCTCGTACATTGCCATTTCTTCAGCAACGGCCGACGCGGTCACAAAGTTCGGCCGCTCCTGCTCGTACCAGTCGCTGGCCTGCCGGTGGTCGGCGAATGTGGAGCTGTCCGATCCTTCGAGCGCGTTCATTGCCTCCTCGGCGGTCCGCAGGTACCACGTCAGCACCCGCTGTACAGCGGACTCCGCCGTGTCGGCGGTTTCCTCAACCCGAGCCTGGTCGGTGGCATACGCACGGAGCAAATCGTGAAATTCGTAGCGGTCGGGCTGGGGCTGTTCGAGCAGATGCGCACCGACCAGGTCATCGAGCAGCCGGCGGGTGCGGGCGAGCGGCAGCTCGGCCAGCGCAGCCGCCGCGGCCGAGCTGAACGCGACCCCGGGATGCAGGCCCAGCAACCGGAAGAGCCGGCTGGCGTCCTCGGGCAGGGCCCTGTAGGACCAAGCAAACACGGTGCGTACGGCATCGGACTCGTCGTCGGCATCGGCGGTCAGCGCATCCCACAACGCCGACTCGTCGCGTAATTCCGCGATGAGATCGCGCAATGGCGTACGTGGACGGCTGATCGCACGTTCGGCCGCGATCCGTAGAGCCAGCGGAAGTCGGGCACACAACCTGGCGAGCTCGGTGAGTTCGGCGGCCTCGTCGGGCAGGCGGTTCCCGGCGGTGATTCCGCGTAGCAACTTCACAGCTTCATGGTCGGGGAAAACCCCGAGGGTCACGCGGTAGGCGCCGTCCCGTGCCACCAGGCCGGATAGGCGGCTGCGGCTGGTCACCAGCACCAGGCATCCGGCGACACCGGGCAGTAACGGCCGAACCTGGCTCACTGAAGCTGCGTTGTCCAGCACGACCAGCACACGGCGGCCCGCCAGCAGCGAGCGGTACAGAGCGGCCCGGGACTCCAGGTCGACCGGAATGGACTCGGCGGCGACTCCCATCGAGCGCAAGAGCCGCTCCAGTGCCTGGTCAGCGGTGACCGGCGTGTCCGGGTCGTAACCGTGGAGGTTGACGTAGAGCTGTCCGTCGGGGAAGTGGTCAGCTACCTGGTGCGCCCAGTGGACCGCGAGCGAGGTCTTGCCCACTCCGGCTGTGCCAACCACCACGCAGGTGGCGATCGCGCCTTGGCCCCGGTCGGCCAGGATCACGTCGAGTCGCTCAAGTTCCTCCGTGCGGTTGACGAAACCCGGCACATCACCCGGAAGCTGGCGCGGTGGTGGTCCGCTGGTCCCGCTGGCGCCGTGGAAGTGCACACCTCCGCTGACGTCGCGAGCCTGCACGAAATCCTTGGCTGCTCCGAAAAAGTCGTTGCGCGCGTCGCCGCTCACGCCGCGCCCCGGCTCAGGCCGCGTTGGGTGGACGGAGACCCGCAACCTCGCGGTGGTAGAACGAGGTCAGCGGTTCGCCGCGTTCATAAAGAGTTTTCGCGAGATTCGCCCAGTGCTGCGCGATTGCAGGGTCGAGTGATCGGACAGCCCCAGCGAGCGTGCCCTCCTCGTCGTAACGGACCTCGTACACCACTGAGGTCCCCAGGACGAAGATCTCGGGCAACTCCGAATCGTGCTCGAACTCGGCCACCGCGTCCAGGCCGACCACATTGATCCGCCCGCCGCATTCCTGTCTGATTCGCAGCGCGTTGAGCTCCCAGATCACGTAAGAGCTTATCGGCAGCTCGACGACCCGGACCCGGCGCACCTCGACACCGCTGCGGGCGAGTCGGTCCTCGTACGCCTGGACTTCGGGACGCTCATGCTCCAGCAGTTCGAGGGCCCGGGACCACGCTCCGCCGTGGAATGCCTGCCAACTCTCGTCGTCGGGCTCGAGGAAGTGCTGGCGGCGCTCCAACTTCCAGCAACCTTCTCGGCCGGTGGCCCAGAACCGCTGCCCGAAGTCCTCGAAGTATTCGTCGACGGACAACCAGGCGCCGATAATTGCAGGCTCAAGCATCAGGGATGTCGGCCTTCGCGAACCGCAGCATTCGTCCGGGGATGATGACCAGTCGTTCGTCAGCTCCCACACTCACACCCTCCGGCAGTCGAGGGAGATAGTTGTCGGTGAGATCGCGGCCGATCACGGCGATGTCACCGTTGTCCAGTTCCCAGATGTCCGGGCATGACGGGTCGTGTTTGGTATCGCCGGTTTCGAGGGCCGACTTGCCGAGCCGCCGTTTGAAGGACGCTGCTGGGTCGGCTTCCCAGGGGCGTGGCATCTGTGCTCCTCTATTTGCTGGTCAGAGGCGTGGTTTTTCGGCTGCCTATGTTATCGACTCGGCACTGTGTGACTTGAGGTCTTAGGATCTTTCACTCGGACGGACTCCATCCCCGGTTGTGTCCAGTCGGCCTCGGCCAGACCGGGCCGAGGACGCGCCCACGTCCGCAGGCATTGTTGGTCGAACTAGGGCGGTAGCAGCGCCGAGTTGGTCAGTTTTCGCCGCCCTCGGCGTCCTTCGCGACTCCGTGCGCCACGGCAGCGGACACCTACCGTGTCGGACGTACCTGTCGTACGGGGAGCAGCGTTTGTTGGCACGGCATCATTGAGCCCGCGTTCTGACCACCGCTTAGAAGCTGTCTCTGTACCCGGCCCGACGCTGGATCCTCCTACCACCGCCGTGCTCGACGAGCTTTACGACGCCATCCCAGTGCCAAGACTGCCCGCGATCGTGGCCAGCTCCGCTGGTCGTGGTGAGCTCGTCCACTGGGCCGCGCAGTCAGTGGCGCATCTCGAAGAGCTTTACCAGCAGGCGGGACGGCGACAACTGCTGGACAACACGATCACACTCACCATCTTCGTTGGGATGAAGGATCAGCGCACGCCGGAGTAGTTTTCCGTGCTCCTTTAGCACGATTACCGGCCGAGTCACCCGGAGGCGTTTCAATCTCAATTCCAGTCTGGGCAGACATCCCAGGTTTCTCCGTCCCAGCGGCCGCAGGTAGCCACGAGTGGTCCGTCGGCTAGCGCTTCTCATACGCCTGACCAAAAGCCTGAAAACACCCTGGCCCCGATGTTTCTTCCAGATTGGACGGGTCAGTGGTGATCCCTACCTGCAATAGGCAGGACGTAGATAATGATCACGGCATCGCTAAGGCGAGATGGTGGACGCGGGCACCCGCCTTCGTGCTCGAGGTTACAGTCATTGCCGGCTTGGTTTACTACTTTGGTTGGGTGCGTACCCAGGCGACTTACTCAATTCTTGGTATCAATATTAGCCTTCTTGAATTCTCAACCCTAGAGTATCTTCAGCGTGGGGCTAACCCTGTATTACTTCCTCTGGTGGGATTTGGGATCATAACCTTCATGCTTAGTTGGCTGCACCGCAGTCTGGCGCCTAAGCTGCACAACAAACTGCCCAAGATTTTCCTACCGTTGATCCGGGGAGGAGGTTGTGTTGGCTTGGTGCTGACTATAGTCGGTTTGATCGCGCATTCATCGATTAGCCCGCCGCTAGAGTTCTGGCTTCCGGTGTCCTTGATGGTGGGAGCTGCCTTGCTGGCATATTCCGACTACCTGTCTTCGCGATCCACGGATGAGAGCGGGTTCGGCGTACGGGTGTCGGCTCTCGTCGCGCTTGTGGTTGTTGGCGCATTGTGGATCATCACGCTCCACGCGCAGCTAATCGGCGAGCGCTATGCACTCGACTTTGAGGCAAGCCTGTCGAGTCAGCCGAAGGTTGCGCTCTACAGCGTTGACCGGCTGGCTATAGCCGGGCCCGGGGTAAGGGTCGATCAGATTACACAGGAGGGCTCTCGGTTCCACTTTCGCTATGAGGGCCTGCGAATGCTCATCCGCACCGGTGACAAGTACATCTTTGCTCCGGAAGGGTGGGCGCTCGGGCGTGACGCCCTCTTCATGGTTCCGACGGATGACACGCGCATCGATCTGATAGCGCGGCTTTGAACTGGAAAATCCATTCTGAGCTGATGTTAGGTCGCTTCGACTCAGAGAGCCCGGCCCAGCAAGCGCTGATGAGCATGTTCGGTCCGCAATCCCAACGCGAAGCGCTCCGGGTCCGCCACCGCGCCCTGACTGCGATGCGCAGCCCAGACCCATGACCAAGGCCGCTACCTCAGTGGTCGTCCGCCATACGGGTATCAACTCATCGACGCCGGCCCGCACCCCAACCTCAACCACGCCCACAGCGCACCATATGCGATGGATGTCCGAGCAACGCCTCCAAGCGCGAGCCTCGCCCACATCGCCCGCTGCCTCAATGATTGCGATGCACCGCGCCCATCGACTGGATTCCCGGCGGCCCGCTCATCCGGAGATCGTGAATGTGGAGGATTTCACCCAAGCGCAGCTTCTTCGCCGTTCCAAGGGGGCGGGCGGGCTGCGCACCGCTCGCAAGGCTGAGCGCAGTGGCCGTCCCACGAAACGGACGTACCTGTTTCGTGGTCGCATCCGGTGCGGGGTGTGCACGCGAAAGATGGAGGGGAGTCCCCGCGCGCACGGCATGTACTACCGCTGCCCGGCCCGTACCCTCGCCCCCGGTTCGCCAGCTCTTGCCGAGCATCCGCGCCGTGTATCTCCGCGAGGATCTGATCAGGGACGAGATCAACGGGTGGCTCGGTGGTCTGTTCGCCCCTGAGACCGTCGCGGCCTTGGTCGCGACGCAGAACACGCCCAGCGCCACATCAGGCACGCTGGAGACAGCTAAGAAGCGGCTCGCCGACGCGCGGCTGCGCCGTTTCCAAGCTGCGATCGGGGCGGGTGTTGATCCGGAGGCGCTGACTGAGGCGATCAACGAGGCTCAAGCCGAGCGCGCCGCTGCTCGCGCCGAACTGGAGAACAGGCCACCGTCCAACGTGCTCACCGATGCTGAGATCTACGCCATGATTGATTCACTCGGCGACGTCGGCGCAGCCCTGTCGAGCGCCAAACCGGACCGACTCGCCAACCTCTACCAGGCCGTTGACCTGCAAGTACGCTACGAACCCGCCGAGCGGGCCGCCGATATAAAAATTCACCCGGTGAGCCGGGTGAATAGTGTGCGTGTCCGAGGGGGGAGTTGTGCGCTAACTACACGGCTCCGCCTTCCCGACATCGGGTGAGGTCGAGAGCGTTTTTTGCTGTCCCGCGTGTCCCGCCTACGTCCCGTCCGGGACACCTCGGTGGGACAGGTGGATTTGCTTTGTGACCTGCGAAATCGGTTAGGAACCTGGCGCGGGACGAGGCATTGCCAGGTGTCCCACCTTGCCCGGAACCCCGCGCCGTGTAAAACAGAACTCGGCGTTGGGACAAGGACGCCCGGCTCCGGCCACTCAACGGCCGCGCCGGGGCGCTCGGTTCACACGTGCTGTTGGCCGATCCGCGACGAGGGTGGGATTTCGTCTCCACTGGACACCGTGACGTGCCGCGGAGGCCGCGTTCCGCGCCCTGCGCGCCGTCGGCTACAGCGGCCCGATCTCGGTCGGATGGGAAGACGCCTGCATGGAGCGCCTCCAGGGCGCCGCCCAAGCCGTCAGATTCGTACGGCCTTTGTTGTGGAAGCGTCCGACCGCCCGTTTCGACGCCGCCTTCAGCCGCTGCTCCGAGCGGCGTGATCGTCCACTCGGACCGCGGTAGCCAGTTCCGGGGAAGAAAGACTGACACCTATTGCGCCCGCACGGGCTGATCGGCTCGATGGGCCGCGTCGGCGCGTGTGGCTGGGCGGCCCCTTTCCGCTGTGCGTGGGCTGGATTCCGCCTGATGTGACGATGAGCCCAGTGGCCTTCGCCCAGTACTCTGAGTGATCCGACACCGAATCGGGGACGCAGCAGCTTGTATGGGCCGGACGCGACCTTGCACGTGGCCGACTGGGCGCCAGTGGTCTCCGTGCAGCAGGGAGCGTGGCAGCCGTCCGTGTTCTCTGGAATGCGTCGTACGCCCTGCGGCGCGACCGTGGGAGGGGATCTATGTCGGGCACCGATCAAGGTACTGCACGGGACTCCACTCCTTCTCCACGACGCTTACCGCTGCAGGACACGCCGACCAGTGCGGTGCGCTCGGCCAAGACGTCACCATGGTTGCGTGGCTCCGCAGGTACCTTGTTGATTCAGTGCAGCCCTGCTGAAGTCCAAGATGCGTCTGCACTTGTGGCCGGCAGATCTCGGGCGGGGCTCGTGTTAACCGGCCCCGGTTCCGACGCCCTGCCGGCTGCTCGTGCTCTTAGCTTGAGTTTTAGCCTGTGCGGCTTTGGTGTTGTTGGAGGTTGAGGTCGCGTTTGACGGTTTTGCCGACGTTGTGGCGGGTGGCGGGGTGTTTGTTGCGGGAGCGGGGTGGGCGTCCGGGGCCGGGTCGGGAGGGTTTTGGTGCGGCTGTGGGGTGGCTGGTGTTCGGGTGGAGGTTACGAAATCCTCGTCGGACGCGGGCGGGGGTCAACTGGCGGGGCTCGGTGACCGGTTTTTCCCAGGGCCGTCGGAGATCCTCGGTGATGGGGCGTGCGAGGCGGAGCTGAGTGTGCGCGGCAATGACCAGCCAGGTCCAGCGGTCGGCTGATTCGGGTGTCCGCAGTTTTGGGCGGGTCCATCCCAGGGTCTGCTTGAACAGGCGGAAGGTGTGTTCGAGATCGAACCGGCGCAGGAATGCCTGCCAGAGCAGATCGATAAGTTGCGCGTCGGCGCCGGTGGCCGAGGACCACAGCCACACCGGTGTGGGGTCGCACTCGCCGGGCAGGTGTTCAACGGTCAGCCGGATGACACTGCCCTCGACGATGGGGAGTTCGCCGTGGTGGTCCAGCCACGAACCTCGGCGGGTCAGACGCGGATGCAGCCGGTCCCAGGCCAGTGCTTCGGCGTGCCCGTAGCGCTCGGTGTCGGTGCCGGTGGTGTGGTCGGGGGCATGCCAACTGTCGGGGTCGGCCAGGGTGAACACCCCGCCGTGCTTGCGTGGGCGCCCGGGGGTGCCGGGCGGCCGGGGCGGCGCGGGTCGCAGCATGACGCGGTCGGAACGGATCCGGCCTATTACCTCGACGGGCAGATCGTCGAGCACGAAGGCCAGCCGGGTCACGTCGTAGCCGGCATCCATCACGATCAGCATGCTCGGATCGCCCGCGTGCCACTGTCCGGTCTCGATGATCCGGCTCACGACATCGCGCAGTTGGGTGGCGGTGACCGCGGTGGCATCGTCGGCGGGCCCCAGCCGCACCGCGTCCAGGACCGCCGTCCACGATGTGCGCCCGGTTTCCAACGCGGCGACGAACGAATAGGGCCAGCCCGGGATGAACTGCGGGGCACCACGCGAGCGGCCGTAAACATGGCAGAACAACCGGTCGGGGCTACAGGGCGCGTCCGGGCGCAGCCATGGCGAGACGTCCACCGCCAGCACGATCCGCCCATCCGCGGCGCGGGGAACTGGCAATCCCGCCAGTGCCCTCCGCAGCCGGTCCACCTCGATACGGCCGTGGTTGACCGCATCGTACAAAGCGCCGTGCCCACGCCGGTGCTGAGCAGTCAGCGACAGCTCAGCCAGGCCGGTAACCGGTCCATCGCTGCATAACACCGCATCGGTCAGCTCGAACAACGTATCCGCCCGCCCGGTCAGACACGCGTAAAACCGCTGACGGAACCCGGACAACTCCCCGAGCGCACCAACTCGGCCCGGGTCAGGCACACTGATCATCGAAGCCCTTGGTTGTGATCTTCCATCTGTCGCAAGAGGAATGATCAACCAAGGGCTTCATCCATGATCAACCAGGGCCACACCACAGCAACACCCGGTTAAAACTCAAGCTCAGATCATGAGCGCGATCGACTGCGGGGCCATCTGCACGTTCTCGGGGCTGAACGCGAGGTGCTGCTGCAGCAATACGAGGTGGCCACGCCGATCTTCGACCACGACGACCGTCGCCAGTCGTATGAACGGATCGCAGGCCTTTCGGACGAGCTGTAGTGAGCGGAGCCTTGTGCGACGCGCTGGCCGGGCGACTGCGCAGCGGATCGGTCGAGATCGGTAGGGCGTACATCTTGCGAGCGGCTCGGTTCAAGCTAGGCCGTGAAGAGGCGCTCGCGACCGTGTTTGTGCAGGGCAAGGGGTCTTTACTGATCCGTTGTCCGGGCTGGGCGGCGATATCTCGGTCTTCGTTGCTGGGGCGCTCGAAACCGGCTAAGGTTTCGCAGGTCACCGACGCCTGAGACGACTGCGGTCGACACAACCTCGCCCGCTTGCGAGCATAGAAACCGGTGTTGGTGCCGCTGGTGTCTTCGCTGGGGATCGGTGGGTCGACACAACCTCGCCCGCTTGCGGGCATAGAAACAGTCAATACCCCGTGTTCACCGCCTCACCAGAGGAACAGTCGACACAACCTCGCCCGCTTGCGGGCATAGAAACCGCGGTGCCGCTAGTGCCGGGTCATCATGTCTACCTCGAAGTAGGTGGGATCTCGCCCGCGCGCGGGTGCCGGGGCGGTTGATCGGCTCCGGTTCGTTCCCTGTGGTCGGCACGAACTCGCATGTCTGCGGGTAGTCGAACCGGCGTTCCGCCCTGCGCTGTGGAGCGCAGCGCAGGGCAAAACGCCGATCTCGGGCCGATCTCAGCCGGAGTTGCCGTGGCTCTCGCCGTCCAGACGGATGCCGACAGCCAATCGGGCTGCGTAGGTCGTGGGGATCAGTACGATCTCGCAAACTGAGGTCGCGTTCTCGTGTTCCATAGTGGACACTGACTGCTCCAGATCGAGCACGTCGATCCCGCGTAGGTGCGGGTCGTCGATTCCGACGAGGTCGTAGCGGTCCGAGCGGGTGGTTTCCGGTGCGGCACCGCGCACTTCTGGCTCGGTCTCGTCGGTGAGCGGAAAAGTATCGCGAATAATGTCGGCGAACGCCTCGCGGATCACGGGATGGTCCGGGATGAGGATTTTCGCTGGCAGATGCTTTCCAGTGTCGCGTTCGGTTGGGGTCAGGCGCATCGCACGCGCCATCATCTGGGCCACGAACAGCGGTGCCACGATGTTCGAGGCGTACGCGATCGTGGAGATTTGCGAACAGTCGAAGCCCTCCGTGACCATGCGAACGGTGACGATCCCGCAGGACTGCGGTTCGTCACGGGCGGTCCGGAGATTGGTGAGAGCATCAGGCTCGTCGTAGACGACCAAGCGCGCGAAGTCGGTACCCGTGGCCTTGTTCAGTGCGCGTGCGGCGTGACGTGCCACGACGACCGTTGGTGCGACGAAGAGCAGCTTCAGGTACTCCGCGTGATCGAGCGCCTCGATTTGCTCGTTGAGCAGCCGCACGGCTTCGGCTGCGAAACGGTCGATCCATTCCGGCGACTCCAGCACCTGTGAGAGCAGTGCGGTGCGTTCATGCTCTTCCAGGTCGGCGATCTGCTTGCGGGGTACCGGACAACTGCTGGACAGGTCGAGGTACTCGGCTCGTCCGCCGTAGCGATAGAGATCGGGTGCGCGAAGTTCGGTGCCGACGAGCTCGCGTGTAGGCACGGCCCAGTCGGTGAGGGCCTGAAGCTTGGGCGTGCCGTCGACGGTCACGCGTTCGTACCGAACGGTCGAGATGCGGCGGCGCGGATCGGAACGGAAAAGGGTTCCGGTCATGTTGAGCACAGCGCCCGCGCGAACCTCGCCCGCCGCGACATCGCCGACCATGCACCGCACAGCGTTTCCCCACGATGCCTCGTCGGCGACGTGATGCACTTCGTCGAAGACAAGCAGGGTTGTTCGCTGTCGCATCCGGGTCGCGTGCACGCGCGCGTAGGTGGGCAGAGATTGGTATGTGACGATCACGCCGACCAATCCGTCGGCCTCGAGTGCACCGTCCGTCGGGTGCGGGTCGAGGTGAATTGCGAGCTGGGCGAGTTCTGATCGCCACTGCCTGACCAGCGCGGTGCTGGGCACGACGACCACAATGCGTTCGATGAGCCCTGCGTCGAACAGGAGGCGCAACAGCAGGGCGGCGAAGATCGTCTTGCCTGCGCCAGGGGTGGCCTGGAGCGTGGCGGTGCCGTGCCGGAAGATTCGGTCGGCGATCACGGGTAGTGCGTCAGCCTGCCAGGGCCGGAGAGTGAGGCCGGCGATCGGGTCCGCGTCGTGGTTGCCGAGTCCGAGGTTGCAGCTCGGGCACCAGGCCTCCAGGTTCCGGAGGGTGGTGGCGCCGCCGTGCGAATGGGCGATGAGATGTGCTGCGTGATAGTCGGGCCCGAGTTGCGCGCCGCACCGCTGGCACTGGCCACCTGCGTCTTCGAACAGGTGTGCGCGTTGCTGCGGGTCGGCGCGGCGCTTCGGGTCACGTCCATAGCTGGCCATGGTCTTTTCCTTCTTGATGTGCGGATTCAGTCGGTGTTGCTGTCGGTTTCGCGGGAGGTGTCATCGGGCTCGTTGCCGGGGTGGGCCTCGCGGTAGCTGTGGATGCTGTCGATGATTCCGAAGACGAATTTCCGGTCTTCCTCGGTGAGTTTCAGTGGATCGATCTCGACGCCGAGGCTGAGTTTCCCCGCCCCTTCGGCGAGGGTGACGATCTCAGTAGGACGCGACGTTGACTCGGGTGCGCTCGCCTGTTTCGGGACTCGCGGAGCGCGGGAGCGCCTCGGCCGCGATGGCGCGGTTTGCCTGCTGATCTTGTCGGCGTTGCGTTCCCAGTTCTTGCTCACCTGGATTCCGGCGAACTTGGCCGCCTGCATGAAGAATCGGATCGCCTTGCGCCGGGTTTCACCGCTCTGGCCGAAGGATTCGCGCCAGAGGTCAAGAAGTTGTTGCGCAGTGGCGTTGAGGCCAAGCTCAAAGACCGGTGCGTAGTGCTCCTGCACAAGCCGTTCGACCACGGTTGGGCGCGCGTCTTGGTTGTAAACGATGTCGTGAAGCAGTTGGGTTGGAACATCGTTTGAATCGATGAGTCCCGTTTGCCGGAACAGGGCGAGATAGTTCGACTGCACAGTCCCGGGCATCCAGTGCAGGTAACTTCGGTCGATGACCGACGGGAGCGCCTCGTCGTCGGCCATTCGATCGAGACTGGACATGAACACCCCGAAGGTGAGGTTGTAAGGCGGGACGAAAGTGCTTGTGGTGGCGTCGTTGTTCGTGGTCATGATCCTTTCCTTTCTTGTGATGGGGTTTCACACCACCCGATGTCCCGTAGCGGGCAACGGGTGCCGACGTCCAAGGAACTCGAGTCGGCTTGTGTCGTCGGGTTTCCCGAGGTCGACGATCAGGATGCGGTCCGCTGTTGGGTCGATGATCTGGTCGAGTATGTAGGTCATGTCGGCGACGTCCGCACGAGTGAGATCGCACAGGAACACCGAATACTGCGCTCTGTCACCGAAGTCCTCCATCCGCTTGGCGACCCGGCGAAGCCGGTGGGGAGAACGGATGTCGTATGCGACCAGGTAGCGGCGTCGAAGCATCAGGATTCACCTGCTGGTGAATGCGGTGTAGTGGGAGATTTCGCCCAGCAGACAGGCCGCGAACAGCCGCGCCTGGATCTCGATCGCGCGTCGATAGGTGACCTGGTACTCGAAGACCGGATGGCGAATCTCGGTCGCCAAGCGGTGTTCGTAGGCGTCGATGACCTCACGGCGGCCGGTCTTGGTGAGCGCCACCGAGACCGGGTGGACGTGGAATGTCGCAGGACGGGCCTGGCGGTTGTTGATCAGAGTGAAAGCCGTCGAATCCGCGATCAGGGGACGGAATTCCTCGGCGAGATCGAGAACGAGCGCTGGGCGGCCGCGGTGCGGCTGGTGGTAGCAGCCGTAGTACGGGTCCAGGCCGAGCGCGTAGCAGGCGGTCATGACATCCTTGACCAGCAGGCCGTAGAGGAACGAGAGCAGACAACTCACGGCATCCTCCGGTGGCCTGTGAGTGCGTCCGGAAACTTCGAACGACGGACCGGGAAGACGATGATCGTTGCGTAATGAACGCGCGAAGCCGTTGAAGTAGGTGCGGGCCGCGGCGCCCTCGATGCCCAGCAGCGTGCTCAGGGTCGGAGCGCGCTGCGCCCGGGCGGCTTCGGCGTCGAGTCGGTCGAGAAGATCCTGGTCTTTGAGATGTGGATTGCGTCGAAGCAGGGTTCGGCAGTTGCGGATCTTTCCGCTGACCATCCGACGTGCGATGTCGAACATCTGATCCGGAGGTGCCGTGAACTGACGCCGGCGCAGCTCGACATGGTTGCCGAGCGTCGGAACTCCGACCGCCTTGAGGCTGCCGTGAGTCGACGTCCACACGAGTGGGCTGCCCTGATCGGCGAGCGCATGCACAGCTTGACTCGTGACCGTGACTGGGCCCGAGACGACGAGGTGCAATACGTCTCGAAGCCGTACGGACAGCAGCTTGTCCTCGCCCTTGCTGACGACCAGGCGATCACTGCGAACACCGACGGTGGATCCCGGCTCGGCGATGTAGATCGGATCGCGGGCAGGAGCACGGGGGAGAAGACGTCTGGGCTTCTTGGTGTTCCGCTCTGCGAGCTCGTTGATCTCGTCCGGCATGCAGATCGGAAGCATCGCGCAGAGCACGCACTTCTGACTGTGTCGTAGCGGAGGCGGCGGTTTCGGTTGACCGACCAGCTTGAGTGCGTCATCGATTGCACGGCGCAGTTCGGTTTCGGCCTCGGCGGTCCAGGGAACACGAACACGTTGACGAACGGAGTCGTACCAGAGATAGCCCTCAGTGCACTCGTAGCCGTGTTGCCGGAGAAGCACGATTTGTGCCATGAGTTGCACATGTTGGTCCAGCCAGGGACTGCCGTCACGCTGCGGTGCGCCCCGGCGGAACTCTACGGGATGGACGCTCCCATCGACTGCTTCGACGACGTCGCAGGTGGCCCACAGTCCGCGCTCGGCGGAAGACAAGGCAAGCGAACGGATCTTCCAGTTCGCCGGCTTAATGCGCTGAGCAGGGCGTTCCTGGCCGGTGGGGATATCAACGGAGGAGTGGACGTGGCGGCCGAGCCGCATTTCCTCGCTGTCGAGTCGGTAGCCCTCGGCGTACTGTAGGTGGAACAGGCGTTCGCAGAATCGGATATCGCCGACAGCACGGGCGCCGAGGGGAAGTGGGTCGTCCATACGATCATCTCTTGCAGCCAAGTCCGGTACGGTGCCGGATAAGCCGCAGGGTGCGCCCGGATCGCGGCTCTGGGAAGTCGCCCGATGGTTCTCGCGGTGACTACCGCGTGTGCTCAGCTCGTATAGGGCTGTTGCCACCGATGGGGCTGGGAATCGGGGTGCGCCGGTAGGTGATGGCGGCGAGTTTTGCGGTCGCTTCCGCGACGCGGGTCACGCGGATTCGGCCGGTGCATGCTGGCGTGTCGGGCCGGTAGTGCTGGGTCGCTGGTTGCTTCCGTTTACTTGAGCTGCGACAGGTTGCGAGCGGTTCGGTTCGCGGTTGGCCCTGAGGAGGCGCTCGCGGCATGGTTAGTGCAGGTCAGAGCGGTAAGGTGATCAGCATTACGGGTAGGAAGGCAGAATGACGATCTTCGTTGCCCAAGCGCTCGAAACCGACTACGATTCCGCAGGTCACCGGCCACGCAAAACGTGAGCAGTCGGCACAACCTCGCCCGGCTACGGGCATAGAAACGGTGGCGACCTGTCCTTTCCCGTCGACCATTTCGGGGGTCGGCACAACCTCGCCCGGCTACGGGCATAGAAACGTCCGGGGTTGCAGTCAGGGCAGCGGCGGTTGAACCGTCGGCACAACCTCGCCCGGCTACGGGCATAGAAACTTCCAGATGCCAACGAATCCGTCGCCGAAGCTGTTAGCAGGTCGGCACAACCTCGCCCGGCTACGGGCATAGAAACTGGACAGGTGTCCAAAGACAGCCATCGCGTTGCCGGTGTCGGCACAACCTCGCCCGGCTACGGGCATAGAAACCAACGTGATTCCTCTCAGGTCGTCTCGGTTCTGCTCGTCGGCACAACCTCGCCCGGCTACGGGCATAGAAACATGCGCACTCAAGACGTCTTCGTGTCCGCACCGTCAGGGGGTCGGCACAACCTCGCCCGGCTACGGGCATAGAAACTCACGTATGCAATGACCGAGGCGCAGCGCATGGCTGCTGGTCGGCACAACCTCGCCCGGCTACGGGCATAGAAACCGCATCGACATGACCGGCATGGCCACCATCCACTCCGTCGGCACAACCTCGCCCGGCTACGGGCATAGAAACTTCCTGGTTGAAGTCAAGCTCGACCTCGAAGCGGCGCGGGTCGGCACAACCTCGCCCGGCTACGGGCATAGAAACAACCTGATCAGTGCCACGTCGTCAGTGGACGGATCGTGTCGGCACAACCTCGCCCGGCTACGGGCATAGAAACTCCGTCCCATGAAGCGGGCGTTCTCGTCGTCATCACGCGGAGTCGGCACAACCTCGCCGGGCTGCGGGTATAGAAACTCGGCTGGCCGTAATCGTTCTCGTCCTTGATGCCGGCGTTCACCAGAACCTCGCCCGGCCGGGCATAGAAGTATCAGGCCCCAGGACGACGCGCGGATGGGAAGAGCGTCCGTATTTGGCTGGTCGGTGGTGTGATGGAATCGATCGAGCGGGTGCCCGCGCCTGCGGCGCGGATTCGTGTACCCATTTTCTGGGAATCCGGGGAACAGATGCGAGCCGCCTGCTATCTTGATCAAAGACAGCGATCGTAGGGTCTCGTGGAGGTTGTTGCGTGGGGCATGCACAACGCACTTTGCGCTGTGTCAAGGAAAATCACACGTCAGATTTTTCGATCACGCCTGGTGGAATGACGCATTGCGGCGATCGTGGTCCTCTGGGGGCGGTGTGAGCGAGCCCAGGGATGACTCCGCTGTGCAGGGCGACTTGGTGATGCTGACCGTCGGTGGTGTGCAGCCGTTCATCGCGGAATCCCGCAAGACTGCGGACGCGGCGGGTGCGAGTGTCGTGGTGCGGCAGGTTGTGGCCGCCGCGGCGTTGAGCGTACGCGATGCCTTGGCCGCGCACGACAAGCCGTATGGCCTGGTCATACCGGATCCGGGTGCGCTGATCGATGATAGCGAACGGGTTCCTGTCGGGATCAGCAACAAGATCGTTTATCTGGCACCGCCGAACACCGGTGCCGCCACGGTGGCGGAAGCCGCTGTCAAGGAAGCTGGTCGGCAGTGGACCTCGCTCGTGGCCGAGACTCACGGGTCGATCCCGCCCACTCCGGGCATGCCCGACTTGGCGTGGGTGAGCGTTGCCGGTGAGATCAGCAACGACGGGTACCGGGAGCTGTGGTCGACTGCGGCGCGTTCGCTGGACCAGCGGAAACGAACTCGATGGTTCGAGGTTAGCAGGACGACCAGTAAGACGTTGTGTGCCCAGTCGCCGTTGTTGCCCTCGGTCACCGCACCGCGCGGTCGTGATGCGATGAGCGTGCCCAAGCACGAACGCCACGAGCAGTTATCGGCGGCTGGCTGGGTGAAGCGGCACGTGGGCAACACGATTTACGGTCTCGGTAGTCGTTTCCCTGCCACGACGGTGGTTGCGTCGAGCTGGTTCCGGGATCAGCTCATCCGGCGGGCGGTGGAGAGTCCGAACCTGCGTGGCGAGCTCGTTCCGCTGGTGCAGCGGATGTCCGAGCTGGCTCCGTTGGACGACGTGAAGCACGTCGGGTTGCCGACTACCGTGCCACCGGATTTGGAGGAGCTCTCGACGGCTCTCGGCACGCTGATTAGCCCGGACGCATGGGAACCGCGAGTCTTACAGGAATACGGCGACGAAGCCGGCGCTTCAGCATCGGCGGGGCGGCAGATCGCTTCCCAGATCGGAAATCTCGCGAGCGAGCACGACGTTCCTGAACTGACACCGTATTTCGCGATCGTCGTGCAGGATCTGGACCGGTTGGGCAAGAAGCTCGGTGACCTGGGGCTGGCGGACCAACGCAGCGCTTCTCGGGCGCTGACGGAACTCGGCTGCGCCCAGCGCGCGTTGAGTGAGAAGCCCGGATACTTGGGGGTACCGGTGTTCGCGGGCGGGGACGATTTCCTGGCCTTCGCTCCTGCGGCGACCGCGTTGTCGTTGGCCGCGGCGATCCGCGAACTCACCCACGCGCATTTGCAGAACACGCCCGCGTTGCGTGAGGTGACCGCGTCGACTGCGGTCGTGTTCAGTCACATGACCAGTCCGCTGCGCGAAGCGATTGCCACAGCCCAACGCGCGCTCGACCAGGCCAAGGACGCCGAGGGAGCAGGGCGCAAGCAACGCGATGCACTGGGTGTGGTCGTGCTGCGCCGGGGTGGCGAGCGGGCGCGAACCGTTCAGCCGTGGTACCCGTCCGAGGGCCAGAACACGACTGAGCTGCTGCGCGCGATCGCTCCGGATGCCCAGTTCTCCGGCAGGCTCGCCAGCCACCTGGAGCGCGATCGCGACGAGTTGAACCGGCTCGCCGCGCATTCCGACACCACTGTGCGGGAGACAGCCCGTGCCGAGGTGCGGCGGCTGGTCACCAGGCAGGGTGGCTCCAGTGAGGTCGCCGATGCCGTGATCAAGCTGGGCGAGCAGGAACGTCGGCCACCTGGCGAGGTACCGAGATTCGACCCGGTGCCGTCGACGTTGGTCGCTCGTTTCCTTGCCCAGGAGTGCCGATGAAGACGACATGGTTGGCGGTAGAACCGCTGGACACGCTCATGGTGCGCGACGGACGGGCGTTCAACGCGGGCCAGAACGGACGCGGCGAGGCTGTCGCTCCGCCGCCCTCGACGCTCGGTGGCGTGGTGCGGCATGCGATCGGTGACAACGTGAAGCACCGGATCATCGGGCCGATCGTCGACGTCGCGGGCCGCCGGCGTTTTCCCGCACCGGCCGACCTCGTCCGTAACGACAACGGTGACACCGCCCGGCTTAGTGTCATCGAACGGCCTGTCGGTGTGGTCAGTGACCTCGACGCAAAGCTCCGGTTCAGTCATGTCCTTGACGGCGAGGGAGGTCGCGAGCGGAGTTGGGTCACCGCCGAGGGCCTGCAAGCCTGGCTGTCGGGTGAGTTCGCTCCGGGCACCGTGTTGGACATCGAGGGCCAGGACGAGTACCTGTGCTCGGAGCCGTGGACGCAGGAGTCCCGGCTGGGGTTGGCGCGGGAGTGGTTCGGCGAACACCGGGACACTGCGGCCGAGGACATGTTGTATTTCGCCAATCACTTGCGTGTGGAGGACGGCACACGACTTCTGGTGGGATGCCAGGACGACAAGGTGCTGACCGTGCGCAACGACCTGGCGCTCATCGGTGGTCGGGGACGCATAGCGCATGTGAGGGAACACGGTGACAGCCCGATCCCGGCTGCCGCGCAGAGGTTTCCGGACGGACGGCTGACGGTGTATTTGGCGACACCCGCATTGGTCAATGACGTCTTCTGGCATCCGCCGGAGGCGCGACTGTGTGCGGTCGCGCTCACCGGCCCCGCACCCATTGCCAGTGCGTCGTGGCGCAGGGGGTTCGGGCAGACGCGGCTTCTGCGCTGGGCGGTGCCTGCGGGAACCGTCTATTACCTGCAGTTCGACAGCGAGGATGACGCTCGACGGTGGTCGAGTGAATGGCACGGCACATTGCTACCGCCAGACGCACAAGGCGAAAGCGGCAGCAATGGAGAATCACGCATCGCCACAGCGGGTTTCGGCACCTGCTTCACCGGGAGTTGGTAGTGGAACGACGTTTGTTGGTGCTGTTCGCGGAAACCCCCATACACGCTGGGGGCAGCGAATCCACCGGGGTTGTGGACCTTCCCATCCAACGGGAGGCGGCCACCGGCCTGCCCGTGGTGTGGGGGCAGAGTCTCAAGGGCGCGTCGCGCGTCGCGGCCCGAGACGCCAAGTGGTACCGGTTGGGCGATGAGAAGCGGGTGTTCGGCTCCCGGCCGCCTGGCGCACAGGGCGACGACGGTGCGGCCGACGACGGCAACGGCGAGAGCAAGCTGGTCAAGGGTGAGGTGTCGTTCGGCGACGCCCAGCTGATGCTGTTTCCGGCGCCGACACTGATCAACACCTACGGTTGGGCGACGTCCCCGCAGCTGGTGTCGCGACTGACCCGGAAAGTCGCGTTGGTTTCGGCCGATACCGCTATCCCGACGCCGCCGCCCAATCCCGGAGGCCAAGCGTTTGTGACGGGTGATTGGGCAGGCGGTCAGCAGGTAATTGGCCCGAATGTGCTTCCCGTTGAGGTGCGGCAGTCGGTCGAGCAGTGGGCTGCGGTGCTGGCGCGATTGAGCTGTCCGGAGACAGGGGTGTTCGACTACACCCGTGAGAAGCTCTCGCGTGACGTTCTCTACGTGGCCGACGGCGTGCTCAGCGAATTGACGAACACCGGAACCGACGTCGTGCCCCGGGTTCAGCTGGATATCGAGAAGAAGACGGCGAAGAACCTGTTCTATTCCGAGCATCTGCCCGCCGAGAGTGTGCTCACCGCTCTGCTGACTGGGCCGGCGCAGGCACTCGATTCGCTGACGGCGCTGCTCGACGGTAAGCCACTGCAGCTGGGTGGCAATGAGACGATCGGCAAGGGCCTGTTCTGGTGCCGGGTCCACGACGCCACGTCCCTGCGTACCGTCTTCGCCGCGAAGGCTTCGAAGGAGACGAGCTGATGGCCCAGCGAATCGACCAGGGACTGGCGGTGGCGGCCGCCGATGCTCTCCCGCGGCAGGTGGATCGTGAGCTGCTGACCGTGTTGCGGGCAGTGCCGGTTCAGATCCACAACAACGGCCTGGCCATGGCCGCAACCTACCTGCTTTCCAAAGCCAAAGGTGCGCACAAGGACGACCGGTACTGGACGGTGGCCTGCGTGCTACTGCGGGAGGCAGCCGATGTGATTCGACTCAACGTCGAATCCGATGACCCGCTGGTGATTCTCGACAGGCTGATCAAGGCTCCCAACGAGAAGTATGTGGTCGCACAGCGTCGAGCGCAGGAGCTCGCGGTGTGGTTGGGCCGTATCGGCTCTGCACGCAAGGCGTCAGGAGACGACTGATGGCCATTTACACGCGACTTCCCTCCTCTGCCAAGGCCGAAAGCCCGGCTGCTGTGGTCGATCCGTATCTGCGCGCTCGGAACCTGCGTGGCGGCCCGAACACTGCGTTGGTGTTCACTGGCATGTGGGTCGGGAAACGCGACAGCGATGGCACGTTGACACCTGATCCCGACGGGCAGGTCACACATCTCAAGAAGGTCGTCGAAACATCCGGGCAGGTGGACGCCCGGATGTTGACCGCTTTGCACCGGCGTCGAATCGAGGCCGCGCGCGCATTGGCAGAGCGGTCCGGGCGCGTGGCGCAGGAAGTCGTGATCCATCCACTATGGCGTGTGGTGGTCGGTCATGGCGGCGACGACAACTATGAGACCGGACTTACCTTTTCCCGCACATATGGAGTCCCGCTCTGGCCCGCATCGGGACTGAAAGGCCTCGCTGCGGCGCAGGCCGGCGACCGCGCTGAACCTGCGGACACCGAGACACTGGTCAGATTGTTCGGTTCACCACGTGCGATGAGCCCCGACCATGACCACGATCAGGTTTCCGAGCGCGAGGCCGAACAAGGTGGAGTGATCGTCCTCGACGCGCTGCCCGAGACTCCTCCGAAGCTGGTCATCGACGTGCTGACCCCGCATCAGGTTCAGTACTACAAAGAGGTCAACGACCCGCAGAAGGACGTCGTCGAGACCCCGCCAGCCGAATACCACAGCCCCGTGCCGGTCCGATTCCTCGCAGTGGGCGCCACCCCGTTCCGCACCGTGTTGATCGGGGACGAGGCCGACGTCGACGAGTTCCGTGCATACCTGAAGTCCGGTCTGGATGATCGCGGTCTTGGCGGCAAGACCGCGGCAGGTTACGGCTACTGCGAACTGGAGAACCCGTCATGAGCAGTCGGTTGCACATCATCCCGGTGGGCATCTCACTGCTGAACTTTCTTGAAGGCAGGCGCAAAGACTGCGATGACGGCGCCCGCAAGCGCGGGCATCCTGTCCTTCGTGGCGTCCTTGGCAACCGGGATGTCTGGCAGGAGCTGCGGACCAGGCCACAGGAGACAGTCGAGGTACCCGACGCGGTTCTTGGCGCCGACCATGCGAAGGCACGGTTGGCGCTTGCGGGGCTGGAGCCAAAGGCGTGTGCGGAATGGGACGCACTGGACCGGTATAAGCAGCAGTTTCCGGAGGCCGAGCTGGACACGTGGGTGTTCGTGGGTTCGGACACCGAAGAAGGATCACGCGCTGCGGTTCTCACAGCTCTTGGGCACACGTACCGGCAGGAGAATGTCTCACTGCGCTACGTGGACAACCCGCACACCTCAGAGGGTTTCCCGTTGCAGCCCGGCGGATGTTACGTCGCCCGGATCCCCGGGCTGGATCTGTCGTCCGGGGCCGACTTGCCTGAGAAGACGTGGCTGGGCCTGGGCGGTCTTGGCGGCCTGGCCGTGCGCTGCTCGACTCAACTGCAGGCGGCGGCTTCGACGCGTCACTACAAGGTCGTGTTCCACCTATCCGGCGGCTACAAGGCAATGCTGCCGTATTTCTTGACGATGGCGGAAGCCGTCCGGACCAAGCTTCAGAAAGATGGAAATCCCCCCGTTCAGAAGGACGGAAATCCCCCGATTGAGGCATTCTGTCTATATGAGCAGGGTAGTCGTCCTGTTGCGTTGCCGGTCGCGCATTTCACTGGCTCTCTGCGCGAACGGGTTTTCAACCTGGCTGAGGCAAGCAACGGCGGTGAGACCGATGTGGACGACATGTCGGTTGACGGACTGGTGGGTTTGTATCTGGACGGGGAGCTGCGGGCTGGGCGGCGCAGCCTGACTCCAGCCGGCAGGATCGTTGCGAGGACGCTGTGGGAGACCTGAGTGTGCTTGCGGATCTAGTTCGCGACTACGAGACCGACGCCCTTGTCGTAGACTCTGGCTCTCGCTCGCCGTTCCCGAAGCCGGGAGAATGGCAAGCTCTCGAGCTCACCGGACGCGCAGCAGACCAGCTCGGGAACGTGCTCCGCAATCCCACGCTCATCGAGGGATACGGACGCGCGGACGCCGCGGAGAAGTATCGGTTACTGGCCGACCTCGCTTGTCTGGTGGAGAAGTATCCGACCGAGCAGCTGCCTGTGAGACTCCGCGCCCTGGCGGTGCGGTTCCGATTCCTGGTGTGGACACTGCCTTTCCGGCTACCTGATCCGGATGGGGGTGCCGAGTTGTTCCAGGACCCCTCGGATGTCCTTCAACGGCAACTCGGCCTGTCCGACGCGGTGGAGCTGGCGCGCAACGCTAGACAGGAGTGGTTGGCGTGCCTCGCCACGGCCGACACCGACCCGTGGCTGTCGGGCCTGCGCGCGCGTTGTCTCGTGCGGTTCGACGAAGAGCACCGCTGGCTGACCGAGCAGTGGCCGCAACGACCCGGTTCCGGGCCGTTGTCACTGCATTCCACGACTCTTGACACCGCCGAGTTCCAGGCTGATCACCGAGAGATCGCTGGACGAGTTGTCGACCTGCATTGGCTACCGATCGGCGACGTCCGCTCCGCGGCTCGTGCCTTCGGCCCAGGCCGTCGGGGGGTCCAGCTTCTTCCGTGGGCTCCGGTTGCGCTCGCGTCATTGGTGGCCGTGGCGACATTGTTCTGGCCAGGCCCGGACTGGGGGCGGTGGTGCGCCGGCGTCGCGTTGAGCGCTCTACTGATAACCGGCCTGCTGCTGCCGTCTGGCTGGGACGCATTGCTGTTGCTGAGGCTACCTGCGACTGTAGCTGCCGGCACCGCAGCGATGTTGGCGTTGACACCGAGATGGTGGGTGTCGCCGAACGGCTGGAAGACGGCCGTTGCCATTGCTGTGGCGGCGATGCTCTACCTGGTGCTGGAATCGCGATTGCACAACGAGCGCCGCTGGTCGGCGTTACGCCGCGGTCTTCTGGTCGGCCTCATTGGAATTTCGTACGCGTTCTTGATCAGCCTCGTGGTGTTGGGATTCGCTGCCCCAGCGGTGGCCGAGCACGGCGAGTGTCTGACCGGCCTGTGGAGCCATCCCGCGTGGCAGTACCGAGACCTGACCCCTGAGTGCACGAAAGCGCTAGCTATGTGGCCGGATTCGGTTCCGCGTGGTTCGGCGGCGGCGCCGGCTGGAGCGTTGACGGTCTTGACCGGGTGGTCGTTCGCTATTGGAATCGCGCTTCAGCTGTTGTGGGACGACCAGCCGGTGACCGCGCCGCTCGGGCGGCTTCATCGTCGAGGAGGATCGTTTTGACGAAATGGACCACGTTTCACCTGGAGGTCGTCACGCCGCTGTTCAGCGGCGACGACCCGACGAGCACGGACTCGCCAATCCGCGTCCCGTCGATCCGCGGCGCGCTTCGGTACTGGTTCCGTGCGGTCGCCACAGGTCACGGTGTCGATGATCTATCCACACTGGCCAAGGAAGAGTCGGAGATTTTCGGCGACACGCAGAATCCATCAGCTATCCGGATGCGAGTGATCAGTCAGCTGGTCGCCGGGGGGAGCGGTACCGAACCAGCCTGGGCCAAGCCGCGCAGCAACGGTGCGGCTCGCGGCGGGCACGGTCGCGACCGGAACAAAGGCCAATTCAACGGCGTGCACTACCTGCTTGGTCAAGGCCTTTGGAGTCATCGAGATAGGCTCACTCGGCCTTTCGTCGAACCGGGCGGGAGGTTCGAGTTGCAGGTCCGCCTGACTGACCACGACGAGCAGGTCAACAGTCGATTTCTGCTCGCGATGTGGGCATGGCTGACCTACGGTGGCCTCGGCTCCCGCGTCCGGCGCGGGTTCGGCCAGCTGCGGTGCGTCGAGGTCTCCGGCGCGACGCGAAGTCCGTTGCTCAAGGCTATGACCGAACGACGCGACTGGGAAGTCTCGGCGAGAGCGCTATCCCAGGTAGCCTGCGGGACGAACGCCAAATCGGATGGTCGACGTGGCTGGGGGAGCCGGCGGGTGACAATGACACAATGCCCGCACACCCGATGCTCGCTCCAAAGTGGTGGGGCGGTGTCTTGTTCAAGGACCGTCTCCGGTCGTTCGGGGAGGCCTTAGATCTAGCCGGACAGAAGTGGCGTGCATTTCGCTTGGGCGATCATCCAAGCAAAGACCTACCGCCACCGTCACCGGGACGCTCTCCGGAATGGGTGAAGTCGATCCAAGGACCGAACAACGACTTCCCGATCGGTGCACTTGGCTTGCCCGTAGGATATTACTCGCGGAAAGGAAGCTCGCCCTTCAAAGGAGAGATATCCGCTGAGGTTAAAGGCGGTGAAGGGCTCCGGCGAGCGTCACCGGTATGGCTGCGGCCGGTGCAGCTTTCGCGCAACGAATGGGGAATCGTCACACACGTCTTCTATGCCCAAGTGTTGCCCGAAGGTGCCGTACTAGTGGGCACGGGATCCGCGAAAAACCTCCAACTCAAATTGCCGCCTGACGAGTCAGCGAACTCGGCGGAATCACAATTGGATCGCTGGTTGGATAATGAATTCCGATTGGACGACTAAAATCGCCTAGGGTGATCAACCAAATTTTCACTGCGCGAGGTTGACGCGCGTTCGGATCGGTCGTCGATGAGGAATCACACGACCAAATCATGTCATGGGGGAGAGAACTCCAATGCCGGCCACGATCACGCTCACGCTGGAATCGTCTGAACGCATCAGAGTCTACCCGGCCAGGTTGCACGGGGCGTTGTGCAAAATCCTGGAAGAGCCAGATGCAGACCACCGGCGACAGCACAAGCCGTTCGCCGCAGGCCCCTTGCGGGGGAACGAGGACGGAACGCGCTGGCGCATTGGCTGGCTTGGGAAGGAACAGCCCGCCCGGTTACCCGGGAGCGTCCGATTTGGCGATGTGACTTGCGCGGTGCGGGGAGTGCGGCTCGAGAACCTGGGATATGCGGAGTTGGCCCAGGCCAAGCCTGCTCGGCACGCGCAGTTCGAGACGCTCAGTCCGCTGTATTTCTCCCGGGACGGACGCGACCACCCGCTGCCGGATCCAGTATCGATCGTGAGAAGTCTCGCGCAACGCTGGAACGCACATGCCCCTGCCGAGTTCACCATCCCCGATGACGTATTCCGATCGCTCTCGGACCGGGTCATTCTTCACGAGATGGACGGAAAAACCATCCGAACTCCGGTGTCGGCGACCATGAAACAGATCGGATTCTTCGGAACGTTCCGGCTCGGCCTGACCAAAACCGCCGACCACGCGACAAGCACCTTGTTCGCCGCACTCATGCAGTACGCGACTATGTCCGGGATCGGAGCTCAAACGCCACACGGTTTCGGCGCAATGGAGCTCACCGAGATCGTTCCCTGATGTCCAGCCCGTCCTTATCGACGCAGATGCAGCGCTCACACCTCTGCGAGCACCCCGGCGGACGCTTGGCCGCGAGGAGCCGCTCGCAACGTTGTCTGCGCAGATCAAGGCGACCGAAGTGATCCACTTCCTGGTCTGGCACCCAAGATGTCGATCTCCGTTGCCGGGGCACTCGAAACCGGCTACAGTTCCCCAGGTCAACGGCTTTCTCAGAAGACAGCGGTCGACACAACCTCGCCCGCCCACGGGCATAGAAACATGTCGATCGTCTGACGTTTCCCAGCTACTTCGACGTCGACACAACCTCGCCCGCCCACGGGCATAGAAACATTCCAGCCTTGGCGAAGATGTTGTTCAGGTGCCGGGCGTCGACACAACCTCGCCCGCCCACAGGCATAGAAACATCGTGGTCTTGCCTTCGATGCCGGTGAGATCGTCGAGTCGACAACCTCGCCCGCTTACGGGCATAAAAACCGGGTGCGCACGGTGTGGGTGCGTCCTCCGTCGAGGCGGGTCGACACAACCTCGCCTGCCTACGGTTGGGCCTGGTCGTGGCGTCTGGGGTGCGGGTATTTGGGTGGTGCCGGCGCGGGTGGCGTCACGGGGACGGTGTGCCGACGTTTCAGGACTGCTTGATGAGCGGTTCGGGATGTGAGGTACGCAGTGACTGAGACAGGGGCAGGGCCATCTGGGGTGTCCGGTTGTGGTCGTCGCGGTATGCGGCGTCGGGGGAGTGGGCACGGCGGGGTGGGGGTGAGGTTCGCGTTTTACGGTCGGATGTCGACCAAGGAGTTTCAGCATCGGGAGACGTCGTGCCGGTGGCAGCGTGAGGTTGCGGAGGAGACGATCGCCTGCCGGCGGGGTGATCGTGGCCGAGTATTTCGATGAGGGTTGTTCACGACGGTCGTCCTGGTTGAAGCGGCCTGCTGCGTCGGCTTTGATGGCGGCGGCTGGGAGTGTCGATTGTGGTTTTGATGCTGTGATCGTCGGGGAGTACGAGCGAGCCTTCTGCGGGAACCAGTTCCGCGACGTGCTGGCGGCTCTGGCTGCGCGGGGCATACAGCTGTGGTTACCGGAGGCGGGTGGGCCGGTGGATTTGGAGGATCCTGCGCATCAGGCGTTGATGTTGTTGTTGGGTTCGCAGTCGCGGCGTGAGGTGTTGCGGGCGCGGCATCGGGTGCTGGCGGCGATGCGTACGCAGGCGTGTGCGTAGGGACGTTTTCTTGGTGGCAGGCCGCCGTATGGGTATCGGCTTGTTGATGCGGGGCCGCACCCGGTTGAGGCGCATGCACGGTGGGGCCGTCGGCTGCATCAGCTTGAGCCGGATCCGGTGACGGCTGGGTGCTGTGGATCTTTCAAGAGCGTGCCGCCGGGCGGAGCATTGCTGGAATCGCACGGGATCTCAATGATCGTGGGGTGCTGTGTCCGTCGGGTGCCGACCCGGAGCGTAATCCGCACCGTTCAGGGCGGGCGTGGATGACGCCGACGGTGGCGGGGATTCT
Source organism: Saccharopolyspora antiqui (assembly GCF_052246905.1). Classification (NCBI taxonomy): domain Bacteria; kingdom Bacillati; phylum Actinomycetota; class Actinomycetes; order Pseudonocardiales; family Pseudonocardiaceae; genus Saccharopolyspora; species Saccharopolyspora antiqui. The sequence goes on from NZ_JBQQBO010000009.1 coordinate 51,288, forward strand.
GGACAATCCGCGTTACACAGGCTGGCAGGTGTGGAACCGCACCGGCACAGTGCAGAGCCCTGGCGCCGCGCGTCGTGCCGGCGGCACGGGTGGTCGTGCGAATGCGGGGGAGTGGGCGGTGTCGAACGCGCCCGCACACGCGGCGTTGGTTGACGAGGCGACGTTTCGTTCTGTTCAGGGCATCCGGGCCGCGAGGAAGTCCCAGGATGGCGACGTCCGGACTTATCGGCTTGCGGGGTTGATCGTGTGTGGGGCGTGTGATCGGCGGTTCGATTTGCACCGGGTGCACAACCGTCCCGGTTACCGCTGCCGCCACGGCCGCACCAGCGCCCGCACCGAGGCGCCGGTTCTGAAGAGCACCTATGTCAGGGAGGAGCACCTTCTCGCTGGCCTGCGCGCCCGCCTGGCCGACGTCACCGGCGACGACGACACCGACTTGGCCGACTACCTCCACACGAACGGTCTGGTGATCGTCTACCTCGGCCCGGACTGGGCTATCGAAGAGATCCCGCCCGAAGCACCCGCAACGACACCACGGATCGGCCGCACACAGCTGGCCCTACCGGTGTGCTGACCAATGCACCGGTAGGGCGCTGAAGAGAACAGTGGCCTTGCCAGAGTGCCGAGCTGAGTTCGAGCCAGGTGGGACTGCTCGAAACCAGCATTCAGCAGCGCTCGCAAGATCATTACCTCGTGGGGTAATTCTGTGTCCGAGAGTTGAACCCCTGCCAGTGGGAAGAATCCCCGAACCGGGGATTCGTCTCCATGGCTGCGATGGTAGCGCTGGGCGTTCCGGCTGTCCAAAGATCCAGTCAGTTCCTTAAGGGTTGGTCTAATCGGATGCAGTCGCTGTGTGCGTTCGTGCCCCCGGCGCGGCGCATCTACGCGGGACCAGGACTGCCGTGAGCTGTGCCTATCCGCCTCCGTAAAGATCGTTCAGCATCGCCGCCGTTAAGGAGGTTGTGCCGGATGAACCCGGAGAAGATCGTCGCCTCTCTGACCTCACTGCAGCCCGAGGCATGGCCTGCGTGATCTGCGGTTTCGACTACCGAGGCGCCCCTGGGTCTGTGTCCGTCCAAGCTCAGGTCAGGCGGCTCGTCGGAATCCTGTGGGGCCCAAGTGCCTGCGGGCCTGCTGGGGTGGAGTTCCGGGGTCATGGTCTGCGGGTGGGTCGGCAGCCCCGATCGAATGCGGGTACGGGTTCTGTTCATCTCCGGGGCGAGGACGCCAGCGCGATAGGTCGCGTTTCATGAGCAGCAGCAAGACCAATCCCAGCACCAGGAGACCGTGGGTGAGGAGGCGGCCGATCGGCACGGTGTCGTTGATGAGGTCGTGGATGCTGAAGCCGCTCAGCACGGCCAAGAACGCAGCCAGTACCGGCAGCAGTCCGGAGCTCGCCCGGATCCTCCAAGCGGTCCACAGCATGCCCAGGCCGAGTGCGAGGTTCCAGGCGGTGCTCTCGTTGAACAGGTGCCCGGTCATGACGTCGCCCATGTGGTGACCGTGGTTGGCGAAGTTGTTGATCCCCAGGACTTGTGAAACGCCGAGCGCGATCTGGCACATTGCGACGCACGCGAGCAGGACCCGGGGCCAGCGCCGCAGGAAGCGGTCGCGCAGGGGCGAGGCGGCGTTGAGCACAGACTCGGTCAGGTCTGGTGTCGGTTCGACGGGGCGGACCCGCATCGCCCGGGTGAGTTCGGCGGCGCGTTGTTGCCAGGATCGGCACTCGGCGCATTCCGCGAGGTGATCCTTGAGCTGTTCGTCGGGGACGAGCGTTGTCTCGCCGTCCAGTCGCGCTGACAACGCCTCGCGGTAGGTGCAACAGTCCACGTCCATACTGTCGTACGGAGAACAGGGAGAGTTCCACCCGGGTTTGCGCCTCACCCGGTTTCTTCGGAGCGCTTCGTGCTGCTGTCCAGCAGTTGCTCACGCGCGCGGGCCACACGTGAGCGCACAGTGCCGAGTGCGCATCCGCAGACCACGGCCGTTTCCTGGTAGGAGAGCCCGAGCACCTGGGTGAGCAGCAGTGCCTCGCGGCGTTCGTCGTCGAGCTGGTCCAGCAGGATGTTCAGCTCGACGACGTGCTCGAAACGGGCGGACTGGCTCCCGGCGTGCGCTCGGTCGGCTGCGGCGGTCCAGTCCGTTCCGGAGTCGGTGCGCGGTCGGGCTCGCTCGTAGCGCACCTGGTCGACGACCACGCGGCGAGCGATGGACAGCAGCCAGGTGCGCGCCGAGGAGCGTCCGGAAAACTGGCGGATGCTCTTGAGCGCGCGCAGGTAGGTCTCTTGCGTGAGGTCGTCGGCGTGGTGGACGCCGGCGAGGTGGGCGATGAACCGCCACACGTCGCGCTGGGTGTCTCGGATGAACCTCTCCAGCGAGGAACCGTCACCTGATCCTGCTGCCAGGGCCAGCTTGGTCAGTCGAGCATCCTCAGCTTCGGAGCGACTCATAGCCCGGCAGGCTAGTCGGCTGTTGGGGCGTGGAGTACGGCTGCCTGCGTTGTGTGCCCGGCAACACAGCGGCTCGTGGAGGGCTTTCTCAATCGGCGGGAGCCTTTCGTGCTCGGGTCGCGACTGCCTGTCAACTGCTGTGGTCGAGATCTGATCGACGGCGACGCCAACCAACGGGTGCTTCTGCTGCTTCAGGCGTCGGACACGTCGCTGCTCCGGTTTCCGCAGTTGGCGGAGGAACCGGCTTCATCCAACTTGGCCCGAGAGTTTGACCACTGGGTGCCGATCGGACGGGAGTTGGGGAAGGCGGGAACCATGAGCGTTTCCGATCCGACTTCTACGTCGAGACGCTGGATCGGCGCGGAGGAGAGGATCGCAGGCATGGCCTGGTACGAGGACGACGAGTTGTGGTCGGCCTTTTCGTCGGTGATGTTCTCCCCGGAGCGGGCAGGGCTGGCGGCCGAGGTGGTGGCCAGGTCACCACTGTTCGGTTTTCCTCCCGGGGCGCGGGTACTCGATCAGTGTTGCGGGATCGGGATGTTCGCCGTGCCGCTGGCGCGTCGCGGCTATGCGGTGACGGGTGTCGATCTCAGCGCGATCATGTTGGCCCGGGCGGAAGAGGCGGCCGCGGATGCCGGGGTGCGGATCCGGCTGGTGCGTTCGGACGTGCTTCAGTATGTGCAGCCGGGCTCCTTCGATGTGGTGCTGAACCTCTTCACATCCTTCGGCTATTTCGACGATCCGGAGCAGAACCTTCAGGTCTTGCGCAACGCGCACGCATCGCTGGCGCCAGGCGGCCAGCTGGTGGTCGATGTGCTCGGCAAGGAGGTCTACGCGGGTTGGGTGGGCCCGCCGAAGGTGGTGGACCTCGACAACGGCATGGTCGTCATGCGCGACACGATTCTTGATGGCTGGACCCGGTTTCGGACCGATTGGACGCTCGTGCATGGCGATACCGCGAAGCATGCGTCGATCACGTGTTTCGTCTACAGCGCCGCAGAGCTGGTCGCATTGTTCGAGGCGGCGGGCTTCAACGATGTGGAGTGCTTCGGTGGTTTCGGCGCCGAACCCTACGACAACCACGCAAAGCGGTTGATCGTCCGTGGAATTCGAGTGGATTGATCTTGCCGGGAACTTCATGCCGTGTCCGTGCGACCACTGCATGGACGCACCTCTGCAGCAGGAGGACTTTTCATGGCGCAGGGCTCGGCCGGACCGCCAGCCACGACCAAACCACGGCGGCACCCACTCTCCGCATCCACCCGCAGAAGCGCTCGGGGCCGTCTGGTCGCGGTCGTGTTTGTGTTGTTGGCGACGTTGGTCGTGTCGGTGCTGGCGGGCATCGCGTTAGGCCCAACAGTCGTGCCGTTGCACGAGGTGGTGCGCTTTCTCTGGGCTGCGCTGACCGGTGGCACGATCGGCACCGACGAGGTCACCGGCTACAGCATCGTTTGGCAGGTCCGCACCCCGCGGGTGTTGCTCGCGGTGGTGGTGGGCGCCGGGTTGAGCGTTGTCGGAGTGGCGATCCAGGCGATGGTGCGCAATGCCCTGGCTGACCCGTTCGTGCTGGGCATCTCCTCGGGTGCCTCGGTTGGCGCGACCACGGTCTTGGTGTTCGGCGTGTTCGCCAGCCTGGGCGTATACGCGCTTTCGGTCGCCGCTTTCCTCGGCGCTTTGGGCGCATCGGCGCTGGTTTATGCCGCGGCGAGCAGCCGCGCGGGGTTGACCCCGCTGCGGTTGGTGCTTACCGGAATCGCGCTGGCGTACGGGTTTCAGGCCGTGATGAGCGTGTTGGTGTTTCTTGCGCCGAACGGTGACGCGGCCCGGACGGTGTTGTTCTGGCTGTTGGGAAGTCTGGGCGCGGCGAACTGGGGATCGCTGCCGTTGGCGGCGGCCGCAGTGCTGGTGTGCGTCGCTGTGCTGAACCGGCGTAGCCGCTCGTTGGACGTGTTGTCGATGGGTGACGAGACCGCGGCGAGCCTGGGGGTGGATGCGGTTTCGTTGCGCCGCTGGTTGTTCGTGCTCACCTCCGCGGTCACCGGGTTGCTGGTCGCGGTCAGCGGTGCGGTCGCGTTCGTCGGGCTGGTGATGCCCCACTTCGTCCGGATCCTCGTCGGTGCCAGCCATCGCCGGGTGCTGGCCGTGGCGCCACTGGCCGGGGCCTGCTTCCTGGTGTGGGCCGATCTCGTTTCGCGGACCCTGTTCGCCCCGGAAGAGCTCCCCTTGGGCGTGATCACTGCGCTGGTGGGTGTGCCGGTGTTCATCACGTTGTTGCGGCGCCGCGGATACCTGTTCGGAGGTCGGTAGATGCAGCTGTGCCTGGACGGGGTGTCCGTCGAAGTGACTGGTCGGACGCTGGTCGGTGACCTGGATTTGGAGGTCCGAAGTGGAGAGATCGTCGGGCTGCTCGGCCCCAACGGCAGTGGCAAGTCCACCGCGTTGCGTTGTGTTTACCGAGCGCTGCGACCCACGACTGGGGCGGTGTTGCTCGACGGCGCTGACCTGGCGGGGATGGCGCTGCGCGAGAGCGCTCGTTCCATCGCAGCGCTGACCCAGGAAAGCAACAGCGAGCTGGACTTCACCGTGGCGGAAGTGGTGGCGCTTGGCCGCACCCCGCACCTGCGTGGCAACCAAGCCCTCAGCCCGCGAGAACGTGAGTTGTGCGAACAGGCGATGGAACAGGCTGACGTGGCACATCTCGCCGATCGCGGTGTGCTGAGCCTGTCCGGTGGCGAGCGGCAGCGGGTGCTGATCGCACGCGCCTTGGTGCAGGAACCGCGCGTTCTGGTGCTCGACGAGCCGACCAACCACCTGGACGTGCGCCACCAGGTGGAATTGCTGTCATTCCTGCGGACATCCGGCCTGACGGTGCTGGTCGCGCTGCACGACCTCAACCTCGCCGCGAGCACCTGCGACCGGCTCGCCGTGCTCTCCGGCGGCTCACTGGTCACCACCGGCCGCCCGACCGACGTCCTCACCACCGAGCTGATCCGACAGGTGTTCGGTGTGGAAGTCGCCGTCGTGACGCACCCGCGCACCGGCGCCCCGCAACTGCTCTATGACCTCACCGCCACCAGCGCCGTCTACGAAGGGACTCGACCATGATCCGATTTGCCAAGCGCCGGTCGCTGGCTGCGCCGTTGGTCGCGGCGTTGCTCGCCACCGGCTGCGGCGCGTCGGTGCAACCGGCGGCCCAGGATGATCCACCGCCGGTCACGATCTCCAACTGCGGCGTGCCGGTCACCTATCCGCGCCCGCAGCGGCCGGTGTCCTACGAGGTCAGCGGCGCGGAGAAGATGTTCGCTCTCGGGCTGGCGGGCCAGATGCGGGGCTACGTGATGAACTCGCTCGGCGATCCGTCGATCGCCGGATCGCCGTGGCGGGACGACTACGCCCGCGTTCCGCGGCTGGGCACCTCGCGGATCACGCGGGAGATCGTCGTGGACGCCAAGGCCGACTGGGTGCTGGCCGGGTGGGGTTCCGGGTTCAGCGAGGAGCGGGGGATCACCCCGCACCTGCTGGACCAGGTGGGCATCCGCAGCTATCTGCACACCGAAACGTGCTGGGGTTACGGAGACAAGCGCCCGGTACCGCCGCTGGAGGCGCTCTACGCGGACCTGCGCAACATCGGCAAGATCTTCGGTGTCGAGCAGCGGGCCGAGGGTCTGGTCGCGGAGCTGCAGGGTCGTGTGGCGAAGGTCGAGCAGAGCCGTCCTGCCGGTGCCGCGCCGGTGTCGGTGTTCGTGTACGACTCCGGAACCGACCAGCCCTATACCGCGGGCCGGTATGCGCCACCCACCGACATCATCGCCGCAGCAGGTGGGCGCAACGTGGTCGGCGTCGAGAAGAGCTGGACCACGGTTGGCTGGGAGCCCGTCGTGGCCGCCGAACCCGAGGTGATCATCATCATTGACTACGCAGGGCAGTCCGCCGCCGACAAGCGTGCGTTCCTCGAATCCCTGCCCGCGATGCAGTCGGTGCCAGCCGTGCAGCAGGACCGCTACTTCGTGCTGTCCTACGGCGACGCGGTCAGCGGCCCGCGAAACGTCAAGGGAGCAGAAGAGTTCGCCGCCTACCTGCGCTCGATTGGACGGTGAAACCGGTGACCACGACCGCCACCGCCAATCTCGCGACCGTGCACGAGCACATCACCGACGCGCTGAAGACGCCCGCCCTGATCCGGTTGACGGACAACGTCGTGCTCGCCCGGTTCGAGACGATGAAGGTCTACGCAGCGCTCGGCGCGGTACGCACCCTGCTGGAGCGCGGAACCATCCGAACTGGACAGACGCTGGTGGACAGCTCCAGTGGCATCTACGCGTTGGCGCTGGCCATGGCCTGCCACCGCTACGACCTGCGCTGCCACATCGTCGCGTCGACCACTGTGGATGCCACGATGCGAGCCCAACTCGAAGTCCTCGGCGTTACCGTGGACCAGATGCCCCCGTCCTCGGATCTCCGGTTGGACCAGCAACGCCGGGTGCAACGCGTGCGCGAACTCCTCGCCGAACACACCGACATGCACTGGATGCGCCAGTACCACGACAGCGTGCACTACGTGGGCTACCGGGAATTCGCCGACCTCGTCGCCGATGCGCTGCCCGACGGCCCGCTGACCGTGATCGGCGCTGTCGGCACCGGTGCGTCCTCCGGCGGACTGGTCGAGTCACTGCGCCAGAGCCGTCGGTCGGCGCGGTTGCTGGGCGTCCAACCCTTCGGGAGCGTCAGTTTCGGCAGCGAAGGCTTCCGCGACCCGGACGCGATCATCGCCGGGATCGGCAGTTCGATCTGGTTCGACAACGTGCGCCACCACCTCTACGACTCGGTGCACTGGGTCGACTTCCAACACGCGATGGCCGGTGCCGTCGGGCTGCTGCGCGAGCACGCCGTGTTCGCCGGCCTGTCCACCGGCGCGGCCCACTTGGTGGCTGGGTGGGAGTCCGCGCGGAACCCGCAGCAGACGCACCTGGTCATCGGCGCCGACACCGGCCACCGGTACGTCGAGCGCGTGTTCACCAGGCACCAGGAGGCGCTGGACCCCGCCGGGTTGCGGCCCAAGGAGATCACCTCGTTGGCCGCCCTCGCGCCGCCGTGGTCGGCGATGGAGTGGAAGCGTCGCCCATGGGTCCGCCGGGAGCCCCCGGTGCAACGGAACGGACAGGAGACCGCGCGATGACGATCGCCATGCTGGAGGCGCTCACCTTCGGGCTGGGCCGCCTGGTGCGAGCTGCTGACCGGGCAGGGGAACGGCTGTGCCTGCTCACCGGCAACCGCGATGTCTACCGGCACGAACTGTCGCAGCTCGCCCCGAATGCGCTGGACGTCGTCGACGTGGACACCCATGACATGGCGGCGTGCGCCGCTGAGCTCAAGCAGTTGCCTGATCTCAACGGTCTGATCAACTCGACGGACACCTGGTTGCGCCCCGGGGCCGAACTCGCGGCCGAGTTCGGCCTGGCTGGCCTCGATCCCGCCGTGGTCCGCACGCTCCGCGACAAGCTCCAGGTCAGAGTTCTCCTGCACGAACAAGGCATGAGCCGGGGCAGGGCGATCCGGGTTCCCGCCGATCCATCGGCGGCCGAGCTCGTCCGGCGAACAATCGGCCTGCCCGCCGTCCTGAAGGACTCCGCAGGCACCTCGTCGCGCAACGTGTGGCTGGCGCACGACGACGAACAGCTGGATACCGCGCTCGGCGAAGCCACCGCCCGACCGCTGTTCGGTCGGCTGCTCGCCGAACCCTTCCTGGCCGGACCTGTCTACAGTGCGGAAACCCTCACCTGGCAGGGCCGAACGCGGTTGTTGGGCGTCCACAGTCGACAGATGTCCAGGCATCCGGCGGTCCGTGAAGAGGCGGCCGCGTTCCCCGTCGCCTTCCCGGAAGACGACCTCGCCGAGCTGGATGAATGGGTGTTGCGAGTGCTCGCGACCGTGGGCTACCGCAGCGGTTTCGCACACGTCGAGTTCGTGCACACCGCCAACGGGCCGGGGCTGATCGAGATCAACGCTCGGATCGGCGGCGCCATGGTGGGGGAGGCGCTGTGCCGGGCACTCGGCACCAACGTCTACGAAGCAATGATCGACATGGCGTTGGGGCGTGAACCGGAACTGCTGCGCGCCGCATGGCAGCCAGGACCAGCGGTAGCATTCGCGCTCATCTACCCCGATCGCACCGGGATATTCACCGGCGTGGCCGGTACCGATCAGCTTCCCCGTCAACCGGGCAACCCGGAGTGGTACCCGACCATGGCGGTCGGAAACCACATCGACGACCTCGGCGACCAGCGAGCCTGCACCGGGATCGTGCTGGCCGAGGGCGCAACTGCGGAACTCGCACTGCACCGCGCGCTCAGCGCCGCCAACTGCCTGCGCCCGGTCGTCACAGGGCCCTGAATTGTCGCGGCAACTGGCCGGTTTGCGGCTGCTCACGAATCGGCAGCGCTTCCTGCTGGTGGGCTCGTTCCTCATCGCGCTCGGCGGGTTCGCGGTGCTGCCCTACATGTCCGTGGTGCTGCACCAGCGTCTCGGCATGCCCCTCGGCACTGTCGGAGCGGTGCTCGCGGTCGCCTCCCTAGTGCAGTTCGCCGGAGCAGTGGTGGGAGCCGCCGTCGCCGAGCGGATCGGCCTGCAACGGACCATGCTGCTTGCGCTGGTGATCCGCACCGCGGGGTTCGCCGGGTTCATCGTGGGGCTGCGCTGGCCCGGTGCCGCAGTCGCGGCACTGGTCCTGACCTCCTGCGGAGCGGCGCTGTACCTCCCGGCGAACAAGGCGTACCTGCTGCTCGGCGTCAACGGGCGTCCTCGCCCGCTGCTGGTGTCGGCCAGCAACTCCGCGATCAACGCCGGAATCGCCCTCGGACCGGTGGCTGCCGCGCCCTTTGCGCTCCACGACTCCACCGCGCTGTTCATCGCGATCACTCTGCTGTTCACCGTCGTGACGATCGGACATGCGCTGCTGCCTCGGGAAGCGGCGAGCAACACCGAACCTCCCGGAGGGAAGGCGTCGCAGGTGCTGGCCAGCATCGCCATCCTGCCGTTCGGGATCACCGTGCTGACCCTGTACCTGCACATGCTCTTCTACAACTACCTGGCCGTCTACGCCGTACCCCGAGTGTCCACTGTGTTCTACGGCATTGTGCTGATGCTCTACTCGTCGGGGATGGCGGTGGTGCCGCCCCTGTTGTCCGGCTGGATCGGACGGTTGACCTACCCCCGTGCGATGCTGATCGGCTTCACGGCCATGGCCATCGGAATGGGCGTGCTGGCGATCGGCACCGCCGTCGCGATCCTGATCGGTGTGCTCGTCCTCTGCCTCGGCGAGGCGGTGCTCTTCCTCAAGAACGAACTCGAAGCCCTCGCCCGATCCAGTCGCCCACCGGCCGTGGTGTTCGGGCAGCAACGACTCGCTGCCGGAATCGGGGCCTTCACCAGCGGCATCATCGGCGGCCTCGGCTACGACCTGCTCGACCGCGCCGACAGCGCCCATCTGTTCTGGCTCGCCGTCGCCGCGCAATGCGCACTCCTACCTTCGCTGTTACTCGTCGCGCGTCGGTTGACGGGCGCGCGATCCTCCGTGCGAGAGAACCCTGGGGAGCACCATGGATCCGGATGATGCCAAGACCGTGGCCGCGGACATCGCCGACCGACTGCGGGCCGACGCCGTCGAACGGGACCGCGCGAACCACCCACCGTGCGAAGAAGTCGAACTGCTCCGCAATTCCGGACTGCTCGCCCTCCCACCGGACGACCACGTGACCACCCACGCGGTGACCAGAGTCGTGGCCGCAGCCGACCCCTCCATCGGCCACCTGCTCGGCTACCACTACCTGCACCTGTGGCGAGCCGGGCTGTTCGGCAACACCGAGCTGGTCGCGCGGATGCGTCGGCACCCCCACTTGTTCTGGGCCGGAGTGAGCAACCCACCCAATCCGCTGGACACGGGGCTGTGCATGACACCCGCCGATGGCGGGTTCCTGGTCAACGGCCGCAGGACCTTCGCCACCGGAACCCGCGTCGCGGACCGTCTGCTCGTCAGCGCCACGCGGGACGACACCGGCGGGAGCTGCACCTTCCTCGTGGACGCCCGCGCACCCGGAATCACCCACCTCGACGACTGGGACAACATCGGGCAACGGCTGTCCGCCAGCGGCAGTGTGGTCTTCGACGACGTACACGTCGACACCGACGACATCCTCGGCTCGCCCGCACCGGATGCGGACGATCCGCGAACACTCCAGATGTCACTGAGCTCGCTGGCCTTCCAAGCAATCCTCGCCCACCTGTGCGTGGCCATCGCCGAAGGCGCACTGGCCGAAGCCGCCGACTACACCCGCCAGCGCACCCGGCCCTGGGTGCTCAGCGGCGTGGACGCGGCAACCGAGGACCCGTACATCCTGGCCGGTTACGGCGAACTGGCCGCAAGCGTGCAAGCGGCCGGACTGCTCGCCGACCATGCCACAGCCGCGTTGCAGGACGTGGCAGGTCGAGGCACCGCGTTGACCGCCGAGCACCGCAGTGCAGCAGCCGCGACGATCTTCTCGGCGAAGATCGTCGCGACCAAGACCGTCAACGAGACCACGGCGAAGATCTTCGAGCTCATCGGCGCGCGGGCCACCGCCACTCGGTTCGGCTTCGACCGGTTCTGGCGCAACGCCCGCACCCTGACCCTGCACGACCCGGTGGCCTACAAAGCCCGAGAGGTCGGAGCCCATTTCCTCATCGGCAGACGACCTGAACCCACTGCCTACAGCTGATCCAGCCGAGTTGTGCCCTGGACACAGCGGAAGTCACGCTCGCCGCCGCGTCACGACGTGGACCCCGGGGTCATGGTCGAGAACCGTGAACGGTCGTTGCTTTGGAGCAGGGCTGCGACGTATGGCCCAGCAGCGGCACGATTGTCGCTGTTGGTGATGGTTCGGCGGTCAACTGTCGAAAGCGCTCTCGTTTGCAGTGAGCAACACCTCCTGGGCGGATAGCTTCCGGAGATCTTCCAACCAGTCGTACATATGAGCCTGGGCGGGTATCGCGGACCGCGCGGGCGCGGAGTGAGCAGGTGTCGGGGGGAAGACGGACCTGGGGATTCGGTGGGTACTTCTCGGCGTGCTCGGCCTGTTCACGCTCGTCGATCTGGTGCGCCTGTTGCTGGAGTTCTCGTGCATCGGTTGCTGTTGCGTCCTTCGTCGTCGCGCCGTCGGCAGTCGGAGTGAAGTCCGCGAGCTTGCTGGCTGGGGCCGGTCCCTATGCGGCGGTGGGCAATTCCGACCCGGGTGTCGTGGTTCGGTTGGGAACGCCGCTGCTGCGGCTGATTGCGGATGTGGCCGCGATCGGATGCGTCGGGGGCTTGGCTTTTGCCGCCTGCATGTCCGTCCCAGTGGCGTCCAGGTTGGTGTCACCGGAGGGCTATGAGGCGGTGCGTACCGCCCACGCTGGCGGCCATGCCGCACCGTCGTTAGGACCGGCCCGGAGCTCCGAACTTGCGTAGCCGCAGGCTGTTGGTCACCACGAACAGCGAGGACAGAGCCATGGCTCCTGCTCCAATCAGCGGGTTGAGCAAGCCGAACGCGGCCAGCGGCAGGGCTGCGATGTTGTAGCCGAACGCCCAGACCAGGTTGCCGCGGATCGTGCGCAGCGTGGCGCGAGCCAGCGAGACCGCGCTGGGCACGACGTTGAGGTCGTCGCGGACCAGGATCAGGTCGGCCGCGCCGAGTGCGACGTCGGTGCCGGTGACCACGGCAAGGCCGAGGTCTGCCCGGGCGAGCGCCGGTGCGTCGTTGACGCCGTCGCCGACCATGGCCACGGTGCGTCCTTGTCCGCGCAGCTTTTCGATCGTGGCGGCCTTGTCAGCGGGTAGCACCTCGGCCAGGACCTCGTCGATGCCGACCTCGGCGGCGACTGCGCGCGCGGTGGCTTCGTTGTCGCCGGTGAGCAGCGCCGTGCGCAGGCCCAGCCGGTGCAGTCGTTCGACGGCAGGGGCGGTCGACGGCTTCACCGTATCGGCCACCGCCAAGACTCCCGCGACCACGTTGTCCACGGCCACCACGACGGTGGTGCTCCCCGCATGTTCATACCGGATGCGTTGATCGTCGAGCTCGGCCGGGATCGCCACGCCGCATTCGGTCAGCATGCGGGCCGAGCCGACCAGCACCGCGCGACCGTCCACCACCCCGCAGGCGCCCAGCCCGGCCAGGCTGGAAAAGTCCTCCACCACGGGCAGCTCATCGAATTCCTGTCGCGCAAGACCGCTGATAGCCCGCGCCACCACGTGCTCCGAGGCGTCCTCGACCGCCCCGGCGTGGCGCAGCAGCGTCGCCCGATCAGCCCCTCCGGCGAGGTGGAGGTCGACGACGGACATCCTCCCGGTGGTGAGCGTGCCGGTCTTGTCCAGCACGACCGTGTCGATCGCTCGGGCCGACTCCAGCGCCTGGTGGCCCTTGATGAAAATGCCCAGCTGGGCGCCGCGGCCCGATGCGGCCAGCAGCGCGGTCGGCGTGGCCAGACCGAGCGCGCACGGGCAGGCGATGATCAGCACCGCCAGCGCTGCGCTGAACGTCTCTTCCACGGCAGCGCCGAGCAGCCACCACGTCAGGAACGTCAGCACGGCAAGCCCGCACACCACGGGCACGAACCAGGCGGAGATCCGGTCGGCCAGCCGCTGGATCCCGGCCTTGTCGTTCTGCGCCCGCTCGACCAACCGCACCAGTTGGGCCAGCTGGGTGTCTGCCCCCACGCGGGTGGCACGCACCACCACCCGGCCGCTGAGCGCAACGGTCCCGCCGATGACCTCGTCGCCGGGAGAGATCTCGATCGGTGCGGATTCCCCGGTCATCGTGCTGGTGTCCACCGCGCCGTGCCCGCGCAGCACCTCACCGTCGGTGGCGATCGTCTCGCCCGGCCGAACCACGAAGTGCTCCTCGATGCGGAGATCGGCGACGGGAACGCACTGTTCCCGACCATCGCGCAGTACCGCCACATGCTTCGCGCCGATCGCGGCCAAAGCGCGGAGCGCCCCGCCGGCGCGGCGCTTCGCCTTCGCTTCGAACAACCGCCCGGCGAGTACGAACGTCGTCACCCCGGCCGCCACGTCCAGGTCGACGGAACCGCCTGGGCGCAGCAACAAACCCCACGCGCCATCGGTCGCGGCCGACGTCCCGCCATGAGCGAAGATCGTGTAGACCGACCAGCAGCTGGCCGCGACGATTCCCAACGACACCAACGTGTCCATCGAACTCGACCGTGCCGCGCGTTCACCAGCGCCTTGCGGTGAAACGGCCACGCGCACCACGTCGCAACCGGAACCGTCATCGCCAGCAGGACCCACTGCCAACTCGGAAACCGCAGGGATGGCACCAAGGCCATCGTGATCGACAAGTCCGCCAGCGGAGCTCCCAGCAGCAGCGCTACCACCAGCCGCCGCCAGAGGTAGCGCACCTGGCCGTCATCGATCTCGTCCTCGCCCGCTTCGACCAACTGCGCCTGGTAGCCAGCGCGTTCGACCTCCGCGATCAGCGAATCGACCGGGACATCGTGCGGGGCTTGCACCGCCGCGTTCTCCGTGGCGAAGTTGACGCTCGCCGTGACCCCGTCGAGCTTGTTGAGCTTGCGCTCCACCCGCGCCGCGCACGCGGCGCAGGTCATACCCCCAACGGCCAGCTCCACCGACCGCAACCGCCTGTCGGGCTGCCATGCCACCCTCGGCGGGGACGGTTCCACCGGAGCCGGCGACCGCGCCGGGGCGGAAGACCTGAGCACGGCCCCACAGCGCGAAGATCCATGCCACGACGTGAACCGCCAGGTAGACCACCAGCAGCCAGGTCAACGCCGCAGACCCTCCCATCGGGAAGACCAGCATGTAGACCATGATCAGTTCGTCGATCGTCGCCGCGACCCACAGCGGGTTGAGCATCCCTTCGCGGCGGCGAAAGACAACTGTCGCGGTGCCCCTGCGCAGCTGCCAGGACGAGGACCACACCGGACCCGACTCGGTAGAACGCGGGATGTGCCATGTGCGGCACGAGGTGCATTCCGAGCATTCCCACGGCCATGATGCAGTGGCCGACGTGCCACCACCGGGCCTGCGCCCGCATGAGCCACGCATGCACGACGAGGACACCGACGAACATCACCGCCCACACCAACCGCAACCAGGTCGGCAGCAACGACATGCTCATCATCGGCGTCATGCGTGTCCTCTCCACCCGCTAGGGCCGCTCGCCTCACCAGCGGTCTGCGTCCAGTCAGCAGGTCGGACACCCACGCCCCGGAGTTCCCGGCTTGTGACCTACTCGACTTTCCGCGGGCGATGCCGATCCGGACCCGGCTGCGACTTTTGTGACGAATCGTGCAGACGGGCCAGCATGGCGTTGTAGGCGGCCAATGCGTCTTCGTCGGAGTCCACGTCAACGGAATCGGAAGTCAACGGCGGGGACCCGGAGTCCGCGGTCCGATTGAGGGTGTTGCGTCGCGCCGACTCCAACCAAGTACCGAGTCCCGCTTCGGCGCCACTGAGGACAGAACGGTCGCTGGCCCCGGAAGGAGCACCGGAGGTGGCCGTTCATGTCTGCTGGCCGCAGCCTTGCTTGTGGCGTGTCGTGGTGATGTCTCGCGATGCCCTCACTGCGTCCGTGCGAACCCCGCCGACGAACTCCCGGTGGAGTTCACGGAGGCATGAGCTCACGGCTCACAGGATCCACACAAATATCCAGGATAATCGATGTCCATATTCGGCACTCGACGATGGAAAAACCTTTACACGCCAACTGGTCCAAGAAAAACAGCAGCAATTGGATCGACAGTCCCGCTCGCGGCCGGAGTAGCCTCTACCCATGAGACTTCCATCCGACTCAGGAACCACCTACGACAACCTGCTGACGCATACGCCGCCCTTCATGCCAGAGGCCGCCCACTTCATGGTTGGTGTCGTCACGGTCCCGCCAGGTGGCCCGGGAAGCGGTCCGCGCCGACGCTGAGGAACCGCGTGCTATCGATCTGGAAATCGGATTCGTGGAGACCCCACATGCCCGAAACGGCAGGATGCGAACTGGCTCGGCGGGACAAGATGGATCTGGCAGCCATGCGGCGCCAGGTTGTCCGAGGCAACGGAACACCTGCACACAGCCCACCAGATACGTCAGCCCGCGTATCCGTGACCGTCTACGCCGACGACGGGATCATGAAGGCAGCGGTTCTCACCGCACTGGAACACGATGCGAACATCGAGCTGGTTCCCGCTGTCGCAACCTCCCGCGCCCGAGTCTCACTGATCGTCGCGCACCAAATCGACGATCCCGTCCTGAGACTGCTGCGCCGATTGCGGCGCAGCCGGACACAAGTCGGGCTCGTACTGGACATCGTCGGTGCAGTGACACTGCCCTACTTGCTGGCGCACGGGGTGCTGGCACTAGTACGCCGCACTGAGGCCAACCAGGAACAACTCACCCATATGGTCGCAGCCATCGCCCGCAGCGAGCCGATCAGCGACTTCCAGCCACCGCCCTGCGTCCCCCCAGCCACTCCGTCGCACAAGCCCATGCCGCCGTATCCGTCCCAATGTCTGGCACCGCTGAACCCCAGGGAGATCCGCCTCCTGCAACTGGCCGCCGACGGCCTCAACACCGAAGAAATCGCTCAGAAAATGGCCTACTCGTCGCGCACCGTGAAAAACGTCCTCAAAGGTGTGACCGGACGATTCCACCTCCACAACCGCACCCACGCCGTAGCCTGGGCACTACGACAAGGATTCATCTGACACACGAATCACCGCTAACGTCTGGTGTCGGCGCGCTCCTCACCCTACTCGCGGATATGGCGTTGCCCCGGTTTGGCGAGGAGTTTCGGCGAGATCTCAACGGCTCAGGCGCGATGTATTCCCGGGAGCGCCGAATCCGGGTACGGGCTGGGATTGACAGCCTGCACTCGGTGTGTCGCAGGCTGACCCATACCCAAGCAAGAGAAGGATCGATCGTGATCGACGCACTCCACGAGCACCCGAAGAATCCAGCTGGCGCCTACCACGAGCTGGTGGCCCGTGTGCTGCCGCAGGCTCGTGCGCAACGCACCTGGGGCAGCAGTGACGGGCCGCTGCCCGCGCTGTTCGTCAGCCACGGCGCCCCACCGACCCTCGACCACTCGCCGTGGCTGAACGACTTGTACACCTGGGCGCAGACCATGCCCAAGCCCCGCGCCATCGTGGTTGTGTCGGCGCATTGGGAGGACGCCCCCCTCGCCATCACCAACCCGGCGGCCGGAACTCCTTTGTACTACGACTTCGGTGGGTTCCACCCGCACTATTACACGCTGCCCTATTCGACACCGGACGCCACCGCGCTCGCTGGGCGCGTCACCGCCACCTTGGCCGACACCACCGAGGTGCACCAGCACACGCGCCGCGGCCTAGACCACGGGGCATTCATTCCGCTCATGGCCATGTACCCGGCCGCCGACGTCCCGGTCATCCAGCTCAGCATGCCCACGCTCGACCCCGCGGAGCTGTTCACCCTCGGGCAGCGGCTGCGGTCTTTGCGCGAGGAAGGCATTCTCGTCATCGGTTCCGGATTCATGACCCACAGCTTCGCAGCCGTGCGCAGCCCTGCACTCGCCGGATATACCCAGGCCTTCGACACCTGGGCCGCCGATGCACTCGCCCGAGGCGACATCGACGCTCTCGCCGACTACCACAACAAAGCACCCAGTGCCGACATCGCCCATCCCACCGCCGAGCACTTCGTCCCGCTTCTGCTCACCCTAGGTGCCGCCGACCACCCCGACACGACCGTCACCACCGCCGTCGACGGGATGGTCGGCAACAATTCCATCCGCTCCATCCAGGTCGCCTGACGATTGCTCGATTCGTACCCGCGAGTGGGCTCGAAAACCCTCGTGCCGTCAGCGCATGAAAGACCCTCGTTGATGTCGAAGTTCGCACCGGTGATGTGTCCTGCGGTTTCACTCACCAGATAAGTGACGAGCGCAGCCACTTCCCCCGGGGTTCCCAAGCGTCCGACCGAGACAGCTGACGCGAGCCTGCTCAGCGCTTCGGGCAGGGAGGCCGTCAATGACCGGCGACCGGACCGAGACCGCAAAGACGGTCGTGCCACACGAGGTGAGCTCACGGGCGAACACCTTCGCCAGAACGAGCACGCCCGCTTTGGCTGCGGAGTAGTGCGTTCCGGAGACCCGTCCACCCTGCCGGCCCGAAGAACGCCATACCGGTGCTGGCCGGTGGCGCGCCGGTGCTGTCGTCGGGCTTCGCGTGCCTACGGCATGACGTGTCCTAAGAAGAGTGACTGGTGAACGAACGCAGCCGCATGCTGTTCGACACCACCAGCACCGATGACAGGGACATCGCAGCGCCGGCGATCAGCGGATTCAACAGTCCGAGGGCTGCCAACGGGATAGCCGCGATGTTGTAGGCGAAGGCCCACGCCAGGTTCCCCCGAATTGTGGTGACGGTGCGTCGCGCCAGCCGGATGGTGTCGGCGACCGCTCGGAGGTCGTCACGGACCAGGATGACGTCGGCGGCTTTCATGGCCAGGTCGGTCCCGTCGGCGATGGCGATACCGAGGTCCGCGGTCGCCAGCGCTGCGGCGTCGTTGATTCCGTCGCCGACCATCGCCACGCATCGGCCCGCGTCCTGCAGTTCCCGGATGGTGCTCGCCTTGTCGGCGGGCAGCACGCCGGCGCGCCACTCGTCGACACCGATGTTGTCCGCGACGGCGCGGGCAGCGGCCTCGTGGTCGCCGGTGAGCAGGAGCGTGCGCAGCCCCAGCCGGTGTAGTTCACGCACTCCCTCGCGCGCCGAATCGCGGAGTTGGTCGGAGAGGGTGAGGAAGCCGACGACAGCATCGTCCCGGGTGATGAAGACGACCGTTGCTCCGTCCACACGGGACTGTTCGGCGGCGGCTGCCACATCCGCTGGGACAGCGAGGCCATCCGGCACTGCGCCGACGGTCACGACGGCGTCGTCGACGCGGCCGCGTACACCGAGCCCCGGCAGAGCCCGGAAGTCGTCGGCCGCGGCGACCGGTCCCGCAGCCGCGGTGATGGCCACGCCGAGCGGGTGCTCCGAGCCCGACTCGACGGCTCCGGCGAGCCGGAGCAGCTCGTCACGGGAAATGCCGAAAGCATGCACTGTGGTGACCGTCATCCGTCCGGTCGTCAGGGTGCCTGTCTTGTCGAGGACAACGGTGTCGACGGCGCGCGTCACTTCGAGCGACTCGGTGCTCGTCACGAGGATGCCCAGCTGCGCACCCCGCCCGATCCCCACCAGCAGTGCGGTGGGCGTGGCCAGGCCGAGCGCGCACGGGCAGGCGATGATCAGCACCGAGACAGCGGCCGCGAACCCGTCGCCCACCTCGTGGCCGGTCAGCAGCCAGCCCGCGAAGGTCGCCAGCGCGCTCGCGAGAACTACCGGAACGAACACCGCGCATACCCGGTCGACGAGCCGTTGCACCCGCGCTTTGTCGGCCAGTGCTCGCTCGGCCAGGGCGGCCATCCGCGAGACCTGCGATGCCTCGCCGACGTCGGTGGCGGTGACGACCAGCCGCCCGTTCAGCGTGGTCGTGCCGCCGAGCACCCGGTCGCCAGGGCCGGCCTCCGCCGGGAGCGGCTCGCCGGTCACCGCGCTCGTGTCGATGGCCGAGCGACCCGACACGACCACTCCGTCAGCGGCCAGCCGTTCGCCGGGCTTCACGACGAAGAGGTCGTCATGCCGGAGCGAAGCAACGTCGACCAGGACCTCCGCGCCTTCGCGCACGACGCAGACCTGCTTGACCGTCAGGGCGTCGAGCGCCGTGAGCAGACTCGCCGCCCCGGTCTTCGCCCGCGCCTCGAAATACCGGCCGGAGAGCAGGAAAGTGGTGACCCCAGCGGCGACGTCGAAGTAGAGCGTACTGGCCCCGCCCACGTCCAGGCCGAACCAAGCCGGGGCCGGAGAACCGGATCCCGTCACGAGAGGCCACGTCGACCAGCCGAACGCGGCGAGCACCCCCAGCGACACCAAGGTGTCCATACTGGACGCGCGGTGCCGCAGATTCACTAGCGCCGCGCGGTGGAACGGCGCGGCGCACCAGAAGACCACCGGGAAGGCCAGCAGCAGGCAGAGCGCTTCCCAGCCTGGGAACCGCAGTCCTGGCACCAGCGCAAGCGTGATCGAGAAGTCGCACAGCGGGAACGTCAGCACCGCTGCGACGGCCATCCGCCGCCGCAGGTCCCGGGCCCGCGCCCCGTGACGGTCTTCGTCGAGCCCGGGCGAAGCCGGTGCGGCGGTGTAGCCCGCCGCCTGTACCGCGCCGGTCAGCGTGACCGCGGACACAGCCGGGGAGTACCTCACTGACGCCTTTTCGGTGGCGTAGTTCACTGTGGCGTCGACCCCGTCGATTCGGTTGAGCGCCCGCTCGACGCGCGTGGCGCAGGCGGCGCACGTCATCCCGCCGATCACCAGGTCCGTCCGCAGGGAACCCGCAATCGCCTTCATGGCAGGACCTTCCGTGTGGCCAGCGTTTCGAGGAGAGCGTGGTGGTTGTCGTCGAGCCCGCCGATCCCGGTCCTCGCCCGGCGGCGTTCGAGCCGGTCGTCGTGGCGGCTCCACTGCACGAGCAGCAGCAAAACGGTGACCAGGAGCGGGAGCTCCCCACCGGCCCACGCGATCCCGCCACCGAGCCGCTGGTCTGCGAGCGGATCGGTCTGCCAGGTGAGACCGAGGGCCTGGTAGAACCGCTCGCCGAGCACGTCCTGGGCGTTTAGGACGAGGACCGCGAATGTGACGTGGAAGGGCGACGCCGCGAACAGGACGCCGAGCTTCGCCGCGTGCGGCAACGGTCGCGGCGCCGGGTCGACGCCGACGACCACCCAGTAGTACAGGTAACCGGTGAGGACGAAGTGGACATTCATCAGCTGGCGCGCCCAGTGCTGCTGCATCGCGGCCGGGAACAGCCCAGTGAAGTAAAGCAAATAGTACGACCCGACGAACACTACGAACGCGACTAGCGGATGGGCTCCGAACCTGGTGACTGGCGCGTGCAGCGCGGCGACGAGCCACGCACGGGCGGCGGCCGGGCCGTCCTTCCCGGTCGCCGGGAGCGCGCGCAGCGCCAGCGTGACCGGACCCGCGACCGCCAGCAGCGCTGGCGCCAACATGTTCAGCAGCATGTGGACGACCATGTGCAGGCTGAAGGAACCCGGTGCGTGCACCGCGAGCCCGGATGACGTCGACACCAGGATCAGCGACCAGCCTGTGATCCAGGCGAACATGCGGCCTCTCGGCCATGCGTCGCCCCGGCCATGCAGCCGGCGCATTCCGGCGAGGTAGGCCACGACGGCGAGCACGGCAACCACCCCGAACAGCAGGTCAGGTCGCCAGTGCAGCAGGAGTCCGGCCAGGCTGGGCGGGTCGGGGAGTTCGTAACCGAGGATTGTGTTCTGCGTGGAGGTGATGCGCCAGAAGAACGTCGGCGGTGTCAATTGGGCGAGCCCCACCGACAACGCGGTCGCCGCGGCAAGCAGCGCAAGTTCGACCCCCGCGATGCGCACGGCAGTGGTCGCGCCCCAGTGGCTGCGGGCCCAAGCGACAATCGCGAGCAGCGCTGCTGTGGCGGCGATCTTGACGAGAAGGAGCACTCCGTAACCGCTCGTGAGCCCGTCGGGGCCCGTCAGCAGGAATCCGCTGATCCCGCCGGAGAACAGGGTGACCACGGCGCAGACCAGACTCAGCCGCCGGTAGCGGCGCAGCACCAGCGGGCTCGGTTCACCCCGGCGTGCCCAGGAGATCAGTGCCGCCACCGACCCCGTCCACACTGCCGCCGCGGTGACGTGCCACACGATGCTGTTGGTGGCGACGTCGTGCCACGCACCCACCGCGACGTGGCCGACGACCACCGGAGGCAGCAGCGCCGCCACAGCAACCACGGACATCAGCGCGACCGCGCGCCACGAGACCAGCGTCCAGGCCGCCAGCGCCACCGCAGCGGCCAGCGCCAAGGTGATCAGCCAGGCCGTCGGCTGCGTGGGGGAAAGCAGCACCATCGCGCCGGCTGCCACCGCCCAGACGTTGGCCGCCCACCGTACGGGGCGCAGCGCCGCGAGGGCGGCGGGGGAGACGGCTCCGGACGCCGGTCCCGGCATCACGAACGCCGTGAACACCGCGCCACCTGCCGTCAACGCTCCGGCGACGTTGGCCAGCAGCCGGAACGCAGAGGCGCCGACATCAGTCCACATGGTGCGTTCCCTTCCCGCACGACAAACAGAACAGAATTGCCAAATCAGGACGCTAGGAATCTAGGACGTCCGGGAGCAAGCTCTGCGCGCATTGTTCGACGGATGTGGCTCGATCCCAGGGAAGAACGGCCGGATGGGTGGTGTCCGGGTCCGGTCATGCCCCGGCATGCTCCGGGGTATGACCGGACCCCGCACCACCGTCAAGGCGGATCTCGTGCTCTTTGACGGCTGTGACGACCTCGATGTGTTCGGACCCTTAGAAGCGCTCGGTATTGCCCGAAAACGGGGTGCGCCCATCGAGCTCCACACCGTCACGCTGACGCGGCAGAACATCGTCACTGCCCATGGCGTGTCCATCGTGCCGGACAGGGTGTACCAGCCGGGCGCCGATTATCTGGTGGTCCCCGGTGGTGGGTCGGGGGACAAGACGGGAGTGGGGGGCCAGCTCACCTCCGGTGCCTGGTCCGCTCCGCTCGCCGCCGCAGCAGCCTCGGGTACCGCGCTCGTTTCGGTGTGCACCGGGGCATTACTGCTCGCACAGGCCGGAGTGCTCGGCACTCGTCCCGTCACCACGCACCACGCGTCGCTCGACCGGTTGCACCGGATGGGGGCCAACGTGGTGACCGACCGCGTCGTCGATGCGGGAGACGTGATCAGCTCCGGCGGAATCACCAGCGGCATCGACCTCGGGCTGTGGCTGGTCGAGCGGATCGAGGGCCGGGCTGCGGCCGACCGTGTGGCGGAAGTGCTGGAGTACCAACGGTTCCGGCCTGCAGCGAACCACGACACCGGTTTACCTGACCATTCTTGAGGAACCGAGCCGAGAGGTGAGCTGTGCGTTTGTCCGAACCGCGCTCGTTCTGACCATCCTGGCGGGCCTGCTCGCCTCCGGGTGCGCTTCCGGCGCGCCGACCACCACGGTGAGTGCGCGGCGGCGCGGCGGCGCTCGGCCTTGACGCGTCGCGGCCGCGGCTCGTGCTGCTGGTATTTGTCACCCTGTTGACAGGGACGGCTGTCGCGGTCGCGGGCAGCATCGGTTTCATCGGCCTGGTCGTGCCGAATCTGACGCGCCTGCTGGTCGGCGCGGACCACCGGCGCGCGGTGGCGGCCGCTGCATTGCTGGGCGCCCTGGTGTTGGTTTGGGCGGACACTGCTGCAGCCACCTGGCCGACCGTCCACTGTCCACATTGTCTGGTGGGGAACGCCAGCAGGTACTGTTCGCGCGCGCTCGCCCAGCAGCCGCGGCTGCTGGTGCTCGACGAGCCGACCAACCACCTCGATCCCCGCCACCAGATCGCGATGCTGGAGCTAGCCGCCGCGCTGGGCATAACAGTGCTCGCGGCGCTGCACTCCCTTGACCTCGCAGCCCAATATGCCAACACTGTCCTCGTGCTGAACCGAGGACTGGTCTGCTGTGCAGGGCGGCCCCGGGACGTGTTCGGCCCGGAGCTGCTGCGCGACGTCTTCGGTGTCGCCGGGACCCTGTTGGACGATCCAGCGACGGGTGCGGTCAGGTTGCTGCTGCGCCCTTTGTGACTCGCCGGTCCCGCAGGACGGCGAGGACGATGGGACAGAGGCCGAGGATTGCCACCACGGCGTTGACGGTGTGGAGGAAGACCGTCTGCGCCGGGCTCGGGGGAAACGTGTTCAGCAGGTGGTAGAAGAAATGCGGTATGGAGAAGATCGAGTACGCCAGTGCCGCAGGCACGGCGTAGTGGGTTTTTGGCTTTACCAGTGCGATGCCCAGCACCAATGCGATGCCCAGCGTCGCACCGCCGAAGTCTTGGGAGAAGTGGTCGTTGAACGGCGGGTTCAGGTCCACGGTCGGGAAGTTGTCGTAGAAGCTGCGGGGGAACAGCTGGTTCCAGCCACCCACGATCAGCGTCTCGTAGAACGGGATCACCAAGGTGAGCCGGATGGCGAGATTGTTCATCGGTTTTCCTTCCGGTGGCACTCAGGCCGACTGGGCTGCGGAATGGCGGTGTTCGCGCCGGTAGCGCGCCGGTGTCGTCCCGGTCGCGTCGGCGAAGTGGATGCGGAACATCTCGTCGGAGCAAAAGCCGACCTCGCGGGCGATCAGCCCGACGGGGCGGTCGGTGGTCTCCAGCAGGCGGCGTGCCCGCGCGACGCGCTGGCGGGTGAGCCAGTGCATCGCCGTCATCCCGGTCTCGGATTGGAACCGCCGTGTGAGTGTGCGCACGCTCACGCCGGCGTGGGCCGCGATGGTGGTTAGCGTGTGCGGTTTCGCCAGGTTTTCCCGCAGCCACTGTCGGGTGCGCTCGAGCGAATCGCCCGCGAAGCCAACGGGGCGCTGGACGAGCTGGGGGTGGTCCCCGTCCCGGTGCGGGGCGCTGACCAGGAAGCGCGCGACCGCGTCGGCCGCGGTGGAACCCAGGTCGCAACGCAGCACGTGCAGGCACAGGTCGACACCGGCGAGCAGGCCGGCAGAGGTCAGGATCTGCCCGTCGTCGACGTACAGCTGTTTCTCGCGCACGTCGATGAACGGATACCGACGGCGCAGTTCTGCGGCGTCACGCCAGTGGGTGGTCGCTGGCCTACCGTCGAGCAGCCCGGCCTCGGCCAGCACGAACGCCCCGACGCAGATCGAAATGATTCGCGCTCCCCTCGCAGCGGCGTCGCGCAGCGCCGCCCGGACCTCCCGAGGAAGCGGCTCGTCCAGCGGTTGGCGCCCCGGGACGATGACGGTGTCAGCATCGTCCAAAGCGGACAGCGGCTCGACCCGCGTCGCCACCAGAGCGGCACCGATCTGCGGCCGGAGGTTCGGTCCGGCGAGCACGACCGAGTAGGGTTCGCGCAGGCGTGGCGCCTCGTCCACGAGGAAGTCGGGCCAGGAGCCGAAAACCTGCAGAGGCACCGCGAGATCCACGCCGACGGTGCCCGGCAACACGAGGATCGCGACGCGGTGGCGCGCCGGAGCTGGTCTGGATAGCGCGGTCATCGGCTTAGGCCCGTGCGGCGTCCTTCTCGACCCGACGCAGGTACTCGGCAAAGGTGCGCTTGCCGCAGGTGTACTCCTCCTTGGGGAGGAGCGCGCCACCGGTCATCGCCTTGCCGACCGCGCCCGGCATCCGCACGGACACCACGATCTTGCGCGCACCTCGCGCCTTGACCAGGCGGCGCGTCATGTCGGTCATCTGAAGCTGCTCGGGCCCGGCCAGCGGTCGCAGGTAACCGGCCGCCGCCTGTCCGACCTGGGTTGCCAGCGCGTGAGCGACTTCTTCCGCCGCGACGGGCTGGGACAGCTCACGGGGCACGACCACGAACGGCCCGTGAGCGCCGTCCAGAAGGGGCTCCGGAAACTCGTGGAACTGGGTAGCCCGCAGGATCGTCCAGGGGATCGGGCCTTGGCGGACCAGCTCTTCCTGCTCGCGCTTGCCGAAGTAGTAGCCGAGGTCGACGTCGTCGATGCCGACGATGGACAGCGCAATCACGTGCTGGACTCCGGCCGCCGAGCCGGCGTCGAGCAGGTTCCGCGTCGCTGCAGCGAAGAACTCGACCGAGGGCTTCTTGCGTACTGACATGATGTTGGTGACGTCGACGATCTCCTCGCAGCCTGCCAGCTTCTCGGCGAGCCCTTCGCCGGTGGTCAGGTCGACGCCGCGGGAACGCGCCAGCACGACCGGCTCGTGCCCGATCTCGGTAAGCTCCCTCACCAGCAGCGTGCCGATCATGCCGGTTCCGCCGGCGACTGCCACTCGCATCGGTCTTCCCTCATTTCACTCGAGTACGGATCACCCACTAGACGGGACAGCCCGGCGGAACGTGACACCGTGCGTCGTCCGTCACAGTGAAGGGGTGGCGCCGATCCGGTGGTGCGTCGTTCCGAATCACCGTGACCGCGTCCGTCACGTCCGACGCGATACTGCCCAGCTCTTTCGCGTGTTACGACAGGGTCGTCGGCTGCCGAGCGGCTGGCTTCCGCGCGCCGGAGTGGGCCTTCACCGAGGCCACGCTCGAGATTCTCGAGGAGACCGGATTTGCTTGGGACAGTTCGCTCATGGGGACGGAATTCGAGCCGTACCACCCGAGCGATCGGTTTGGCGTGCTCGAGATCCCGGTGTTGGGATATCTGGACGACTGGTCGTGTGTAGCCGACCACCGGCCGGGTTTCCAGTGGTGGCGGGAGATTTTCGATTACGCGCACCAGCGCGTGCCAGGTGGCGTCTACACGCTCACGGTGCACCCGCAGGTGATCGGCCGGGCGCACCACATCGCCGCCTTTGAGGAATTCCTACGGTATCTCCGAGGTTTCGGCGACGTCTGGTGTGCCACGTTCTCGGAGATCCACCGCGCGTGTTCCGGGGGAACACCTGTCGAGTGCACCGGTCCAAAGTGGCGGATGTGAAGTGGGCTACCGGACCCCCCGGGCGCGGCCTAGCGTGGAAGCATGACTGAGACACAACCCAAAACAAACTCCGTGATCAATCTGCTGCTCTCGCAGACTCCGTCCATTGCGGACGATTCGCACGTGATGACCGCGACGATCGAATTGCCGCCCGGCGACTCGGGCACTCCGCCGCACCGGCACTCCGGACCGGTCTTCGGCTACATGCTGGAGGGCGAAATGATCTTTGAGCTTGAGGGCGAGCCCGAGCGTGTGATCAGGGCTGGCGAAGCGTTCTGGGAGCCGGGCGGCGACGTGATCCACTACCAGGCCGCGAACAACCTCGCCGACTCGTGGAGCCGGTTCGTGGTGGTGATGATCTGCGCGCCGGGTCAGGAGATGCTGACGTTCGTAAGCCCCGAGGAGCTGGCCGAGCGCCAGGATCGCCGCGCGCCGCGTCCGGCCGGGCGCTGAGGAGGAGATGACGATGCGGATCTTCCTCGCCGGTGCCTCCGGCGTCGTCGGTCGCTGGGTGATCCCCGCGCTGCTCGCCGAGGGCCACGAGGTGGTCGGCCTGGCACGCAGCCAGGACTCACACGACAAGATCGGTGCACTGGGTGCGATCGCCGTCCTCGGCGACGTGTACGACGCGCCCGCGCTCACCGAGAACATCCGCGCCGCGCAGCCGGATGTCGTAATGCACCAGCTGACCGACCTGAGTTCGGGCAACCGCGCCGCGAACGCAAAGGTGCGCACGGTCGGCACCCGCAATTTGGTCGGCGCCGCGAAGGTGGCCGGGGTACGGCGGATGATCGCCCAGAGCATCTCGTGGGCCTACGCGCCGGGTGCCGAGCCCGCCACTGAGGACACGCCGCTCGACCTCGACGGCGGGCCTGACCGGCTGGGCACGGTCGAGGGCGTGGCGAACCTGGAGAATTCGGTCGCGCAGATGCCCGAATGGGTGGTCCTGCGCTACGGCACGCTGTATGGCCCGGGCACCTGGTACGAGCCTGGCGGCCTCATGGCCCAGCTCGCCCAGGCCGGAAAGCTGCCCGCGAACGCGGACATCTCGAGCTTCGTGTACGTCGACGACGCTGCCGCCGCCGCTGTCGCCGCGCTGTCGTGGCCGTCGGGCCCGGTCAACATCTGCGACGACGAACCCGCAGCGGGCCACGAGTGGGTGCCGGTGTTCTGCGCCGCAGTCGGTGTCCCGGAACCGGTTCGAACCGAGGGAGAGCGAGCGGGTTGGGCGAGGGGTGCGGACAACTCCCGCGCACGCAAAGAGTTGGGTTGGACGCCGAGTCGCGTGTCGTGGCGGGAGGAGTTTAGTGAGGAGAAGTTCCCGCGTCCGTAGGGGAGACGGGCCGGGAGCTGGCGGATCGCCCACACCACGGGGTGATCGCGGCTCCGTCGAGGACGTGGGAGAGGGCGTCGAGCGCGGGGCGCCACGAGTGCTGCGGTGGGGTGGCGTAGCCGATGATGAGCCCGGCGTTCCCGCAGCCGGGGGACTGCCAGTAGCCGGTGGCGTGCAAGCCCATCAGGCGGACGCCCGCGGCCAGCCCGGCGTCGACGAGGCGCTTCTCCTCCTGCCAGGAGGACAAAGGGAGCAGCGCGTGCAGTCCGGCCGGGACGCCTTCGAGGGGGACGTCGGTGAGGTCGGCGAGCCGGGTGGACAACTCGGCTCGCCGCTTCTGGTAGTTCTGCCGGGCGCCGCGGACGTGTCGGTCGTAGTCGCCGCGTTCGAGCAGGTCAGCGAGCGCGAGCTGGTCCGGTGCGCCGACAGTGGCTCCGGTGGCCGTGATGGCCTCCAGTACCGGGATGCGGAGGCGTTCCGGCAGGACCAACCAGCCGATCCGCAGTCCGGGCGCCAATGCCTTGCTGGTGCTTCCCGCGAAGACAACCCGCTCGGGGTCCAGCGCCTGCATGGCCCCCATGGGCTGCTTGTCGTACCGGAACTCGCCGTCGTAGTCGTCCTCGATGACGAAGCCGTCGAGGACACTCGCCCAGTCGAGGAAAGCGGAGCGCAGCGCGGGACTCAGCACGACACCGCGAGGGTGCTGGTGGGCAGGCGTCAGCAGCACTGCCCTCGCGTCCGGGGGGATGCCAGCCGGGTCGGCGCCGTGCGGACCGACGGTAAGGGGTGAGGTCACCAGCCCGGCACCGTGGATCATCCGCCGGTGGTGGGCGAGCCCCGGATCCTCCGTGGCGATCGTGCGAACCCCCAATTCACGCAGTGCGCGGGACAACAACGCCAGGCCGTGGGTGAAGCCGCTCGTGACCACGACGGCACGGGCCTCGGCGCGAACCCCTCGGGTCCGGGAGACATACATGGCGACCGCCTCGCGCAGGACCCTCAGGCCCGCCTGATCGCCGTAATCCATGCTGCTGTTGTCCGCCGCCGCCAGCGACCGTTTGACGCTGGCCGCCCAGAGGGCATGCGGGAAAAGGCTGACATCCGGCCTGCCGGGTCTCAGGTCGATGAGCCGACGCGTGGGGATGTTCGACGAGGAAGGGCGAGGAGCGATTTTCGCCGACGGAAGCCGGGTTTCGGCGACCCGGGTACCAGAGCCGGTCGTGCTGACGAGCCAGCCTTCGGCCACCAGCTGGGCGTAGGCCTCGACGACTGTTCCCCGCGCTATCCCCAGGTCGTCGGCGAGGCTGCGGGTGCCGGGCAGGCGGGTACCCGCAGGCAGCCGGCCAGAGGTCACCGCCTCCCGCAGCGCGGATTCGATCGACCGCGCCCGAGGTTCGGTACCCGCGCCGACGTCGATGTGCAGGTCGATGCCTACCGGGCTCCGTTCCGATCCGTGTCGCGGCAGGTCTTTGTCCACGGTGGTCCACCTCGGTTTCCGCACAAGGTTCATCCTGCGGCGGCTGCCAGCGTGGCGAGCTTCGTCGGGTTCACGACAAGACAGACCTCGTGGATTCCCTCGGGTGAGGCGTCTACCCAGCATACTGCGACCGGTTTGCCCGCACGAGAAACGAAAACGACGTTCTGCCCGTTCGCCTCGACGAGTGCCGTGTCTGCGTCCCTGCCGTGGATCCCGACTGCGCGGGTGAGGAACTGCGCAACGCGCTCGCGGCCAACGATCGGTTTCCGCGCCGCCGTCACTGCACCGCCACCGTCCGAATAGGCCAAGGCGTTCTCGGTCAGCATGCTCTGCAGCCCTTCGACGTCTCCGCGCCGGGAGGCGGCGAGAAACGCCTGTAGCAGCCGGTCGCGTTCAGCGGGTGTGACGCGGGCGCTGCGCTCGCGTGCGACGTGCCCGCGTGCCCGACGGCTCAGCTGCCGGGCGTGGTCCTCGGTGATGTCAAGGAACCCGGCGATTTCGCGATACGGATAGTCGAACGCCTCCTTCAGTACGTAAACCGCCCGTTCTTGCGGAGTGAGCCGCTCGAGCAGCAGCAGGACTGCCAGCTCGAGGGCTTCGCCCCGCTCCACCGCGACCTGCGTGTCCTCTCCTGTCGGGATCGGCTCGGGCAGCCACGGGCCGACGTAGAGTTCACGTCGCGCCCTAGCGGAACGGGCTGCGGTAAGGGCCAGCCGGCTCGCAGTGGTGACGAGGAACGCTTCGGCGTTGCGAACAGCACCGCGGTCGGTACGTTGCCAACGGATCCACGTGTCCTGGACGACATCTTCCGCGTCGGCAAAAGTCCCCAGAAACCGGTAGGCGATGCTGAACAGGCGCGACCGCTCGGCTTCGAACGTCGTCACCGCGTCGGCCAGTTCCCCATTGGCCACTTCGATGCTCCTTGTGCACTTTCGCAGGTAATTCCGATAGTGGCAGGCGTTGTTGAGAGGGTGCAACCGCGGTCAGCAGTTCTTGTGGTTCGTAGGCGAGAGTGGCGCGCGATCGGCCTGTGCCCGGCAGTCCTGTTTCAGAGCGGCGTCCTTCCGTTGTCCCGCAACGGGTAGATAAGGAATGCGCCTTCCGTTGTGGACCACGGTGGGGCCGGCCGGCACCGGCTGAGGAACCAAGTTGGAGGCTGGGAGTGGTCCAGTGGATCGGGTGCGCAGTGGTCCAGTTCACGGTTGTCCGTCGCTGCTGTCTGTCTCCGACTGCCCCGTGCACGACTAGGGCCAGCCGGGTGAACCTTGACTCCGGAGGTCCAGGTTCTCTAAAGTGGTCGCCGTGCGGATGAACCGGGGAGTGGAGTGGTCTATTCACGTCCTGCTGTCCCTCGCATGGGTTGACGATGGCAAGCCGGTTCCCACCGCAGAGCTTGCAGCGAGCTATGCACTTCCTGTGGCGTACTTAAACAAGCAGCTGCAAGCCCTTGTGCGGGCGGGTTTGTTGCACTCGGTTCCCGGTGCACACGGCGGCTTTCTGCTCGCGCGCCAGCCGGAAGAGATCACGCTCATGGACGTGGTCTCGGCGATCGAGGGGCGCGAGCCCGCCTTCCAGTGCGCCGAGATCCGCCGTCAGGGGATGGGAGAAGAGGCGCCGCGCAGCTCGTTCCGTCGACGGTGCGCCGTCGACGCGGCGATGCAGCACGCCGAAGTTCAGTGGCGGAAAGCACTGGCGTCGCAGACGCTCGCGGATATCCGGACCGAAGTCGGTAGGCACGCTCCCTCTGCTGCCAAGATCGCCCGCAAGACGTACGGCCGCGATTGAGCTGGAGCGCCTGACTTGCGCCGGTGTGGCGACGTCAGCGCATTTCGGAATCTTTGTTGCCAGACCTGAGTCTAAACTGCAAGAAGTGACGGCCGATTCCAGGGCTGCTGACGGGCCGTAGGCTGCCGAGACTGTTGTCTCCGGGTAAGGCATCCCGGAGACAACAGGTGGGTGATTCGGCGAGACGTCCGGTCGTGTCTGCCCACCGGCGTAGGCGTTCAGGCCGATCGACGGGCTTTCGGATGACGCAGGTGGTCCCGCCCGCGGATCTCTTGCTCGTCGAGGAAGGTCAGCATCGGGACGTCGGGTGCGCAGACCATGCAGACGACGAACTTGCTGGCGATGTCGTCACGCAGGTTGCCGGCCTGGTAGTGCACGACGTCGCCGCCGGGTTCCCAGAACGCCTCACCGGCCTTGATCGGGTAGGGCTCCTGCCCTTCGAGTTCGAAGAGGATTTCGCCTTCGATGACGTAGCCAAACACGGGACCGGAGTGCCTGTGCGGACCGCTTCCCGGGTCGCCCGGCGGGACCGTGACGACGCCCACCATGAAGTGGGACCCCTCCGGGACGAACGGAGGTGTCTGCGTTAGCAGGTTGTCGTAGGTGGATCCTGAATCAGCGGAAAGAATCATACTTCGAGTCTACTCCGGTGCCGACGGCGCGATCGGTCCAATCGTCGAGGGATTTCTTGGGCCGGTTAGGACGCAAAGGTTTTCCGGGGCGATGGGTAGGTCGTTGGTATCAAGCATGTGAGATACGAATAATCCAGGATTGTCGAGGACTTGGTCATCCGAAGGGAAGAGATTCACATCGGACGCTATCGGTCGCTTGGTGGTCGGCTGCGCTGTATGGCACCAGATTGAATAGCGGGTGAGGACAGTCCGGTCCCGGTACTGATGTCCCTATCGCGGGGATGACCCCGTTGGTCACGAGTCGGGTGCTACGCGTAAGAGCCCCGCTGCAGAGGTGTTTCCCACGAAGTCGAGCAGGGTGCCGAAGACGACGATGCGCCGCGCGCCGAATCGGGTTAGTCGACCAACGATGAAGGAGGCTGGGGAACGCGAACGGCCAAGGCGGAGCCCGGCCAGCACGCACACCACGAACCCGCGTTGGCTGAACAACCGCATGTCTATCAACGGAAGAGTCGTCCCGCGCGGTTTTGCGAGCGAGGTCGGCGACGAGCGCTGGCCCTGGTTGATGAGGGGTCGGCGTTGTCACCGTTGAGGTTGCCGAGCCCGCAGCACCGACGTGCGCTTGGTCCTCAAACCCGACAAGCTCTCACTCTGGAAACGACCGGCAAACGTACTGCGGCTGTGACGTGCGCCGCACAATGCTCCGCCCCTCCCACGATGACGTCACACACGGATGTGCTGTGCCGTCCTGAAGGTATGGGCATCCGCAGCAAACAAGTGTCAACAAGAAGGGACGTTTGCGTGAAGAGTTTATCTCGATTTGCGATGACGTCTGTTGTCACCGTCGCGGTCTTTGTCTCTGGTTGTGCAAGCGCAACCGGGACGACCGAGAACAAGGCAAGCTCACCCGCTCCCAAAATAAGGGCCGTTGACACCACTGCGGGGAGTCCGGTAAGCGCTGTCACCATTTCGGAAAAAGTTGTCGGCAAAACCGACTATGTGGTGAAAGAAATCACCATCACCCCTGGTGGTACCACTGGTTGGCACTATCATCCCGGCCTCGTCTTCGGTGTAGTGAAGCAGGGCGTGCTCACCCACAACATGTCTAATTGTTCAGTCGACGGCGTCTACGATCCAGGTCGGGCGATCGCTGAGAGAAGCGGGGCCGACTACGTGCACATCGGGCGCAACCTCGGCACAACGCCGGTCGTGCTGGACGTAGTCTACGAGAATCCGGTTGGCAGTCCGTTAGCCGTGAACATGGCGAATCCAGACTGCCCATTCCAATAATAGTCGTGATCGGCTTCGACGACAGCACGTTCCACGCCAGTACGTCCAGACGCGCGTTGAGCACTTACCCCGGAACCGCTGCCATCACCTCCAGCGGTCGCTGCACGGCCGGGTCGACTCGGTCGGCCGTGGGCTGGCGCGCGGGCACCAGCCCGGCTCGCGCCAGCCGGTAGAGACTGCTCGACGATGAACTGTGGGAGGTCGTTCCGGCCGCGCCGCGGACGCTAAGCGACTGCCAATCCCGCCACGGCTGACGAACACGCGAAAACGGGGCCTCCGGTGTTGAAGTGGTCCCCGGTGGTTGGACTGAAAATTCAGTTCCGATCTCCGGGGAGTAGTTGCATGTTGAGGACCAGCTCGTTGACCGTGGAGCAGCGTGCGGCGGCGATAGAGTTGTTCGATGAAGGTTGGGCAAGGACAGCGGTGGCGACGCGGCTTGGAGTGTCGAGACCTACGGTCACTCGGTTGTTTGACCGGTGGCGGGTCCGTGGTGGTGCGGCGTTGGTGAGTAAGCCGACCAAGCGTGTGTTCTCCTTCGAGTTCAAACTCGACGTGGTCCAACGGTTCCTCGCGGGCGAGACCAAGCTCGACCTGGCCCGTGAGTTCGACCTGTCCTCGCCGAAGCAGGTCGAGACCTGGGCGCGGATCTACCGCCGCGAGGGCGAGGACGGGCTACGGCCGAAACGCCGTGGCCGCCCGCCCCAGTCCGCTGAGACGGGCTCGGGCGGGGAAAGCGAGCTGCAAGCACTGCGCCGGGAGAACGAGCGGTTGCGGGCCGAGAACGCCTACCTGGGAAAATTGCGTGCCCTGAGGATGCAGGAACAGCGGCGAAAGTAGCCGCTGTGATCGCACTCAGGGCCGGTCATCGCCTCGCGGTGCTGCTGGAGGTCGCCGGGCTGGCCCGCTCGACGTTTTTCTACCACCAGGCACGCCTGGGCTGGCCCGATCCACGTGCCGAGCTCAAAGCCGCGATCACCACGGCATTCGAGACCAGCAGGTGCCGGGGGCATCGCGTCGTGCACCGCCATCTGCATCAGGCCGGGTGGCGGGTAGCGAAAAAGACTGTGCTCAAGCTGATGCGGGAACTGGGCCTGGTCTGCCCGATCCGCCGCCGACGGCGCTATAACTCCTACCAGGGCGCGGCGGGCACGGTCGCCGACAACGCCCTGGGGCGGGACTTCACCGCGACTGGCCCGAATCAGAAGTGGGTCACCGACGTCACCGAGTTCCGCGTCAACGACCGCAAGATCTATCTCTCACCGGTGATGGACCTGTTCAACCGGGAAATCATCTCCTACGCGGTCAGCACCTCACCCAACCTGGAGTTCACCAACTCGTCCCTGCGTGACGCGCTGGCGACACTCGAACCTGCGACAACAGGGGAATGTGCGTGAAGGTTCAACCAGTGATCTGGGTCGACCTCGAAACCGTTCGACCACTGGCCGACCGCCGACGTGCACGGTGGACGCGCCGCATTGACCCCAGTCGCAAGCTCTCTTCGGACCGGTGGTGGACAGGTGCTCCCGCAACGCGTCCAGCAGCGCCACGCCGGGATCGATGCTCGGCTGCTCGGTCCTGCCGTTGATGTCGAGTGAGATGCCCATCAGACCTCTTTTCGAACAGGGTGAAAGCCGGGGTATCGGCTGTTCTGCTCGACCATCTGCGGCAGGCAGAGGCTCCGGGATCGTTTCGCACCCATCGGCACGCACGCGATGCCGCTGGCGTGGCGGACCATGACCGCCATATGTTCTGGCGTGGTAGTCAGCGGTGCTGAGTCCGTGGAGCCGACGTCGATCACTCACCCAGGACGATTGGGTGGTCTCCTCAGCAGTGGGGTGGTGCGGCACGGTCTTCGCGGCTCCTTCGCTGTGTGCGCGAAGAACGCTACTGCAGCCTCTGGTCCTCGATTTGGTCCAGTGCATCGCAAAACTACTGGGCCAGTTCAGCTGCTGCCCAATAGTTGACACGGGATATCCTGGATATTTAACATCCAGTCTTGTCCCCCTAGGTAGCGAGGAGTCCAGCGTCGGCGTATGGCAAGATTCAGGACATTGTATGTCCAGTTTCGAGATTTCGCCTAGTCGGCGATGGATCGAGTGTTGCTGGAGCTAGAAGGAGAATCTGGATGTCGAGGGTACTGATTTTGGGTGGCGGGTTCGCCGGGGTGTGGAGTGCGGCGAGCGCGGCGAAGCTCCGCCAGGAACGGGGCTTGTCCGAAAACGACTTGCAGATCACGGTGATCAGCGCCGGTGACGACCTGGTCATCCGACCGCGGCTCTACGAAGCCGACCCCGACCGGATGCGGGTGTCGCTGGACCGGGTGCTCGGGCCGATCGGCGTCCGCCGGATCGCCGGGACGGTGACCGGCATCGACACCGGCGCGCGGACGGTCACCGCGATCCGGCGCGACGGCACGACTACTGAACTGGGCTACGACCGGCTGGTCCTCGCATCGGGCAGCCAGGTAGTCCGGCCGCGGTTCCCAGGCGCCGAGCACCTGTTCGACATCGACACGCTGGCCAGTGCAGCGACGCTGGAGGCGCACCTGCGCCGCCTCCCCGAGCGGGAGGCCGAACGAGGCCGGTACACCGCGGTGGTGGTCGGCGCCGGGTTCACCGGGTTGGAGATCGCGACCGAGCTCGTCGGCAGGCTCGGGGAGCTGGCCCCGCCGGAGCAGGTCCGGGTCGTGCTCGTGGAGCGCCTGGATGCCGTCGGGCCCGAGCTCGGCGAGGGGCCTCGCCCGGCGATCGAGAAGGCGCTGGCAGACCTCGGTGTTGAGGTCCGGCTCGGCGTCAGCGTCGAGGAGATCGCCCGGGATGCGGTCCAGTTGTCCGACGGCACACTCGTCCCGGCCGCCACGGTGGTGTGGACGGCGGGCATGACAGCCAGCCCGCTCACCGCTTCCATCCCGGCGGAGAAGGACAGGCTCGGTCGACTCGACGTCGACGAGTACCTGCGGGTGCGTGGTCTGCCGGACGTGTATGCGGCCGGGGACACCGCCGCGGCTGTCTCGCCCGCGGAAGGGCGCGTCGTCATGCAGAGCTGCCAGCATGCGGTTCCGCAGGGTAAGTTCGCCGGACACAACGTGGCCGCGGACCTCCTCGACGAGGAGTTGGTCCGGTTCGAGCCGGCCCCATACGTTACCTGCCTCGCCTTGGGGCCTGCGGGTGCGGTTGTGACTTCGGGCTGGGACCGCGAAGTGCAGATGACTGAGCAAATGGCCAAGGACCTCAAGCACACGATCAACGAACAGTGGATCTACCCGCCGGTGGACGATCCGACGGCCTTGCTGAGCCAGGCGGGCCCGCAAGCGGAGTGGCCGGATTACCAGTCGGTCGAAACCCTCGCCGCGAGCTGAGGACGGGTCGGGGTCAGCCTTCGATTGCGGGGTCCGGATGGAGTTACGGCATCTCCGATATTTCGTGGCCGTTGCCGAGGAATGCCACTTCGGTAAGGCAGCGGACCGGCTGCACATCGCACAGCCGGCCCTGTCACACCAGATCAAGCAGCTCGAGACGGAGCTCGGCGTCGAACTGCTGACCCGCACCACTCGCAAGGTGGAGCTCACGCCCGCGGGCTGGCGCTACCTCGACCGGGCCCGGGTCGTGCTCGCCTCGGTGGACGCGGCGGGTGTCGAGGCTGGCCGCATCGCCAACGGCGACGTGGGCCGGGTGGCGATCGGGTTCACCGGATCGGCCACGTACGAGCTGTTGCCCTCGCTCGCTCGGGTGTTGCGCCGCGACCTCCCGGGCATCGAGCTGGACCTCAAAGGAGAGATGCTGACCCCCGACCAGGTGTCGGCGCTGGTGGAGGAAACCCTCGACATCGGTTTCCTCCGCCCGCCGGTCCGGGAACCCAGATTGGTCGTCCGCGTTCTACGCCGCGAGCCACTGATCGCGGCGCTCCCTGTCCGCCATCCGCTGACCGACCGCGACACGGTCCGGCTGGCGGACCTGCACGACGAACCGTTCATCTGCTACCCCTCCCGGCACCGTTCGGTGGTGTATGACGCCGTGTTCGACGCCTGTCAGCAGGCGGGGTTCGTGCCGTCCGTCGTGCAGGAGGTAGGCGAGACCGCCACGTTGGTCTCGTTCGTGGCGGCCGGGCTCGGTGTCTCGCTCGTGCCGGCCTCGGTGCGACATCTGCAGATCACCGGGTCGCAATACCGGCCTTTGGCGGGGACCACGCGTGAGGTCGAGCTGGCAGTCGCTGTTCGCGCGGGTGACGGCTCGCCCCACGTGGCCAAGGTGCTGTCCCGCACCCACTCGCTCGTCGGCGGGCCTCGCTAGCGGGCGAGATTCAGAAGTCCTGCCTATCAATTTTTCAGATCCAAGTATTTCCCATTTCTCAATCCATCGGAAAAACTCGGAAACAGCAAATTTCCCTGGATGAGTGTTTTTCCGGACTCAAGGAGGAGCCGTGACCCCGTTCATGCTGGCTGTCCAGTCGTTGCTGGACGGGGAGAAAGCTCCCGCGCCGGCCACCGAATCGGCGGCGTCGCGATCCGTCGCGGAGGCCACCGATGAGCAGGTGATCATCCGATCGCTCGCCGAGCAAATGGTCAGTGAGGCCAATGCGATTCTGCGCGAACACGGCGAAGTTTTCAGTCTCGTCGATGACAGCGGCGACGGGGAGCTCGCGTTCACCGTCGGGTTTGCCGATCGCAGTGCGCGGATCCGGACCGCGATAGCTGGCCGGGAGGCCATCGCACACCTGGTCATCGCTGGCGAGCCCGAAGGAGATCCTCGGCGGCTGGCGAGCGAGGAAGAACTCCGGGCCCTGCTGCTGAGCCTGCTGACTGCACCCCTGCACCGCTGATCCGGAAGAGGACTCATGCAATACGAACTGCGTTATCAGGTCATCGAGCCGAAACGGCAGACCTACCAGAACGTGATCGACCGGCTCGGCGACCAGCCGGCCAGCCGGTACCTGGAAGGCACGCTCGACGTCCAGCCACGCGAGAACTTCCACTATCGCCCCACCTGGGACGAGAACCGGGAGATCTACGACGCCGACTACAGCGCGCTGAAACTGGTGGATCCCTACAGCTACACCGACCCGCGGCAGTTCTACTACACGCCGTACGTCACCAACCGCGCCACGCTCCACGACGAGTTCACCAAGCAGATGGCCTACCTCGAGGAGCGCGAGCTGCTGGCGAAGTTGCCGTCGGCGTGGCGCACCGTTCTGTCCTCGGTCGTCATTCCATTGCGGCACTACGAATCAGGTGCGCAGATGGTGAGCGTCGGCGGAGCGCGATTCGCCTACGGAACCGCGCTGGAGCAGTGCTGCACCTTCGCCGCGTTCGACCGCATCGGCAACGCCCAGATGCTCTCGCGGGTCGGAATTGCGCTGGGTGCAGGTACCGGTGATCTGCTGCAGGTGGCCAAGCGCGAATGGTTGGACAGCGAGCCGCTGCAGCCGCTGCGTCGCTTTACCGAGGAGGCGATGGTGGTAGGCGACTGGGCGGAGGGCCTGGTCGCGGTCGATCTCGTCGATTCACTGGTCTACCCGGTGCTCTTCCGGGGGCTCGACGAGGTCGCGCTCACCAGCGGCGCTGGCGCGTACAGCCTGTTCACCCAGTACCTCTACAACTGGTTCAAGGACCAGCGGAAGTGGCTTGACGCGCTGATCACCGCGTGGGCCGACGACGAGCAGTACGGCTCGGCAAACCGCGAGCACCTCGCCCGGATAGTGGCCACTTGGAACCCGCTTGCTCACGAAGCGGCCATGGAGCTGGCTCATGTGGTCGACAACCAGCTAACCGATGCGGGAACGGTCGCTGCGCTCTCGCACACCACCACGGCCGCTGAGCAGTGGTGGGCTCGAATCACTGGAGGTGCGGCGTGAG
This sequence comes from Saccharopolyspora antiqui, assembly GCF_052246905.1. NCBI lineage: Bacteria > Bacillati > Actinomycetota > Actinomycetes > Pseudonocardiales > Pseudonocardiaceae > Saccharopolyspora > Saccharopolyspora antiqui. The sequence continues at coordinate 89,678 of NZ_JBQQBO010000009.1, forward strand.
CGAGACCTTGCGCCAAGTCGGCATCGACATCCAAGAGTCCGAAGAGAACCGGGGCATCGTCGCCGCGATCCGGTCCGACAACCCGGAACTGACCGTCCGGCACCTGCCGGGGCTGGTCAAGCTCCAGGCCGCTGGGCAGATCGTGATCAACCGGGAAACCGTCGAGCGGGAGCTCGGCCGCGAGTGGGAGACCGGCGAGTTCCAGCTGGCCATCGTCTCCTTCGCGGGCAACCTCTCGGAATGGGACGACGATCGGATCATCGTGAAGTGGGAGCACTAGAAAAATGACTCAGACCACGCCGCGCCGCAAGCTGCCGCTCAAGGAGCGCTACTCGCTGCTCACCCGGGACCTGGACTGGGAGCCCAGCTACGTCACAAAGAAGCAGCTCTTCCCGCACACCAGTTACGAGGGCATCAAGATCCACGATTGGGATGGTTGGGAGGACCCCTTCCGGCTCACCGTGGACGCTTACTACAAGTACCAGGCCGAAAAGGACAAGCGGCTCTACGCCGTGATGGATGGTTTCGCGCAGAGCCAGGGGCATCTCGGTCTTGCTGACGCCAGCTACCTCAACGCGATCCGGCTGTTCATCCAGGGCGTGACGCCGCTGGAGTACGCCGCGCACCGGCACTTCGCCTACCTCGCGCGGTTCCTCGAAGGCCCGGCCCCGCGGTTTGCCGCGCTGTGCCAGAGCATCGACGAGCTGCGGCATTGCCAGACGCAGATCCACACGATCAGCAACTACAACAAGTACTACGGCGGGTTCCACAGCTGGTCCAAGATGCACGACCGCGTCTGGTACCTGTCGGTGCCCAAGTCGCTGTTCGACGACGCGATCACCGCCGGTCCGTTCGAGTTCCTCATCTCCATCTCGTTCAGCTTCGAATACCTGCTGACCAACTTGCTCTTCGTGCCGTTCATGAGCGGCGCCAGCTTCAACGGCGACATGCCGACGATGTCGTTCGGGTTCTCGGCTCAGTCGGACGAGAGCCGTCACATGACGCTCGGCCTGGAAGCGATCAAGTTCCTGCTGGAGCAGGACGAGGGCAACGTGCCGATCATCCAGGACTGGATCGACAAATGGTTCTGGCGCGCGTACCGGATGTCCGCGCTGGTCGCCGGAATGATGGACTACATGCTGCCGAAGCCGGTGATGAGCTGGAAGGAGGCATTCGAGCTCTACTTCGAGGATCAGATGCTCGGCGGCCTCTTCCCGGACCTCGAGTTCTACGGCATCCGGCCCCCGAGGCACGTGCAGGACGCCATCGCCGAGAAGGACAAGCTGTCGCACGAGGTCTACAAGATCCTCCACAATTTCTCCTTCGCCGCCTCCTTCACCACGCAGGCGCCCAATGAGTCCCACATGCGCTGGCTGGCCGGGCAATACCCGGAGACGTTCGACCGCTACTACCGGCCGGTGTGGGAGAAGCACCACCGGATCGAGGCCGACGGCGGCCGGGTGTTCTTCCAGGGCTTGCCGCAGCTGTGCCAGGTCTGCCAGGTCCCGATGGCCTTTACCGAGAAGGAGGATCCGCGGAAGATCTCCTTCCGCACCAGCGAGTTCCGCGGCGAGACCTACCACACCTGCAGTGACGGGTGCCAGTGGATCTTCGAACGCGAACCGGAGAAGTTCGTGCAGGCATGGCTGCCGGTGCACCAGATCTACCAGGGCAACTGCGGTGGTCCGTCGGTTCCGGAGGTCCTGGAGTGGTACGGGATCCAGGAAGGCGATAACGGCGAGTACAAAGGCTCGCCGGACCAGCAGTCGTGGTTCGACTGGCACAACGGCGACGTAGCACAGGGGGTCTGAGATGAGTGTGAAAGCTCTCTACGAATACGACTTCCCCTCGGCGGACCGTGCCGAGCTCTTCGGCGACGACCAGCTCGTCTACGTGCACTGGGAAGGCAACCCCCTCTTCTGCTCGGCCGCCTGCTTCCGAGTGCCCAAGGCGATGAGCTTCGTCGAGTTCGTGGCGAACGTCGTCGAGCCCTGGGCCAGCTCCGACCCGGAGTTCGACCCGAAGGCGGTGCGCGACTGGCGACTGAACGGGCAGCCGCTCGACGAGCCCGGCGACGCGCCGCTCTCCGAACTCGGCATCGGCCACAAGGCACTGCTGAAGTTCACCGCCTGAACGGAGAGAGTTCGTGACGACCCACACCATTCGCGTGGAACCGCTCGGCGTCGAAATCCCGTGCCGGGAGGACCAGGCAGTGCTCGACGCCTGCCTGCGAGAGGGCATCTGGCTGCCGCACGCCTGCACACACGGCACTTGCGGCACCTGCAAGGCCCAGATCCTCGACGGCGAAGTCGACCTCGGCGATGCCTCGCCGTACGCGCTGCTGGAAAGCGAACGCGACGAGGGCGCCGCACTGATCTGCGTGGCCCAGCCCCGCAGCGACGTGGTGGTTGAGGGTGAGGTCGACATGGACGAGGGCGTCGGTGTCCACCCGGTGCGCGACTTCCGCAGCCGGGTGGACAGCATCGAGGAGATCGCTCCCGACGTCAGGCGCCTGGTGCTCGCCCTCGACGAACCACTGTCCTTCAACCCCGGGCAGTACGTGCTGCTTGACGTGCCGGGTGGGCATCAGCGCCCGTATTCGATCGCGAGCACGCCCTCGGACGGCACCGTGATCGAACTGCATCTCAAACGGTCGGAGAACGGCCTCGCTACCGATCGTTGGGTGTTCTCGACCCTGAACACCGGAGACGAGGTCACGTTGTCCGGTCCCTACGGCCAGTTCTCGTTCCGGCCGCTGCGGACCCAGCCGATCCTGCTGCTGGGCTCGGGCACCGGACTGGCGCCGCTGAAGTCGATGGTCCGGCACATCGCCGAGAACGGCGGCGGTCACCAGGTCACGCTCTACCACGGCGTCGCCACGAAGGACGACCTCTATGACCGGGAGTTCTTCGAGGACCTGGCCGCATGTCACGACTGGTTCACCTATCGGCCCGCGTTGTCGCGGGAGGACTGGAACGGCAGGTCCGGGCGCGTTCCTGCCCTGCTGGCGGAGGACTACCCCCGCGCCAGCGGTCACGTCGCCTACATCTGCGGTAGCCCGGCCATGGTCGAAGACACGATGAAGGCCCTGATGAGGGCCCGGTTGTTCCCCCGGGACATCTACCGGGAGGACTTCTTCGACTCGGCCGACCGCGCCGCGGGCGCCAACGTGGTGCGCAGTCCGTTGATCCGGCGCTGATCCGGGCCCCCAGAGAGGTACGCAGTGAAAGTCACCAGAGTCGAAGCCATCCCGTTCGCCATTCCCTATCGCAAACCCCTGCGGTTCGCGAGCGGTGAGGTCGACGTAGCCGAACACGTCCTCGTGCGGGTGCACACCGACAACGGGCTGGTCGGCATGGCGGAGGCGCCACCCCGGCCATTCACCTACGGAGAGACCCAGCGCTCGATCATGGCGGTTGTCGAGTCGATTTTCGCGCCGCAGCTGGTCGGGATGTCCCCGCTGGCGAGAGAGGCGGTCCACGCCACGCTCGACCGCACGGTGGGAAATCCGGCCGCGAAGAGCGCGGTCGACATGGCCCTGTGGGATCTCGTCGGGCAGAGCCTCGGGGTGTCGGTCACCGAGCTGCTCGGCGGGTATTCCGATCGCATGCGGGTGAGCCACATGGTCGGGTTCGCCCAGCCGGGGGAGATGGTCGACGAAGCCGAGCGGATTCGCGACACCTACGGCATCACCACGTTCAAGGTGAAGGTCGGGCGCCGGCCGATCCGGCTCGACCTCGACGCCTGTCGGGCTCTGCGGGCGGCGCTCGGCGACGATGTGGAGCTCTACATCGACGGCAACCGCGGGTGGACGGCTTCGGAGTCGGCCACCGCGCTCCGGGCGCTTGAGGACGTCGGGCTGCTCTTTGCCGAGGAACTCTGTCCCGCGGACGACGTGCTGGGCCGAAGGTGGCTCGCCGCGCAGAGCCGGATCCCCCTCTACGCAGACGAGAGCGCTACCCGGCCGGGCGAGGTCACCCGCGAACTCCTCGCGGGTGCCGCACACGGCATCAGCATCAAGACGGCCCGCACTGGATTCACGTACTCGCAGCGAGTGCTCAGTCAATGTTCCGGGCTCGGCGTCGAAGTGGTGATCGGCAACCAGATTGACGGCCAGATCGGTTCGCTGTGCGCAGCGGCGTTCGGCGCGGCGTTCGAGCTCACTTCCCGGCGGGCGGGGGAGCTGTCGAACTTCCTTGACATGACTGACGACCTGCTCGCCGAACCGCTGCGGATCGAGCACGGCGAGCTCAGGGTGCCGGAAGGCCAGGGCCTCGGCATACAGCTCGACGAGGACAAGCTCGCCCGCTACCGCCAGGACTGATCCCTGCCACCACGAAGAAAGGAACTGTCATGACAGAGGTTGCTTCGCCCACTGCCGCGGATTCGGGCGCGTCGGCGACCAAGACGTTCCAGGAGCGCGTCAAGTCCGGTGCCACCGCGGATGCGGCGCGCGTGAACGCCATCGCTTCGGACGCGCTGGCCGCACTGCGCGAGGTCGTCCGCAAGCACGAGCTGACCTACGACGAGTACAACGTCTTCAAGGCCTGGCTGATCCAGGTCGGAGCCGACGGCGAGTGGCCGCTGTTCCTCGACGTGTTCATCGAACACGAGGTGGAGCAGGTGGCCAACGCGAACCGCCGGGGCACTGCGGGCAGCATCGAAGGCCCGTACTACGTAGAAGGTGCGCCTGAGTTCGGTTCGGAGGGCACTCTCCCGATGCGGGACGGCGAGGCGGGGCGGCCGCTGCGGTTCTTCGGGCAGGTTCGCTCCGTCACCGGCGAGCCACTGCCGGGCGTCGAAGTGGACTTCTGGCAGGCCGACGATTCCGGGCTGTACTCGCAGTTCGCTCCCGGCATCCCCGAATGGAACCTCCGGGGCCGGTTCACGACCGACCCGGAAGGCAACTACACCATCCACACCATCCACCCCGCGCCGTACCAGATCCCGACGGACGGGGCGACCGGCGCCCTGATCACCGCCGCCGGCTGGCACGCGTGGCGTCCGGCGCACCTCCACATCAAGGTCTCGGCACCGGGTCACCAGCTGATCACGACCCAGCTGTACTTCACCGGCGGCGAGCACGTCGAAGACGACATCGCCTCAGCCGTCAAGGACGCGCTGATACTGGCTCCGAAGCCGGCCGAAGACGGCAGCGGCGAGCAGGTCCGCTACGACTTCGTGCTCGACCCGGCCTGAGGGGCGCGATGCTGTTCGCCGTGCGGATGACCGTCGACCTGCCGCCAGACCTGGATCCAGGGGCCCGGGAGGAGCTCCTGGCCACGGAAAAGGCATACAGCCAAGAACTCCAGCGCGCTGGGAAGTGGACCCACCTGTGGCGGGTGGTGGGCGAGTACTCGAACCTCAGCGTGTTCGACGTCTCGGGAAACGCCGAGCTGCACGAACTGCTATGGGACCTGCCGCTGTTCAAATACATGCGCGTCGTCGTCACCCCGCTGGCCCCGCACCCGTCCGCGCTGGCGGACGGGCCGGACGCGTGACGTTCGAACCGAATAGCTGGCTGCCGGCTCCCGGGCTTGGTCCGGGGCCGGCAGCTCGTGCTACAGCCAACTTGGTGGTGCCCGGAAGAGTCGAAGAGACGGTCCAGATTTCGTCCGCGCCTGCCCGACCGTGTCCTGGTGGGCAGTGGCCACGGTGGTGGTTCTCGCGGCGTCGTCCACGCTCACCGGTGATGGCCGCCGGGTCGGTCCTCGACGATATGCGCGATTCCCTAGATGGTTGATTCCGATTGGATCTTCAACTCGGAGCGTTTCACCGTCTCCCGGGATGTGCCGCAGGGCAGTGGTGTGGCATCGACCAGCTGCCCGCAGTGCGAGTCGTGATGGTGTTCTCTTGCGCGTCTCGAGTTTCAGCGACGGGATCGTGAGGCGCCGTGGCTCTTCTTGGATGCGGCGTGGAGTAATTGGGGGTGGAACGTGGGCTCGATGAGCGAGATGCTCACGATCCCCACCCGGGTGATGTGCTGGGCGACGAGGTCGGCGCAGAGCTCTCCGTCACGATCGGCGGCTGCGGCGACGATGGCGTCGTGGTCGGCGGACGCGATCTGGGCGATCGCGCCCTCGTTGCCGAGTCGAGACAGCAGCTGTCGGTAGCGCTCGGCGGCCTGGCGCAGCTCGGCGGCCATCCGATTGAGTCGAGCCCCCGCATGGCTGAAGAGCAGGCCGTGGAAGCGTTCGTGGGCGTCCTCGGCCCCGGCGAAGTCGTGTTCGGAATGCAGCCTCGTCGTGGTCGCCTCGTGGGCGGTGACCTCAGCGATCTCGGCGTCGGTCAAACGCGGCACGGTGATGCGGACACCCATCGGTTCGACGGCCAGGCGCAGCAGACACAGCTGCTCGAAGTCTTCGAGGTCGAGAGGGGCTACCCGCATCTGGCGGTTGTGCTCTGCCTGCAGGAGGCCCTCGTTCTGCAACATGCGCAGCGCCTCGCGCAGGGTTGGCCTGCTCACCCCAAGCGAGTCCGCAAGGCGGACCTGCGAGATGCGTTGGCCTGCGGGAAGCGAGCCGTTGAGGATGTCGTCGCGGACGCGACGGTAGAGCCACATGACGCTGCCGGGCGTCTCGCCGTCGACGGTCGGGATGTCCGCGATCGTGCCCTCCACTTGCCGAAGTGTAAGCAGGACACGCTCTGGGGGCAAACAGGGTGTCACTCCGAGCGGATAAGGCGGTCGGCGTGCGGCAGCACCTCGCCAGCCCGGATCGGAACACAGACCACCGGGAAGTCCTCGACGAAGTCCACGCCGCGAGCGGTCAACTCGTCGAGGAACCCCGCAAGGCGTTCGACGGTCTGCGGAATGATGTCGTGGAGCACCAAGACGCTGTGTTCGGTGGTCTCGACGGCGTCGAGCGCACGGGGCACCCATGATCCCGCGGGTTCCTCCCAGTCTCGGGGCACTGCGGTCCAGGTGACTACTGTGTGGCCTGTCGATCGCAGGTACTCCGCGGCAGCCGCGGACAGCACATGCGGCCCCAGCTCACCTCCGCCGTTGGGACGGAACAGTGGCGGGTCCGCGGCCAGCCCCGCCAGCGCGGCGTCGGCAAGGGCGATCTCCTGAACCGCATCGGCGTCGGGCCGCAGACCGAGCGGGTCGCCGTGGGTCATGGTGTGGTTACCCACCCGGTGGCCATGCTCCACGATCATGCGGGCGGTCTTCTGCCCGCCCGCGGCCTCGATCTGTCGGCCCACAAGGAAGAAGACCGCCCTGATAGATCGCTCGGCGAGGATGTCGAGAACGCGTGGCGTGAGCTCCGGATCCGGTCCGTTGTCCAGGGTGAGGGTCACCCGGCGGGTCACGACCGTGCCCCCCGTCGATGAAGGTCTGGCGCAGCTCGCCGATGCCGTCCACGCGGGTGACAAGCTCGTCGCCCGCGCGCAGGAACCGCGGCGGCTCGCGGAACAGACCGACGCCGGCCGGTGTGCCGGTGAAGATGATGTCTCCGGGCAGTAGGGGAGTGACCGAGGAGAGGAACTCCACCACCTGGGGGATCGAGAAGATCATGTCGCCGGTGGTCTCGCGCTGCACCACCTGCCCGCCGAGTGTGCACTGCAGGGTGTCGGGGTCGTCGAGTTCGTCGGGCGTGACCACCCATGGCCCGACCGGGGAGAAGCCCGGATAGGACTTGGCGAGCCCGAACTGGGGAGCGGAGCCTGCCTGTTGCAGGGTCCGTGCGGAGAGGTCTTGGCCGACGGCGAGCCCGGCGTGGTCCCAGGCCTCGGCCGCGGTGATCTGGTGGGCCCGGCGTCCGATGACGACCACCAGCTCGGTCTCCCAGTCGACGTCGTCGGAGGGCAACGTCACCGTGCTGACCGGGCCTGTCAGGCTGGTCTGGAACTTGGTGAAGACCAGGGGGATCGTGCCCGGATCGGTGACTCCACTCTCGGCGGCATGGGAGTGGTAGTTCAGCCCGATCGCGAAGATCTGAGCCGGTGCCGGTGTCGGTGAAGACGCTCAACCGGCCTGACAGATTTCCCACTCGCATGTGACGTGCTCCTCTTGACAGTCTCAGATCGTCTGCCCGGCGATGGCCCAGTAGGGGGCCCTGGCCTCGCGGCGCAGCACCTTGCCCGCCGGGCTCCGGGGCAGGGTGTCGACGAAGTCGACCTGCTTGGGTGTGCGGACCGGCCCGAGCGCGGCTCGGCAAGCTGCGATCAGCTCGTCCGCGTCGACCGTGGAACCCGGTATGAGCTCGACGACCGCGGTGACGGCTTCGCCCCAGTCCGGGTGGGGTGCCCCGACCACCGCGCAGTCCTGCACCGCCGGGTGCGCGAGGAGGACCTGCTCGACCTCGGCGGGATAGACGTTGAATCCGCCGGAGATGATCAAGTCCTTCTTGCGGTCGGTGATGTGGAGATAGCCTTCGTGGTCGAGGTGGCCGACGTCGCCGGTGTGCAGCCAGCCGTCCACGACGGCGGCTGCGGTGGCCTCGGCGTCGCGGTAGTAGCCGGCCATCACGAGATCGCCGCGCACGCAAATCTCGCCGGTCTGCCCGGGCGTGAGCTCCCGGTCGGCGTCGTCGACGACCCGCACCCGGATCAGCGGCGACGGTCGCCCCACGGAACCGAGCCGCTCGTCCGAGGCGATACGGCCGTCCACGAGGTGCTCCTCCGGCCGGAGGTAGGAGATCGACGCGAAGGCCTCCACCTGCCCGTAGCCCCCCATCAGCACGGGGCCCAGTACTTCGATGGCCCGCCGCAGCTTTGCCGTTGACATCGGCGCCGCTCCGTAGAGCAGGTAGCGCAACGACGACAGGTCACGCGCCGCGAGGTCGGGAAGCCCGAGGAGGCGGTAGACCACCGTGGGCGGGAGGAACAGCTCGGTGACGCCGTGGCGCTCGATCGCGTCGACCACCGCCTCGGGCGCGGGCCTGGGGAGGAGGACGACGGTGCCGCCCCGGGCCAGTGTGGGTATCGCGAGGAAGCCCGCAGTGTGGGTCAGCGGCGCCGCGGCCAGGTTCACGATCCGGTGGTCCGACGGGTAGGTGAAGACGATCATCATGTGCGCCAGGGCCACCGACATGCTGCGGTGAGTGATCATGGCGCCCTTCGAGGGCCCGGTCGTGCCTCCGGTGGGCATGATCGCCACGATGTCGTCCGGGGCGTACGGGGCCTCGGGTGGCGTCGACGGCGAGGCGGCTGCCCAGTCCTCGAGGTCCCGGTCGATGCACACCAGCTGTGGGGTCTGCCCGGTGTCGTGGACGAGCGCATCGATCACGGCCTGCTGTGAGCTGTGGACGAACACGAACTCGCAGTCGAACCGACGGATGAGGTTGACGTTGTCGGCTGCCGGGTTGCCCGGGTTAAGGGGAACCCAGACGCAGCCGGCGCGCCAGAGCCCTACAACGCAGATCATGGCTACGGGATCGTTCGGCGAGAGGACCGCGACCTTGCCGCCCGTGGCGATGCCGTTGGCGAGCAGGGCGTGTCCGATGCGGCAGGACAGGTCGCCCGCGTCGCTGTAGGTCCAGCTGCGGTCGTCCATGACGAAGGCCGGGCCGTCGGGCGCGATCTGACGTCCGCGGTCGAAGAAGTCGACGATGTGCATGTCAGCCCTCGAGGACCGCGACGACGGCGACGGCCTCCTCGCCGTGCTGGTATCCGCCCCCGTTCTCCACCACCCCGATCCTGGCCCCAGGCACCTGCCTGACGCCCGCCTCGCCGCGCAGCTGGGTGACGATCTCGTAGATCTGGCCCAGCCCGGTCGCGCCCAGCGGGTGTCCCTTGGACTCCAGCCCGCCGGAGGGATTGATCGGGATCCGCCCGCTGAGGGTCGTCTCGCCACGGACGGCGGCCGGCCCACCCTGGCCTTCGCCGACCAGTCCGAGCATCTCCGAGACCAGAACTTCACCGAAGGCCGTCGCGTCGTGCACCTCGGCGACGGAGACCTCCTCCGGACAGACACCGGCCTGATCGAAGGCGCGGGTGGCGGTGCGTCGGGTGACGTGACGGGAGTAGTCGTGCAGGTCCCGTCGCACCCCCGTCCCGATCACGCTGCTACGCACCCTGACACCCTTGCGGTCGAGCCGCCGGGCCACACCGGGGGTGCAGACCAGGGTGGCCGCGGCCCCGTCGGTGAGGGGCGCGCACATCGGCACGGTCAGCGGAGGAGCCAAGGGACGCGCGGTGAGGATCTCCTCGACGGTCATATCCTTGCGGAAATGTGCCCGCTCGTTGTGCACGGCGTGTCGGTGGTTCTTCGCCGCGACCGCCGCCAACTGCTCCTGGGTGGTGCCGTAGGCCTTCATGTGCGCCCGCGCGAACGCCGCGTAGACGTCCATGAACGGGCTGCGTGTCCCAACGCGGTCGAGGTCCACGTCCCCGCCGAGGTCGATCAACTCCTGTTGCAGCAGATCCGGGCGGTGGACGTCGCTCGCCCCGTCGAACAACGACATCGTCCGCGCGCGGTCGCCGATGTTCATCCGTTCCACGCCGACCGCGAGAGCGATCTCTGCGGTGCCGGCGAGCACCGCGGTGACCGCGAGGGAGAACGCGGTCGAGCCGGTGGCGCAGGCGTTCTCCACGTTCACGACCGGTATGCCGGACAGGCCGGCCTCGCGCAGCGCGAGCTGGCCTGCGATCATGGTCTGTCCCTCAAGCAGGCCCTGCCCGGTGTTCCCGAAGTACGCGGCGCCGACCCGGGAGGCGTCGAGCCCCGCGTCGGCCAGCGCCTCGCGCACGACCTGCGTGGTCATGGCGGGGACCGAGCGGTCCGGGAACACCCCGAACTCGGTCATGGACACCCCGATGACGAAGACGTCATCACGCATTGAGAATTCCTCCAGCATCGCGCTCGTGTAGTGGGGCTGCGAGCAGCTTCCGTCGGCGTTCGGCTACTCGCCCGCCCGGGTCAGCCGCTCTGCAAGGCGGTGACGATCGCCGTGACAGCGCCCGGGTCGAAGTACTCCTCCACCTTCGTGATCCGGCCGTTCTCGATCTCGAAGTACAGGCAGGCGTCGACGGCGATCTCCTCCCCCGAGGAGAGGACGCCCCGGACCACGTGCTGCTGGTACGCGCACGACGGGGGCGTCACCGCCGCTGGATGTCGTAGCGGAGGTCGCGGATGCTCTGGGCCAGGAAGGTCAGTGACGCGATGTTCTGGTCGCGCGGCTGCGGCCCGGCGCCGTCGTTGTGCCATACCGTGGCATCGGGTGCGTAGAGTCGGTCGAGCTCTGCGGCGTCACCGCTTCCGAAGGTGGCGGCGAACCTCTGACGATCCGGTCGATGTCGATGTCGATGTCGATGTCGATGTCGATGTCGATGTCGATCATCACTCACCTCTTGCCGCCGTTCAGTGCCGGACGTCGTTGTTCGGGGTGTGATCGCCCGCGAGCCACCGGCGGAGGTCCTCGTGGGCTCCGGCGCGGCGCTTCTCGTTGACGGCTTCGACGTCGACCGTGTCGACCGTGAACTCCAGGAGGAGCCCGTTGGGGTCGATGACATAGAGCGACTCGCAGTAGCCGTGGTCGATCTCCCAGGTGCGCTCCGCGGGGATGCCCGTCTCTGCGACTCTGGCCTTGATGGCGTCCTTCTTGGCTGCGTCGACGGCCAATGCGACGTGGCGGAACATCGAGGGGGTCGGCGGCGGGACGAGCTTGTCGTGGTGGGCCTGCTCGGCGAACTGGAAAAACGCCAGCGCGCTGCCGTCCTTCATCGCGTAGAAGGTGTGGCAGTACTCCACCTTCTCGCCGTCGATCTCGGTGGCCTCAGCCCACGTGGCGACCAGGGGCATCCCCACGACGGTCTCGTAGAACTGCCGGGTCACTTCCTGGTCGGTGGTCACCCAGGCGTTGTGGTGCAGCCGGACGGGGAGCTGTGAAAGGCCAATCGGGGTGGCGGCCTGCGTCATTGCGGACTCCTTTACCACCGGCAGGTGTCGACAGATAATGCCCAATCTATCCGTTGAGGTGGGATCGTCGCTCCAACTCCTCGAACGATACCTCAAAACTGCTTACAGTTTTACCTCAGTGTTGCGGGTCGAGCAAGAGATGTCGCTCCGGATCTGCTCCGGATCTGCTCCGGATCTGCGGAGCCTCAGCCGGCGGCATGGCCCGCGTCGACCGGCAGCGTCACGCCGGTGATGTATCGGGCCGCGTCGGAGGCGAGGAAGAGCATCGCCTCGGTGACGTCCTCTGGCTGGACGTACGGGATCCCGCCGACTGACTCGGCGGCCGACTGCGGGGGCGTCCGTTGGGCGTCCCCACTCGAGTGCACCGCCCAGTCCCGGCTCACCACTTATCTCGACTACCTGCAACGCGAGCACGGTCGCCGGTTCGCTGGCTACTGGGAGCTGTGGCGATGGTCAGTCACCGATCTCGCCGTGTTCTGGGCCTCAATCCGCGACTTCTTCGCCCTCGACATCGACGCGCCGAGCCTTGTGCTCGACGACCGCGACGGCATGCCGCACATGCGTCCGTTCCACCAAAGCAGCGTGCACTGCATCGGACCGTGGCCACTGGGCTCGCCTGGCGAAGCTCGTGCACCGTGGCCACCAGGTGCCAGAAGTGACGCCAGGTCGAGGCCTGGGTGTTCAGGTCGTACGGTGGCGCACCGTGGCCTCTGATGGACTCGGCTACAGACACGTCAGTACTCATCGGGGCGGGGTGATGTAGCAGTGGCCGACGGTTCGGAGGGCGGCGCGGCCGGCGATCGTGAGTGCCAGAATCGTCAGAAGACGTCGATCTCCGCACCGTTCTCGCTTCAGCGTGATGCAGCAGGGTGCGATCGGTGCCTGCGGCTTCGGTGGTCACCACCGCGACGCCGGACCTGTCGAGCTGGAAGGCCGCTGGTGCCGATCGCGGCGTACATACCGGACCGGCAGCAGTCGGTCCGGTCGAGAGCTGATCTCGATTTGTGCTCGGTCATGAGAGGAGCCGCCCCGTGTCGCGTCAGCGGGCGTGCCCGAAGTACATCAGCTCCCAGATCGCCTGCTCGGAGAACGTCTCGACGGTCTCGCCACCCTTGCGCCGCTCGATCGTGAGATCGCCGGTGAAGCGGAGGTAGGCACCGTCGAAGCGGGTCGCACGCGCGGCTAGTTTGCGCCAGCCCTTCATCTGCTCGACAAACGTGTTGGCTACCAGGTCCCGGCTCTTCGTGAACGTGACGACGTACTCGTCGTCGCCGTCGTCGTAGGTGTACCGGGTGGTGCGGGCCACCGGCTTGCCGGTCTTCTTGTCGACGTAGGTGTCGACGGTCTCGAAGCGCACCCGCGCCGCGTCGTCAGCGACGATCTCGCCCTCCCGGGCAAGCATGAAGATCGGGATCGGCGTGTAGCCGTACTTCTCGTGCGAGGTGACGTACGACGCGATCACTGAGTACGGACCGGCCTGACCGCGGGCCCAGTACCAGTCGTGGATGATCGACATCATCCCGACGTTGCCCCAGTTGTGGTCGTGGTAACCGATCCCACTCACGTCGGTGCGCACGTCGTCGATTTCGTAGGATCCGCGGACCGTGCCCTGCGGGACGGATGGCAGCCAGGAGAACTCGAGGTCCTGCTTCTCCCCGAAGAGCAGGTACCCGGTGTGCGGGCGCCACGGACGGATCTCAGCGGTGAGGGTGACGTCGACCTTCACGCCGCCGACCTCGGCCCGGATCTCGTAGTGCGAGAGGTCACCGGCGAAGACGTTGTCGCCGATCCGGACATCGGCCCGGTCGGTCCGGGCCGAGTACGAAGCCGCCGGGAAGTCCTGGATGATCTGGAACTTCCGGCCGTCCGGCAGGTCGAGGTTCAGCCGGATCACCGGGCTGAGCGGCTTGCCCGGTGTAGACAGGTCCTTCGACATGAAGACGACGACGAGCGTGGCCCCGTTGTCGAGGTGGGCGTCGAAGTACCACCACTCGTAGGTGCCGCGGCGCCCGTCGGTACGGGCGCCGTCCTCCCACTGTGCGATGGAGTCCGGGCTGATGCCGATGCGCCGATACTCCGCCTCGGTCTGGGCGATACCTGCTTGCTGGGTCATGGAATCCTTCTCCTTCAGGGGCCTTGCCGGGAGGACGACACAGCTCCCGATTTCGCGAGGCTCAGTTCCAGAACGTCAGCTTCTCAGGGTCGAGGACCATCCGGAGTCCGTCGCCCGGTCCCCGGTGACGTCCGCCGTCACGACGCCTGTCACGCGGCCCTCGATCTACCGGGCGAATCCGAGACCGTCCGGCGTCTCCTGGTCGAGGACCTCGGTCGTCGGGTTCTTCTCCCGCACTAGGTAGAGGCTACTCCGGCCGCGGACGGGGCTGTCGGTCCAATTGCTGCTGTGTTTCTTGGACCAGTTGGCGTGTAAAGGTTTTTCCATCGTCGAGCGTGTCGAATCTTTGACATCGATTATCCTGGATATCTACCATCAGAGAATTGTGTGGATCCTGTGAGGAGTGAGCTCATGCCTCACTGCCGCTCGCGAGCACCAAGCGGTCATAACGCAGCAACTCCGTCCCGCCGTCCCGGCGGACGGCCACGACCTCCCGCTTGCCGGTATCGATCCCCGTAACGCTGGCGGTGTGGCCCGAAGATCTGTCTCGGGAACACCCTCGTCCTTACGGCGACGGACCGCGGGCCGCCCACACACCAGCGAACCCGCCGCCAATAACCAATACTTCAGACATGCCGCGCACTCCTGAACCTGTTGATGCCGTGCCTGACAGATAGACGAGGCAGGAGGCATGTTGTGACTTCTTCGCACAAGGTCTCGTTATGACGTGCCCGCCCACTACGGCACACCACAGTCTCTATCGAAACGGGGCAGTTCAACCGACGGCATCCGTGCGTGAGAGGTATTGGGACAGTTGCGATATCTGACGTCGCCAGAGCAGAGCGGGTCTCGCACAAGCGCAAACAGCAGGCGTGCCACCCGCAGTACCAACGTCGTCGACCACACCGGCAACCCCGCGGTCCCGGGCTCGGCTGGCCTACGAACGCGACTCAGTAGCCGTTCCGTGTCGGTGGGGTCCGATCGAGCTGCATGGAACTATGGGCTCCGCGCACACGACCATCGCCGGGATCGCCACGCTGGCCGGGGTCCAGCGGCACACCGTGTACCGGCACTTCCCCGCCGCCGACGACCTGTTTGCCGCCTGCTCCACCCGGTACTGGGGGCAATACCCCGGCGCGATCCCGCGAGGTGGAGGTCGATCGACTCCCCGGGCGAGCGACTCGCGGCAGCGCTGGACGAGCGGTATCCGAAGGGTGCGCGGTGCAGTGGGCTGATCAAGGTATCCCGGGTGCTCGCGCATAAGGGCGTTATCGCCAAACCGCCAGCCTGGACGTGTGAATCCCCCACTCGGGACGGCCGACCAAGAACAGGTCGCCCGGAGTGCCGTCTCCTACACTGACCCTGTGAAGCCGGACCATGATCACCTCGACGATGACGCCAGCGCGGTGTTCCAACGGCACCGGCCGGTGATGTTGGGGGTCGCCTACCGGATGCTCGGCAGCTTCGCCGACGCCGAGGACGTGGTCCAGGAAGCCTGGCTGCGGTGGGCCGATACCGATTGGTCGGCCATCGAGGTCCCTCGCCGGTTCCTGATCACCGTGGTCACCCGGCTCGCGATCGATCGCCTGCGGCTGGCCCACCGGAACCGGGAAACGTACGTCGGCCCGTGGCTGCCAGAACCCGTGCGCACCCAGGAGGTTGAGCCACTGGGGCCGGCCGACACCGCCGCGCAGCGGGACACCCTGTCGCTGGCCACGCTACGGCTCATGCACCGGCTCTCCGCGCCCGAGCGCGCGGTGTTCGTCCTCCGCGAGGCCTTTGAGCTGCCGTACGAGGAGATCGGGGAGATCCTCGGGCTGGGTGAAGCCCACGCCCGGCAGCTGTACCGGCGCGGCGCCGCACACCTTGCCACCGACCGCGACCGGTTTCCCACGGATCCGTCGGTGCACCGTGCCTTGGTGGAACGGTTCCTGCACGCCGCCCGCACGGGCGATCGGACCGCACTGCAAGGGCTGCTCGCGCAAGACGTCACCCTGTGGGGCGACGGTGGCGGCAAGGCGCGCGCCGCGTTGCGCCCGGTGTCCGGCGCGGAGCGAGTCAGCCGGTTCCTCACCGGGACGATCGACAAGTACCCCGACGTCGAGTTCCAGATCGCCGAAATCAACGGACAAGCCGCGGTGCTGGTCCGGCTCGGCCGGCAGTGGCAGGTCTGCGCGTTCGAGATCTCCTGTGGCCTAGTCACCGGAATCCAGTGGATGTCCAACCCGGACAAGCTCACCCAGCTCGCCCCTGCCGATCAACGCGCGTCCGATTGAGAGCGCCCCCGCCCCCAAGTTCCTTGGGGTGGCGGGGGCGGTCGATTCGGATGAGTTACTTGCGCACGTGCTTGTTGAGCCAATCGATGACGTCGTCGCCGGCGCCGCCTTCACTTCGGGGAGTGAGCACCGAATAGTGATCCTTGCCCGGGTAAAGCCTGAAATCAGCGGAGGTCCCAGCCGCGCGAGCGTTGCGGACCGCCTGGTAGGTCACGGCCTTCTTGATCGACGGGTCCTCGGTGCCCTGCAACAGCAACATGCCACCCGGGGTCTTGCCTCGCGGCACGGACTCGCGGTCTAGCCAATCCTGGATCTTCAGCGCCGCGACGGCATCCTGCGGAGCGAATTGCCAGTCGTTCAGCTTGTCTCCGAAATTGGCGGAGAAGTCGGTCCAGATCTCCGCGGTGCACTCCTGGGTGACTTTCGGCAGCAGATCCAGTGCCTGGCTGCCCAGGTACTGGTCGAACCGAAGCTCAGGGTGCACGGTCTTCAATCCGTACAGCGCCAGCAAGTAGAACCCGCGGTCCGTGTTGGCGGGGTAGCCGTACCCGTAGGCCTGGCCGACGTTCGTCACCGGGGCCAGCCCGACGGTGCCCCGGAAATCCAAGCCCTGGCCGTAGGTCTGGGCCATTTCGCCCGCGGCGATGGCGCCTTGCCCACCCTGCGAATGCCCCACATTGAAATACGACTTTGACAGGTTCGGCTCGGCTTGAATCGCAGCTCGAACGGCGTCGATTCCTCCACGACCTTCGCTGTCGGCCACGATGTATGGGTGTTCACCGTCGCTGCCCAGTCCCTCGTAGTCGGTCGCAGCCACCGCATAGCCAGCCTTGAGCAGCTGCGCGACGAAGCCGCCGTAGCCGTACAAGTCGACCTTGCCGTCCTTGTTCAGCACGGTCGACGGCGCGCACTGGTCGATGATGCCGGTCGATCCGTGGTACCACGACACGACCGGCCACCCTCCCCGCGGCGCCGTCCCCTTCGGCGTGAACAACGCGCCGCTGACCACGATGTCGCGACCGGGCAGCGACCGGGAGCGGTAGGTGATCCGATCCGCTCGCCCGGACACCGACGCCAGCACCGGGTCGAGGTTCTCGATTGCCTTGACCGACAACAACGTTCCCGCGCCGTCGCGGCCGATCACCGACTGCATCGGCACCGCCACCGCCGTGGTCTCGGTCCTGTAGTGGACGGCGCCGGGCACCGCCAGGGCCACTGCCACGACGGCCGCCCCACCCACCGCGGCCCGAAGAATTTTCGTAGTTCGCATGATTTTCTCCTGAATACCGACTCAGCCACCGCGCCCGCTGAATCCCCGGGTTGGTGTCTTCCCGAAGACGGGGCGAGGCCGGACCGGCGTGACAGCTTCTTTTGTGAGGACAAGCACATCCTGCTGAATACTCGCGAATGGACCAGTCCACCGAAAATCAAGTGGACCACTCGCTTTCGTCGCAACGCGATAGCGTTCGGCCCGTGGGAGGGCCACGCGTGCACGACGACTCCTCTCGGAGAGCCCTATTAGACGGCCTGCACGGAAGTCTCCCGATTCTGCAGCAGCCAAAGCATCTTAGGAGGGCCACCAATGGATGGACCAAGACTGCCCGAAGGGGTCGGTCTCACCGCGCTGTTCGCCGCCTACGCCCGAGCCCAGGAATCCCGTCGTCCGGATCGCTTGTTCGTAGATCTACTGGCGGAAGAGTTCGTCGCCCGCGCCCTCGGTATCGACGTGGCCGCCGGATCACTGCCTCGACTCGGCCCCGCACGGGAGGACGGTTCCTCGCACCTGTGGAACGGCCTCTACGCATGTTTCTCGGGCCGTACGGGCTTCTACGACGAATATGTCACCGGCCGGGTGAACGCGGGCTGCCGGCAGCTCGCCATCCTCGGCGCCGGGCTCGATACCAGGGTGTTTCGCCTCTCCCTCTCCGCCGACACGGTGGTCTACGAGGTCGACACCCCTGAAGTGCTGAGCTTCAAGGAAAAAACGCTGGCCGACCTGGGCACCGACAACATCCGCTACCTACGCACCAAACGCGACCGTACAGGCCACGCGGTCGCCGTCGGGGCCAACCGGTCGTGAACCTGCCCGCGGCGGCTTCCGTCGTCGCGGTCAGAGCGTGCCGGTTCGGTGTTGAGCGGCCACGTGTCGCGCAGCATCGATGAACGCGTGGCAGGCGGGGTCGGTTTCGTCCGCGTGCCACGCCAAGGCGATCCGGCTGGGCGGCAGCCCGGTGAGCGGGACGTAGGCGACCCCGGGCCGGGGAAAATAGACGGCGGCCGCCTCGGTGGTCAAGGTGACCGCTCGTCCAGCTGCCACCGCTTGCAGTTCTTCGTCGACGTCGCCGACCTCGATCAGGCGCGGCGCCGGACGGCCAGCACGCAGGTTGCCCGCGTACCAGAACTCGGCCCACACCGGATCCGGGGTGCGCCGGACGACGACTGCCTCGTCGAGCAACTCGGCCACGTCCGTACTCTCCCGGTCAGCGAGCGGATGATCCGCCGGCAATCCGGCCACGCGCGGCTCGGAAAGCAACGTCAAGAGGCGCAAACCTCGTGAGCGAAAGGGCGGCCGCACGAAGGCAAGCGGCACCTCTCGGCCCTGCAGTCCCGCTGAAGGATCTTCCCAGCCGTGCCGGCGCAGCTCGACCTCGATGCCCGGGTTCCGGCTACGGAACCGGTCGACGATGGCCGTGGTCAGCTCGCCGGCGGCGACCCCGTAGAACCCGACCCGCAGCACCCTTCCGTGCGCCGACTGGCGGCACTCCTGCTCCGCTTCGTTCATGAGCCGAAGGATCTCCCGGGCGCGCTCGGCGAACCGGGCGCCCGCGTCCGTGCACGACACCGATCGCGTCGTCCGCTGGAACAGGGCGGCGCCCAAGTGTCGTTCTATCGCCCTCACCCGTGCGGACAACGCAGGCTGCGACATGTGCAGCCGCTCCGCCGCCCGGGAGAAGTTGAGTGTGTCGGCCACCGCCACCACGTACCTCAGGTGCCGCGCCTCGAGATCCATAACCACACACTACTGAATCCGCCGTGGTTGGTCTTTCCCTTGTGGACCGTCCCGGCCCTAGTGTCGATCTCGAGCACGGAAGGAGAATCATGAACTCGTCCACCATGAGCAGGGTCGGCGTCCCAGCGCCCGTGCACCGCCCTGACGGCACGCCCGCCAAGTGGCAGCTGGCCGCGTTGTCCTTCGCCGGTCTGTACCCGTTGGTGACGCTCGCTTCGTGGGCTGCCACGGCCTGGCTGCCCTGGCTCTCCCTGCCGGCCCGGACCCTGGTGATGGTCGCGGTCGTGGTGCCCACAATGACGTACGTCGTCACGCCCGCGCTGCAGCGGCTCGCCAATCCGTGGCTGCACTGCGCCCGCCACGCCGCCCGGCCGTGAGCAGAGCGCGCATTCTGAATTAACAAGGAGATCTGATGTCCTGGTTACGCAACGCGCATCGCCAGCTGGAACACGCTCCCCGCCGGGAGCCGTTGTGGGCCACGGCGACGGTGTTCGCCCGGCTGACGTTGTCGTCCGGGTTCTTGTCGGCGGTCGCCGACCGCCTCGGCCTCTGGGGACCCGCCCACACCGGCTCGGTGACCTGGGGCGACTTCGAGTCCTTCATCGCCTACACGCAGAAGCTCGCCCCGTACCTGCCCGACGGGCTGGTCGACGTGACCGCGTGGGCGGTGACGGTGGCGGAGTTGGTCGTGGGCCTTACCCTGCTGGCCGGCGTGGCCGTGCGGTGGTCGGCCTGGGCCGCAACCGGCCTGCTACTGGTGTTCGCCTTGTCGATGGGCGTCTTCGTCAGCTGGGAAGCGCCGCTGAACGCCTCGGTGTTCGCGGCCTGCGCCGCGGCCGCGCTGCTCGGCTTGTCGCCCGTGCGCACCTTCGCGTTCAGCCTCGACCGGCTCAGCATCGGCAGGCGAGAAGCCCAGCAGATCGAAAGCCGGTGACTGGTGACTGTCATCAACGACGACATGCGTCAGATCGTGGAGAGCGCGAATCTCTCTTTCGCGGCCACGGCTCTGTACGACGACACCCGCGGTTGAGCGTGAGCTCGGAGGCCGTCAAGCCTGGCGGTGTCCGGCTGTCCGACGGAACGGAGATCGCCGCTGCGGCCACGACCGTGTGGACTGCGGGAATGCTGGCGAGCCCGCTGACCGCGCAAATCCCCGGGAAAAAGACCGGCTGGGGCGGCTTGTGGTGGACGAGTACCTGCGGGTGACCGGTGCGCGGGAGGTCTACGCCGCCGGTGACACGGCTGCGGCCGTGGTGGAAGACGGGCACGTCGTTACGCAGAGCTGCCAGTACGGGATGCCGTTAGGACGGTACGCCGGGCACGACGTAGTGGGAGATCTGTTGGGGCTCGACCCGGTTCCCTTCGTGCCAGCCCCTATGGGACATGCCTGGATCTAGGTCCGGCCGGCGCGGTCCTTTCCGAGGTCTGGGCTCGTGATGTCAAACTCACCGGTCAAGAGGCGAAGAGCATCAAGCAGGTCATCAATACGATGGTGATCATTCCTCCAGCCGACTACGCTGAGCACTCCTTCAACAGGCCCACTACTCGTTCACGCCGGCCCTCGGCTGAACGTACTGGCAGGCCGATCTGTTCAGGTTCGCCTGCTGGCGTCTGCCGCTCCACTGACGGGGCGCACTGATAAGCCCTTGTTGTTGATGGCGGGCCGAACACAACATCCTGCACGGCCCTGGAAAGAGGGTGCCCTAGCGCGCGGGATGGTCCGGATCGCGGACGGTACCTCGGGGGCCGTCCGCGATCTGCGGCATGTCCGCGTCCTCGAAATCTCAGAGAAGGCAACGAAGCATGCGCGAATCGTGCTTGAAGGCAGCAAAGGTTTCCCACGAACGATCAAAGGAAGATCCTGCATCGCCAGCCGCCCCGCTGCTCAGCAGATGTCGTGAAGCTGGGTTGCCCTCTCCATCCCAGGCTATGAGTGAGATCCAACCAGACGTCCCGAGCACGCCCGGCAACTAGACATGGAGATGCGGGCGTCGAAGATCTACGGGGCCACGGCCCGCCTGGTTGCCGTCGGGCGCGAGGAGGCTGGCGCTGCCTTGCTCAAACTCACCTGTGGCTTGTTGTGAATAACGGCGAACTACATTCCTTACGATGCGAAGTCCCACCCGAGTGCTGTGACGGTGGTCATGCCGAACGGTCGTCACATTTTCTCCTGCTGTCTCGTCGTAAAGGGTGGGACCGAAGAAAAATCAAATGCAGTAGAGAGGATGATGCAGAAATGAATGAGACGCCCACGACGGCCCCGCTGCCGGGCGCGTTGGCGGCCCAACTCGTCAATGCTGCAGGGGATCCGGACAAAATCACCGCGTTCCTCGCGGAGGACGTGACATGGTGGATCGCCGATCCGGATCCCGGTCCCGATGAGATTGTGAAGCGCCTCAGCTACGGTCGCGAAAAGGTCCGCGAAAATCTGAAGAAGGTCTTCTCGGCGCTGTACGATGGAAACTCGGTGCGTACCGTGGTGCACCGCCAGATCAGCCAGGGCAACCTCGGCACCGTACGCTGGTCGATGAGCGGAGAACTCGCGACCGGCGGAAAATTCGAGAACGAATACTCTTTGTGGGTCGAGGTGAACGACGGGCTCGTGACGAAGGTACTGGGAGTGCAGCGTCGTCACCAGGGGCATGGCCCAGCAGGAGGTGACGAGGCAGAACTCGGCGGTGTCCCAGCACTCTCGACGGATTAGCGCGATGTCACGTCCGTATCGGCCTGACACGCGAGGACGAAGCTCCTGTGCAAGGCCTAAAAGTTGCTGCGGGTCGGGGAGCGCAGCCGTGCGGGCTGGCTCTTCGCCGCTGATCAGCGCCACTATGCGAGAGGAGTTTCCACGCATCATCACTACCTCCTCACGAGTAGTCGCGCGGGGGTGTGGATCACGTTCGGGATTAGTGCAGCGAGATGGCTGATCCCGTTGGCCGTGCCGTGGCAGCAGCCGCTGAGGCATGGATCGGCCAGCAGTGCCCGGCAATTGGGTCTTCCTAGCCTTGGTAGTCAGTGGACCCTGACTCGGCGTCGTGCTGGGGTGCGGGCCGCGCGACCCAAAGACCTTTCCTGCCTTGTCATCAATCCTTGCGAGCACTCTGCTCGCCAATTTGAAGGCGCGGTTGTCGAAGAAGGGGCCGACGACCTGCCCATGCCGTCGCAGCTTCGCCTCGGGGCTCGTTCCTCCGTCGACCATGAAGAAACTGGTTCAACGCAAGAATCGGCGACCTCCGCAGCCGACCTGAGTTCGTTCCGGTCCCTGGACGCCCTCTTCGCGTTCAGCGACGGGTGTTCCCGTGTCAAACGACCGGCTGTGGGACTGGGAGGCGGTCCGCTCCGGTGGTCCACAGGTCCGAGCCGAAAACTTCGAATCGGATGCGGTCGGCTCCGAACCTGGCGTTCTTGGCCCAAGTCGCATCCTGGTGGCTGTCAGAAACGCCTTTCTGCTAGGCGGGGGCGGAGCGAGGGGCGGGAGTGGTTCCTTGTCCTTCCTGAGATTTGGCTCGCTAGCCGACGGCCTTGTCGTCGTTCCGCCGGGGCGGGTTGACGTTGGGCGAACAGTGTGCCTATCTTTTTATCAGACACTTTTCGTCCGAAAAAGATGTGGACCTCTACCGGGATACCTGCGCTGAGAGAGGCTTGATGTCCGCGAACCGTTCGACGATCGATCCGCATGCTGAACGGCAGTACGTCGGCTTCTACCAGCGAGCCGCGGCTCAGCCTGATCGCCTGGCGATCATCACGCCACGCGGTGTGGAGGTGACGTTCGGCGAGCTCGGAGCTCGCGTCAACCGCATCTCGCACGCGTTGCGGTCGCTGGGGCTCTCCTCTGGGGACGTCGTGGCGGCAGTCGTGCACAACGGTGTCGAGTACTTCGAGCTTGTGCTGGCCACCGGTCAGGTGGGGCTGTACCTCGTCCCGATCAACTACCGATTGGCGCCGCCGGAGATGGTGTACATCATCACGGACTGCGGGGCTCGGGTCGTCGTCGCGCACGCCGAACAAGCAGGAACGCTAGAGGTCGGCGACGGAGTACATCGCTATGTCGTGGGCGGCGAAATCGACGGCTGGCTCTCCTACTCCGAACTCGTTGCAGCTGCGCCGGATACGCTGCCGGAGGAGCGCGCGGCAGGCGCCGTTATGGGCTACACGTCAGGCACGACGGGGCGTCCCAAGGGTGTTCGGCGGCCGCTGTCCGCCGCCGCTCCCGAGCGGTCAATCGAGGCTTTGGCGTTGGCAAACCTGGCGGGGTACGGCGTGGTGCCAGGCGACGGCGTCCACTTGGTGTGTTCCCCTCTTTATCACGCTGCGCCCGGCAATTTCGCGGTTTGGTTCCTGCACGCCGGGCACACGGTCGTGGTCCATGAGCGGTTCGATGCTGAGGCGACATTGCGGGCCATCGATCATCATCGAGTAACCAGTAGTCACATGGTTCCGACGCACTTTCATCGGATGCTGAGCCTCCCGCCGGGCACCCGCAGCAGCTACGACCTGTCGAGCATGAGGGTCCTGATCCATGCCGGAGCACCATGTCCGGTCGCGGTCAAACAGCAGATGTTCGAGTGGGTCGGGCCGATCATCTGGGAATACCTTGGTGCCACAGAGGGTTTGGTGACACGGATCAGCCCGGACGAGTGGCTGACGAAGCCTGGCGCTGTCGGACGCCCGTTGCCTGGTGTGACGGTCCGGATCCGCGACGAATCCGGTGTCGAGCAGCCGCGCGGGCAGGTCGGCACCATCTACTTCACGGCGCCGGAGTTCGAGTACCACAACAATCCCGATGCGACCGCTGCCGTCCGGGAGGATCAGCTCGTCACGGTCGGTGACGTCGGCTACGTCGATGACGACGGCTACCTGTTCATGGCCGATCGTCGTACTGACCTCATCGTATCGGGTGGTGTGAACATCTATCCGGCGGAGATCGAGCAGCGCCTCATCACCCATCCTGCGGTCGCGGACGCGGCAGTGGTAGGCGTGCCTGACGAGGAGTGGGGGCAAAGCGTTCTGGCGGTCGTCCAACCCATGGTCGGCGTCACACCGAGCGAGGAACTCGCGGAAGAGTTGCGCGCGTACTGCAGCCGTGCCCTTGCAGGTTTCAAACGTCCGCGCCGCATTGAATTTCTGTCTGATTTTCCCAGGACCGAATCCGGCAAGTTGCAACGTCGCGCGTTGCGTGACACGTACCGAGGAGGCAAGTGATGCGAGTATCGACCGAACGTGACCGTTGTGTCGCATCTGGACAGTGCGTGATGGTTGCACCGATGGTGTTCGACCAGGACGACGAAGGAATGGTCGTGCTGCTCAACGAGAATCCCGGTGAGGATGCGCGGGAGGTCGTGGAGGAGTCGGTCCGGTTGTGTCCTGCGTCCGCGATCTTGGCCGTCGACTGAGGACGGAGCCAGTATGAACGTGCATGCTGCGGTGCTTCGAGGAGCGGACCAACCGTTCACCGTCGAAGAGGTGGACCTGGCAGGTCCAGGGCCGGGTGAGGTGCTCGTCCGTGTCGCTGGAGCCGGTTTGTGCCACACAGATTTCTTGCCACGCCATGGGTTGACTCGGCCACATCCGTTGGTGGTGGGGCATGAAGGCTCGGGCGTTGTGGAGGAGGTCGGTCCCGGCGTTACGGGTGTCGTCGCAGGAGACCACGTCGTGATGAGCTTCGACTCGTGTGGCCGGTGCATCCGCTGCATGGGCGGTGAGCCCTCCTATTGCGTCGAATTCGAGTCGCGCAACATAACTGCCCTTCGGGTCGACGGGTCCACCCCGATGACGGACCGAACCGGTAAGCCGTTGGCCGCACGCTGGTTTGGGCAGTCATCCTGTGCGACTCATGCGATCGCGACCGAGCGGAACGTCGTCGCCGTCGACCGTTCGTTGCCCTTGCAACTGTTAGGGCCGTTGGGCTGCAGCATTCAGACCGGAGCGGGTTCCGTGTTGCTCGCGCTGAAGGTGCGTGCAGGGGCGAGCATCGCCGTGTTCGGCACAGGGGCGGTCGGTCTCGCCGCGGTGATGGCGGCTCGTGTAGCGGGAGCCAGTGAGATTATCTCCGTCGATCTCCACGCGAACCGCCGGGAGCTCGCGCTGGAGTTCGGTGCCACGCGCACGATCGACGGCGCTGCACCGGATGTCGCAGCGCAGATCACGGCGTGGACCGGTGGCGTGGACTTCGCCTTTGATACGACCGGGGTGTCGTCTGTGGTGGCCACGGCCCTTGCTTCTTTGCGTGAGCGTGGTGTCTGCGGGCTGGTCGGTGTCGGCGGCGAGCTCACGCTTCCCCCACGGGCGCTCTACGGCGGGCGGGTACTGACCTATCTCATGGAGGGAGACGCCGTTCCGCAGTTCTTCATCCCCCAGCTCATCGCCTTCTGGCAGCGCGGTCGCTTCCCGTTCGACAGGCTGATCCGCACCTACGCCCTCGACGCGATCAACGATGCAGAGCGCGACTCGGTAAGTGGCGAGACGATCAAACCCGTTCTGGTACCTGCGGGTGCGACCTCTTGAGAAGCATCGTGGTCGTAGGGGCTGGTGCTGCCGGGCTTGCCGCGGTGGAGACCCTTCGCCGTGAAGGATTCGACGGTGCCTTGACACTCGTGGGGGAGGAGCCCGCACCACCGTACGATCGCCCGCCGTTGTCCAAGCAGGTTCTCGCCGGCGAATGGGACTTGGGGCGAACATTGTTGCGCCCGAAGGACCACTACTCACGTCTCGGGTCAACGTGAGTACGGGTTGCCGAGTCGCCGGAGTCGAACTCAGCGGTCGACGCTTGTCGCTCGACGATGACCGGCAGCTTCCCTTCGACGGCCTGGTCGTCGCCACTGGAGTCACCCCGCGTCGGCTACCTGTCGGTCACGAGCTCGAAGGCGTCCATGTCCTTCGCAGCGAGCAGGACGCCGTTCGGCTGCGTGCGTCGTTGCGCAGCAAACCACGGCTCGTTGTGGTGGGTGCCGGGTTCCTGGGCACGGAAGTCGCTGCGGTGGCGCGCGGCATGGGTTTGGAGGTCACGGTAGTGGACCCGCTGCCCGCGCCCCTGATGCGGCAATTCGGCTCGGCGGTCGCCGCGAGAATTGCCCGGCTGCACACCGACCACGGCGTCGAACTGCGTTGCGGTGTTTCCGTCGTGGATGTCATCGGTGCGGGCGGACGAGTGGCGGGCATTGTGCTCGACGATGGTTCCCGCATCGATGCCGGGTGCGTCCTGGTCGCGGTCGGAGCCACCCCGGACATCGGCTGGCTTGGTTCGGCAGGTCTGCCACTGGGCAACGGGATCGAATGCGACGCGTACTGCCAAGCCGCGCCCGGTGTTTACTCCGCAGGTGACGTGGCCTCGTGGCCGAGCCCGCGCTTCGGACGCCGCATGCGGCTCGAACACCGGATGAACGCCACCGAACAGGGCGTGGTGGCGGCACGAAACCTCTTGCGCGGCAACGTCGAAGTCTTCGATCCGGTGCCGTACTTCTGGACCGACCAGTACGACGTAAAGATCCAGATGTACGGAATTCACCCCGTCGGTGCGGGTGTCGACGTGATCGACGGCAGCCTCACCGACGACCGCTTCGTCGTGCGCTACACGGACGCCGACCGAACGGTCGGGGTTCTCGCTTGGAACAGCCCGAAGCGGATGCGGGAAGTCCGCCAACAACTATTCGACAACTCTATTCCTGGGAGAATGCGATGACCAACACCGAAGGCATTGCGATCGACGCACCTTTCCCGTGGCCCCGGCCGCCGATCGATCCACCCGAGCTGTACGGATGGATGCGCGAGAATCGACCGATTACCCGAGTTATTACCAGGACGGGACGCCCGGTGTGGCTCGTCACGCGCTACGACGACGTGCGTGCCATCCTCGCTGACCCCCGGGTCAGCGCCGATAGCACGAGGCCAGGATTCCCGGTGCTGTCGCCCAGCGCACCCGACGACCTCTCATTGCGGTCGTTCCTGCGGATGGATCCGCCGAAGCACACCGTGTTCCGCAAACTGCTGGCGAAAAACTTCATGGTCAGGCGGGTCGAGGCGTTGCGACCGGCCATCCAGATGTTAGTCGACGACACGATCGACGCCATGCTCGCCAGCAAGGACGATCCGGTCGACTTCGTACAAGCCATGGCCCTTCGGGTTCCGTCGACCGTCTTGAGTTGGGTGCTGGGCGTCCGCGAGCAGGACCGCCGGTTCTTCAACCAGACGACCGAGGACATCTTCAACCACGGGGACGGCACCGACGCCGAGCTGGTTGCGCGGTCTGCGGCCGCCTTCGGAAAACTCCTCGACTACGTCAGCGAACTGGCCGCCGAGCGGGAGCGCGCCGAGGATCCTGGCGAGGACATCCTCGGCCAACTCGTCAAGGCGAGCCGCGAAGGCTCCATTGCCGGCAAGGACGTCGCCAACGCATGCTTCCTGCTGACCGTCGCCGGTCACGACACAACCGCCAGCATGACAGCTCTCGGAACATACACCCTGCTGCAGCACCCCGATCAGCTTGCCGAACTCCGGGGCGATCCCGAGCTCATCCCGAACGCCATCGAGGAGCTGCTGCGGTACCTGACGGTGGTTCACCTGATCGTCGTGCGAATCGCCAGCGAGGACATCGAAATCGGAGGAACCGTCATCCCCGCCGGTGAGGGCATCATCCCGCTGAACTTCTCCGCGAACCGGGACGACGCGCACTTCCCCGACGCGGGCCGATTCGACATCCACCGCAAGGCCCGTGATCACGTCGCGTTCGGGTACGGCATCCACCAGTGCATCGGGCAGCCGTTGGCGCGGGTCGAGTTGCAGATCATCTTCGAAACGCTGCTGCGCCGGATCCCAACGCTGCGGTTGGCAGAACCGGTCGAGCAGGTGCCGTTCAAGGTCTGGTCGCCGATCAACGGCGTGTTCCGGCTCCCAGTCGCCTGGTGAGATGCCAGTGATTCCGGATCGCGCCATGACCATCGACGGTGGGCCGGGGCCGACCGACCGGCCCTTCGGCGTCGTCGACCCCGCCACCGGGTCGGTCTTCGCGCAGGCACCCGCCAGCACTGCGGAGCAGGTCGACAAGGCCATGCACGCCGCCGAAACTGCCTACCGCACGGCCCGACCTGCCCTTCGGCCGCCACAAGTGGAGCGGCATCGGTGTCGAGAACGGCCCGTGGGGCTTGAACGGATCCACCGAACTGCAAGTCCTCGCCCGCCCAGGGTGCGACGCGACAAGCAAGCTCAACGGAGGAGAGACTAGATGAGCGAGATCTGCGTGGGCCGCGTGGCGATCGTCACCGGCGCCGGTCGGGGGCTCGGACGAGAACATGCGCTTGAGCTCGCTCGCCAGGGCGCCAGCGTTGTGGTCAACGATCTTGGCAGCGCCGCGGATGGCACCGGTGGTGACCCGAGCGCTGCCGAGGCGGTCGTCCACGAGATCGTCGAGGCCGGTGGTGCGGCGATCGCGAGCACCGACGACGTCGCCGATTGGGAGGGGGCACAGCGGCTTGTCGAGCGGGCGGTGGCCGAATTCGGTCGCCTCGACGCCCTGGTCAACAACGCAGGCATCCTCCGTGACCGCACCCTCGCGTTGATGTCTCCGGACGAGTGGGATGCCGTCATCCGGGTGCACCTGCGCGGCACGTTCGCGCCCTCGCACTTCGCTGCCGCTTACTGGCGGGACAAAGCTAAGGAGGCCGGGCGACCGGTAGGCGCTCGGCTGATCAATACGACGTCCGCTTCCGGTATTTACGGCAATCCCGGGCAGACCAACTACGGTGCCGCGAAGGCGGGGATCGCGGCTTTCACCCTCATCTCCGCCATGGAGCTCGGCCGGTACGGAGTGACTGTCAACGCCGTGGCGCCCGCCGCCAGAACTCGGCTCACCGAAGCCCTCATGGGCGGTGCCGATGACGCTCTCGGGCCGGAGCACGTCGCACCACTGGTGGCCTGGCTGGCGAGCGTCGACAGCGGCGACGTCACAGGGCGGATCTTCGACGTGCGCGGCAGCGAGATCGGCGTGGCAGAAGGATGGCGGTTGGGGCCAACCGCGCGCAAAGAGGGCCGCTGGACGGCTTCCGAACTGGGTGCTCTCGTGCCCGGTTTGGTAGCGAAAGCGGCGCCCAACGTCGATATGCGAGGCCGTGTTCCGATGGGAGATGGGCCGGCGTGACGCTGAACCTGGATCTCGTTGGCCAGGAATGGGACTCGGGCGAACGCTCCTGGACCTCCACCGACACCATCTTGTACGCGCTCGGCGTCGGTGCTGGGGCTGACGATCCGCAGACCGAGCTGGCATTCACGACCGAGAACTCCCACGCCGTGACGCAGCAGGTGCTACCCACGTTTGCGGTGCTGCTTCCCAGCAACGGGGACGGTCCGGTGCTAGGAGATTTCGAGATGGCGCAGGTGCTGCACGCCGAGCAGTCGGTCACACTGCACGGCTCGCTCCCGTCCGCCGGTACCGCCCGCACCACATCTCGGGTCGTCGGGTTCTACGACAAGGCGCCCAACGCGCTCATCACCATCGAATCGTCGAGCGTCGAGGCAGGCTCCGGCCGACTGCTGGCTGAACTGCGAAGCACGATTTTCGTCCGGGGCGAGGGTGGTTTCGGAGGGAATCGTGGTAGCGCGTGCCCGTGGTCGTTGCCCGAACGACTACCGGACCACACCATGTCCTACCGCACTCGTTCGGATCAGGCGTTGCTCTACCGACTCAGCGGCGACCGCAACCCACTGCACTCAGACCCATGGCTGGCCGCCCGCGCAGGTTTCGAACGTCCGATCCTGCACGGCCTGTGCACCTACGGGTTCACCGGGCGGGCACTCCTGCATGCGGTGTGTGACTCCGATCCGGCCGCGTTCGCAGCCATGTCCGCGCGGTTCGCCGCTCCGGTGCGGCCTGGTCAGGAGCTGACGGTGGTCATCTGGGACGAGGGCGAGACGTGCTACTTCCAGACGAGGGTGGGCGACACCGTCGTCCTGGACCGCGGCGTGTTCTCAAGGAGGACGGTATGACGGCGCCACCCGCACCGAAGCCGACACCGGAAACCGCGCCGTACTGGGAGGGCGCCCGCGCCGGTGTGCTGCGCATCCAGCACTGCTCGGCCTGCGACCGCCACTTCTTCTACCCTCGTTCGTTCTGCCGCTATTGCGCCTCGTCCAGCGTGCGGTGGGTGGACGTATCGGGCCGGGCGAGGCTCGTCTCCTACATCATCAACCAGCGGCCGCTGCCGGGATTCGAATCGCTCTCGCCGGTCATCGCGCTCGTCGAGCTGGTCGAGGGGCCCCGCTTGATGACCAACATCGTCGATGTGACGCCGACCCCGGAGAACCTGCTGTTGGACATGGACCTCCAAGTCGCCTTCGAAGAGCGCGGCGACGTGGTCGTACCAGTTTTCCGTCCCGAGGAGCTCGCTGAATGACCCGCATGCACGGCGGCGACATCGCCATCGTCGGTGCCGCCGAGACCGACGAACTCGGCAACTTGCCGCACCTGTCGACATTGGAGCTGCACGCCCAAGCGGGACTCAACGCCCTGCGCGACGCGGGCCTCGAACCGTCCGATGTAGACGGCGTGGCGACCGCCGGGCCGTTGGCGATGGAGGTGTCGCACCACATCGGTATCACACCGCGGTGGATGGACGGCACGATGATCGGCGGCGGCAGCTTCATGCTGCACGTGCGGCACGCAGCCGCCGCGATCGCGGCCGGTGCCGCCGACGTTGTCATCGTGACCCACGGGGAATCCGGGAGGTCCGGTGTCGGGCGTCCGGCATGGGTGCAGAATCCGCAGTCCCCGGCAGGGCAGTTCGAGGCCCCATACGGAGCGGTCGCGCCGTACTCGACCTTCACGGTACCGGCACTGCGGTTCATGCACGAGCGCGGTCTGACCGTCGAGGACCTCGCCCACGTCGTCGTCGCTCAGCGGAAGTGGGCCAGCAAGAACCCGCGAGCGCAGCGACGCACCGAAGTGACGGTCGACGAGGTGCTCGAAGGCCCGCAGATCGCTTACCCCTTCACCCGCGACATGTGCTGCGTGGTTACCGACGGCGGTGGGGCACTCGTGCTCACAAGCAGTGAACGAGCGGCTGATCTCCCGGCCGCCACGCGGGCGGTGTACCTGCTCGGGTCCGGTGAGTCGGCGGAATCCACACTGGTGTCCCAGATGGACGAGGTGGGGTCCTTCCACGCGTTCCGGCGCTCCAGTGCGGAGGCGTTCGCCACTGCGGGGCTCCAGCACTCCGACGTCGACCACCTGATGTGCTACGACGCCTTCGCGCACCTACCCCTCTACATGCTCGAAGACCTCGGGTTCGTCGGGCGTGGCGACGCCGCTTCCTTCATTGCTGAGGGGAATACGAGTGCGAGCGGTGCACTACCGATGAACACCAATGGCGGCGGACTCGCCTATACCCACACCGGCATGTACGGCATGTTCGCCATCATCGAAGCGGTCCGTCAGCTGCGCGGCGAGGCGGCGGCACAGGTGCCCGGGGTGCGGGTCAGCTTCGTGCAGGGCGTTGGCCTGTTCTTCGCCGCTTCCGCCAGCCTCGTGCTGGCCGGGGACAGACCATGACGATCGAGCCGTGTGGCAAACTTCGGGATGTGTCGTGCGAGTCCGTCAGCCCCGGACGGGGCCGTCGTTTGGACCCGGACATCGAAGGACGTGTGCTCGCCGCTGCCCTGGAAGTCTACGGCGAGGTCGGGTGGGCGAAGCTCAACCTCGACATTGTCGCGCGGCGCGCCCAAGTTGGCAAGGCTGCGCTGTACCGACGCTGGCGGACGAAGGAGCAGTTGGTCGAGGCAGCTCTCGCGACGCGCAAGCCACCGCCGGAGGTGTTCGACACCGGCTCACTCCGGGTTGATCTACTGGCGGTGACGCGCGCGTTGCTCGATTCGGTTCTCGGCCCCCATGGTCTCGTGGTGCTTCGAGCCCAGGTCGAGGCGAAGATCTATCCGGACATGTTCGACACTGCGATCCAGAACCTGCGACTAGAGCAGACCAAGATGGGCCGTGAAATCATCATTCGCGGCATCGATCGCGGGGAGCTCCCAGTCGGAACGTCGCCTGCGATGATCCTGGACGCCTTGGCGGGAATCATAAACCAGCACTTCCTGATGACCCCAGCAGACAGGGTGGCGGAGTTGGACGCTAGCCGTGCCGAGTATGTCGAGCGAGTAGTGGATTTCGTCCTCAAAGCAGCCGACTATCGGCCGCCACTGCCGCGGAGCAGGGACGACAGTTGACACTTCCCAGCAGAGCGATCGGCTTGCACGGACTGCGGCTGAGCACCGGTGCGTGCCGGGGTTCGATGCACTCGAAGACACGGGTGTTGAGCTGGCCCAAAACGCGGGCGAAATCCTGGAACGTGGTCAGCAAGCGAACTTAATCGCCTCGTCGGGATTCCTGATCAGGTCCCCGAACCCTTCCGCACTGGCCATTGTGTCCGTATTCCTCGATCTGCGTCCTGCTGAACATGCGTGTGGCGCCGGGCGATTCTGCGGCCCGGCGCCACAGAACGACCGGTCGCCTACTTGACGACCGTGCCGGTCCGGAACTGCGACTCCCGTCGGGGCGGTCGCTGCCACCCGGTCCTCGGCCTGGCTCGGCGTGCGCGCATTGGCCAGGGCCGCACCCGGGACCCGGCTACTGGCCACGCCACCGTCGGCCTAGCCATCGCTAATGGCGGTCTGCCGCAGGAACGGCTGCGCCTCGCCCTCGTCAGCCTCGCGGTAGGCGCTTGCTGTGGCGCGGACGTTGTCTGCGGTGGTTTTCGTCCCCTGCACCGCCGCGCTCAGCGCGTCCTTCGATTGCTCCCCAGCCGGGTCGATGATCGGCGGCAGGAACGCGCACAGCAGTCCGTGCGTGTCATCGGACAACGCGTAGTCCGCCGCCTGCGATGCGGTGGTG
The DNA here is from genome assembly GCF_052246905.1 of Saccharopolyspora antiqui. Classification (NCBI taxonomy): domain Bacteria; kingdom Bacillati; phylum Actinomycetota; class Actinomycetes; order Pseudonocardiales; family Pseudonocardiaceae; genus Saccharopolyspora; species Saccharopolyspora antiqui. The sequence continues at coordinate 122,804 of NZ_JBQQBO010000009.1, forward strand.
AACCAGTCCACCAGGCCGTCCAGATGGTTCGCGTGCGCGACCAGATCGTCGGGTTCGACCTCGAACGCCGTCATGCTGCCCTCACTTTTATATCCAGCGGCCGATTTGCTCCGCGAAGGCGATTCCGGCGACCACGGAACCCCTAGTGACTTAGGGCCGAATGCGCGTCGCAAGGATTCAACAGGTGCCCTGCTAAATTCTTCCCGGACGTTCTTGGTGCGGTACGTGAACATCATGGAGGGGCGGCCAGGTCGACCAAGGGAAATGCCCAAGCGCACTTCCCGCGGGCCGTATAAGCGAAGCCTTCGTGGGGCTCAAAGCCAGAGATGTGCTCACGCATGAGCGCGGCAGCGGTCATGTAACCGGTTGGCTTGGTGTAGTTCTCATGCGGGCCGAACACCAGTGATCGCACCGTGGAACGGACTCCGTCCGCACCCACAACGAGCTCGAATCGGCCCGTGCTCTCGACATCCGTCACGTTGTTACGGAGGGTGACAGTGGCACAAGTGTCATCCTGCTCAATGGCAACCGGTGTGGTGGAGTATCGCACTTCTGTCTGCGTCGGTAGCACATTGAACAGTGCCTTCTCAATGCGGCCACGCATCATGATCCGCGGCCTGGTTGGAATGTCACCGAGCCCATAGCCCGGCATGCGAAAGCCAGACCGCAGCACCTCGTAAGTGGTTCGAACATCAAAGTTGCGGGTCGGGATCGCGTCCGCGATGCCTAGTCGTTCGGCAGCGTAAACACCGGTGCCATGGACGAGCACGGTGTAGCCGCCGGAGCGACGATCAGCCGCACGTTCAACCACTGCAGTATCCAACCAGCTTCGTGCAACCTGATCGCTGCAGCCATGCCACTGATGCCAAGGCCCACGATGAGGGCACGCCGACGGGCATTTTTCCGTTGCCTCATAAGCTTCCTTCCGTCTGTTTCGCCTCTGCCTAAGCGACCAACAACATTTTCAGTGATCGCGGCGGGGATGCCGCCTCAGAGCTAAGCGGGATATCGACGCACGCGCCAGGCATGGCAGGCGACGTGGATTTAATCTGACAATCGTCCCCACGAGCCTCGGTGGCGGCCACCATCACTGGAGACGGCCGCTCCTCTTCCCCGACTAGCCGCCCAGGAGTCCGTCGCGGCTGCACTGCCAGGATCTTCACCGCTTCCATGGCCTTAACCGTGAACCGCCCGGCTCGGCTCTCCCTCGATGTCTATTCGACGCGGCAGGTTTCGCTATCTTCTGCTACGGACCGCTCAGTTGCTTCCCCCGCAAGGGCTTTCGACGCTGGGCTCTGACCTAGCACGCCAACCACCACCAGGGTCCCAGTGGTGGCGATGTGCCTGTTTAGCCGGGAGGGTATGAGGAATTCGTCCGGCTGTTGACCCACGGGTTGGCGGATTGGGGTGTTGACGAAGACGTTTCCCCGGAGTTCGCTGAGAAGTTCGCCCACGCCGTGAACGCTCCCGAATCACTACACCTAGCAACCGGACAAAGTCTCCGACAGGCCGGTGCCGGTCGGCAGACCAGACACAGGGCAGGTCAGGAAGCATCGGCACAGCAGTTCTGGTTGCCCAGATACGGGGCGGCCCAGCGGGTGAGAAGGGTTCAGTGCTTCATGGTTGGGTACTGCGGTTTTCCCCTGTCTCGCGACGGAACTCGTCGTCGTCCAGGTCGAGGACGAGGCGGGCGGTGTGCAGCAGGTGTTCGCGGATCAGCTCTTCGGCGAGGGGGGCGTCCCGCTTCAGCGCCGAATCGAGCAATGCTCGGTGCTCGCCCGCTCCGTCGCGGTGTGGTTCGAGACGGGACGAGATGGACCACAGTTGGTACAGCGCCGACTCCTCGCGCAGCTGCGAGGCGAAGGCCACGAGGCGACGGCTGGGACACGCGCTTATGAGGGTGCCGTGGAAGGCGCGATGGGCGTCGCTCCACGCCTGGGTGGGCATCAGGCGGTCCTCGGAGTCGGAGAACGACGTTCGCTCCAAGACGTGGTGGGCACTGACGACGGCCGCCTCCCACGCCATGTCCCCGGCTTCCACTGACAGTCGCAGGGCGATCGCCTCGACCTCGACCCGCGCCTGGACCAGGTCGGCGAACTCCGCACGGGAGAGCGTGGACACGATGTAGCCCTGGCGGGGACGGACCATCACGAGGTTCTCGCTGACAAGCTTCGTGAGCGCTTCGCGCGCAGCTCCGACGCTCGTGTCATACCTCGCGCACAGCTCGTTGAACTTCAGCCGGGTACCAGGGGCCAGCTTGCCCGTGAAGATGTCGGCGCGGATCAACCCGTACACGTCGGCGGCACGAGTCGGGAGGCGAGAGGATGTCATGCTCACAGTCTAGCGGCATGGACATGCAAGAAAAAGATTCGAATATTTCTTGCAGATGCTCATAGAAGGGCGCATACTTGGCTTCAGTCGACCGGGCCCACCCGGTTGCTGAGTTCGAAAAATCTTGGGCCACTGCGCTTTTCGGCTCATAAGCCTGACTAACGGGGCATCGGACTGCACGACGTCATTTCCGCGCCCCGCAGGGAGAGGTACCTGGGCTGCGCCTACGTCGCCCAAGGCGTTGCCAATTGCTGCACGGCCGCGACAACTGGTGAAGGCCCATCGAGGAGTTTCCAGCTGCACACGGTCAAGGAGGAGAGCCTATGAATTTCACCGAGGACTGGTCTGAGCGTTACCTCCGCATCAACCGGGGCGCGCCGGTCCGACGTCGCGACACCAGCCGAGACGAGGCAGTGGGGGAGGCGCTACGCCGGTCACCGGAAGCGCCCGTGCTCCTCGCTGGCGGGGCGATCGTGAGTGGTGACCCCGAGATCGGGAATCTGATCGGAGACTTGCTCATCACCGATGGCACTATCACCGCGGTCGGGCCGAACCTCGTGGAGCGGGCGGGCGAGGCCGCCATCGTGGTCGATGCCCGTGATGCCATCGTCGTGCCGGGATTCGTCGACTCGCACGTGCACGCGTGGGAGGGGCAACTTCGCGGCCTCGCGGCAGGCATCGACTTCCCCACGTATATGTCAATGGTCCACGGGGATTTCGCACCCCAGTACACGCCCGACGACATGTACCTCGGCAACCTGCTCACCGCACTGAACGCCCTCGACGGCGGTGTCACGACCATTCTCGACAACTCGCACAACACTCGAACACCGGAACACCTCGTCGCATCAGTCGAGGGGCTTGCAGACGCGGGAATCCGGGCGGTCCACGCGAGTGCTCCGCCCACCGACGGTTCCGTAGACCAGGGGAGTTGGCTGCAGGCGGTGGAGGATGCGCGGGTCCGGTACTTCGCGAGCGAGGACCAGTTGCTTTCTCTTCGGCTGCTGGACCTCGCTCCCACTGAGGACCTGTGGCGCTACGCCCGCGACCAGGGGATGTGGGTCTCGACCGAGATGGGTCGGCACATCACGAACCTCGCCGAGTTGGCTTCCGCGGGGCTGCTGACGCCCGAGCACACGTTTAACCACTGTATTGAGCTTCCCCCTGACGACTGGCGGCTCATCGCCGACGCTGGGGCAACCGTGAACGTGTGCCCCAGATCGGACGCCCACTTCGGGTTGGGGCAGGCGACACCGCCGATCGACCAGGCACTTGAACACGGGCTGGTGCCGGGCATCAGCATGGACAACGAACTGAGCTACGGCGCCGACATGTTCGTCGAGATGCAGCACCTGATGACTCTGCACCGCGGCGCCACGTTCACCCGGCTCGCTTCCGGTGACAGCGGCGAGAATCTGTTGCCGGAACAGGCGCTGACGTTCGCCACGCTTGGCGGCGCGATCAACTGCGGGCTGGCCGATGTGGCCGGTTCACTCACGCCTGGGAAGCAGGCCGACGTTGTGCTCGTCAGGCGGACTGACCTCAACACGTCGCCGTCGCCGTGCGCGTTCACCACACTGCTGGGGTTCGCCAACCGAGGCAACGTCGACACCGTGTTCGTGGCCGGGCGGGTGCGCAAGTGGCGCGGCAGCCTGGTCGGTCACGACCTACCCCGGATTCTCGGTGCTGCGGAGTCGTCGCGGGACCGGATGTTGGCCGCGCTGAAGCTGAGCGTGGACAGCTTTTCCCTCCAGAGCGGGGACAACGCCGCCTGAGCAGCCCCGACGCCGACCGGGCTCGGGTACAGCCCGGCCAGGAAATCACAAGAGAGTTAAGGAGCAACGTCACTATGTCCGAGTCCACCAGCGACATCATCGAGCGCAATCGCTTGGCAGTGGAGGCCCACTTCCACAACGAGAACCCGGAGAACGTCGACAAGGCGGTCGAGCTCTACACCGACGACATCGTGTGGGAGGCGCCTGCACGGGGTCAGGTCTACCGCAGCGGGGCGGAGGTCAAGGAGGCGTACCTCAACATCTTCAAGACGACACACATCACGAAGATGACGCTGCTGCGCGAGGTCGTCACCGAGACCTCGGTGTTCACCGACCACATCAGCGAGGCCGTCGTCGTCGGCGACAAGATGCCCAACCTCCCGTACCCCATCGGTACCAAGGTGCGCACGCGACTCGTCCACATGTTCGAGATGCGGGACGGCAAAATCGCGCGCGAGATCGCCTACGAGATCTGGCGGGAGGCGGATAGCGGCGTCGACGTCGACGACGTCCCGGCGGATGCCGTCGAGGTTCCCCTTTGAACCTTTGACACTCGGAGCCGGTCAGGCCACGGAGAACTTGGGAGGACGAGTGCGTATCGGTGTGATCGAAGGGCGGGCAGTGTTCGTCGCCGGCGACAGTTTCGCCGACGTGGGCGAGGTGTCCGGGGGAGCGGTCCGCGCGGACGCGCGCGTGATGTTCGAGCAGTGGAACGAGATCGTGGACGTCCACAGGCGGTGCGTGCGAGGGGACTTCCGCGAGCTAGGTGGCAGCGTTCTGGAAAACCCGCTGCAGGCACCGCGCCAGGTATTCGCAGTGGGTGCGAACTACCGGCGCCACATCGAGGAAGCCGGAGCGCATCTACCGGAACGTCCGCTCGTCTTCACCAAATTCCCATCGTGCCTGACTGGCCCCACGTCGCCGGTCGAGTTGTCGTCCGAGAACGTCGACTGGGAGGTCGAGCTCGTCGCGGTGGTCGGCGCTCGCGCCGACCACGTGCCGCCAGGGCGGGGCTGGGAGTACGTCTCAGCGCTGACGGGGGGTCAGGACATCACGGATCGGGTGATGCAGTTCGACGGCGGGTATCCCCAGTTCTCGCTGTCCAAATCATTGCGCACGTTCGGTCCGGTCGGTCCGGTCCTGGTTACCCCGGACGAGTTCGAGAACCCGGACGACCTGGCACTCGGCTGCGCGCTCAACGGCCGGACCCAGCAGGCGGCGCGAACATCTGATCTGGTCTTCTCGGTGCCAGTGCTGGTCGAGTACCTATCGAGCCTGTGCACGCTCTACCCCGGCGACGTCATCTTCACCGGCACGCCCTCAGGCGTGGGGGCGTTCATGAACCCACCGCGGTTCCTGCGTCCCGGCGACGAGCTGATCAGCTGGGTCGAGGGCATCGGCCAGCTGGAGAACCGGGCCGTTCCCGTCTCGGTCCAGGCCGCGACGACTGTGCCGGCCGTGGGCGGAGTATGGGCCGGAATCGGTAGCTGACCAAGTCCGCGTGGTCGGCACCGCAACACTTCGCCCAGACTCAAAGTTTGTACTATTTTCGTGAAGCTGGACATGTCCGCCTCACTCGATTCGCTTCTCGAATGGTCGAGGCGGTCATGTTCGCACCTTGACCATGCCTGTGAAATGCGCTCGGGCTACCAGACCAGGGTGGTTCCGGTGTCTTGAGCTTCAGCAGCATCCTGTCGATGTGATATTCAACTCCCCGTTTGCTTTAGTGCGGCCTGGGAACAAGCTGAATCGTGGCTGGCATGGAATTTCTCCACGCCAGCGGCCCGGCGCAGCTGCGATCGTTCAACATGATCAGTCGGACGGACGCAGCCAGTTCTCCGCTACAGGCGCTTCACCACCTCCGAGTAGTTCGTGACCATCAAGACGCACACTGTCGTCAAACACGCGACGGTCGGACACCTGCTCATCTGGGTGTATCACGAACCCTGCCTGAAATACTCCCTGGTTACCCGATCTTGCGTTGTGATCACATGTCACACGGGTTGGGGTCTGTTTCGTCCTACTAGTATGACGAAAAAGGGGAATCTGACCAGTCAGCATGTCGTCGTGATCGGTGCCGGGTATGGCGGGTTGATGGCCGCTCTGCGAGCTGCGGATGGCGCGGGTGTCACGTTGATCGAGCCGACGTCGAGTTTCACAGAGCGGGTCCGTGAGCACGAGCTGGCCGCCGGCCGCCCGAAAAACACCCACCTGCTGTCGACATTCCTGCGGAACAAGCACATCACGCATGTGGCTGCGCGGGCGACCGAGATCGACCCCATGCGGCGCGAAGTTCGCACCGACGACGGTGGGCGGTACTCCTACGACCGACTCGTGTACGCGCTTGGTAGCCGGACGAAGATGTTTGGGAGGTCGATCCGATGCTGAGGTCGGTCTCCCATCCTGAGATCTACGCGGTCGGGGACGCGGCAGCCGCGCGCACCGAAGCTTCGGGAGAGCTTCGGATGGCGTGCGCTACCGCGATGCCGGTCGGGTCGCACGCCGGGAAGAACATCGTCGCCGAGTTGCGCGGCGAGGAACCCAAGCCGCTGTCGTTCCGGTACTACGTGCAGTGCCTCAGCATAGGACGTCGCAATGGACTGATTCAGCCTGTCAGTGCTGACGACTCGCCAAAGCGCACAATCATTACTGGCAAGACGGCCGCGTTCGTGAAGGAACAGGTGGTCCGTTCGACGGTGCGGACGCTGCGCCTCGCGGCCCGCTGACCGCTCGCCCGCCTGACACGGTGATCAGCGGTGGTGGGGACTGGGCGGCCTTCCGGTCGCAATCAATTCCGGGCCGCGGCGGCCCAGCGCGAATGCGCATGCCCGTGACGCCGCACCGTCAGACCTTCGGGGCGCGAGGTGATTCGTGGCCGGGTGCGGACGCAGTGAATCAGGCTGGATCTTTTGGATGAACGGAGCAAGAACCCATGAACGGTCCGCAACGACAGGTCGCGACGTCAGTTCTCATCATCGGAACGGGAGGCTCGGGTCTGCGCGCGGCGATCGAGCTAGCCGAGCGTCGGGTGGATGTGCTCGCGGTGGGGAAGCGTCCGAAGGCGGACGCGCACACGTCCCTGGCGGCGGGCGGGATTAACGCCGCACTGGCCACGATGGACCCTGCGGACGACTGGCGGCAGCACGCGGCGGACACGCTCAGGGAAAGCTATCTGCTGGCCCACCCGGACGTCGTGCAGACCGTGACGGAGGGCGCTGCACGGGGAATCGAGGATCTGGAGCGGTACGGAATGCTGTTCGCGCGGGAGGAGGACGGACGGATTTCACAGCGGTTCTTCGGTGCGCACACCTACCGCCGCACCGCGTTCGCCGGCGACTACACTGGACTGGAGATCCAGCGCACGCTGGTCAATCGGGCGGCCCAGCTGCACATCCCGATCCTCGATACCGTGTACATCACGCGGATCCTGGTTAGCGACAACGTCGTGTTCGGGGCTTACGGGTTCGACATCAACGACGGCACCCGCTATGTGATCCACGCCGATGCGGTGGTCCTGGCCGCGGGTGGGCATACCCGGATCTGGCGGCGGACGTCCTCACGTCGGGATGAGAACACTGGAGACTCCTTCCGGCTCGCGGTTCTTGCCGGTGGCCGGATTCGTGACCCAGAACTGGTGCAGTTCCATCCGTCCGGGGTGATCGAGCCGGAGAACGCGGCGGGGACGCTGGTATCGGAGGCGGCCCGCGGCGAGGGTGGGGTCCTGCGCAACGACCTCGGCGAGCGGTTCATGGCGCGATATGACCCGCAGCGGATGGAGCTGTCCACCAGGGACCGGGTGGCGCTGGCCGCGTACACCGAGATCAAGGAGGGCCGCGGCACCCCGAACGGCGGTGTCTGGCTGGACGTGTCGCACTTGCCCCAAGAGAAGATCATGCGTCGGCTGCCGCGGGTCTATCAGACACTGCTTGAGTTGCAGATGCTCGACATCACACAGACGCCGATCGAGATCGCTCCGACCGCGCACTACTCGATGGGCGGAGTGTGGGTGCGGCCGGAGGATCACAGCACCGGCGTCGACGGGCTGTATGCGATCGGAGAGGCAGCCAGTGGCCTGCACGGCGCGAACCGGCTTGGCGGCAATTCGCTGATCGAGCTCTTGGTGTACGGCCGGATCGTCGGGCAGGCCGCAGCGGAGTATTCGGCGGGACTTGTCGAGCAGCGGCGGTCCGCTGGGGTGCTCGCCGAGGCGCGTGGCGAGGTGGACGAACTTCTGCACAATGATGGCCCGGAGAATGTCCGGGCGTTGCAGCGGGCGCTGCGGAACACCATGACCGAGCACGCCGGCGTGGTCCGCGACGAGACCGGGCTGCTGGCGGGTCTGTCCGAACTGGACGCCGTCGAGGATCGGATGTCCCGGATGGGCGTGCACCCGGATATCGCGGGTTTCCAGGATCTCGCGCACGCCTTCGACCTCAAAGCTGCTGCCCTGGCTGCCAGGGCAACGCTTGATGCCGCACTGGAACGTCGTGAGACCCGAGGCTGCCACAACCGGTCCGACTACCCGGACCTTGACGAGTCGATGCGGGTGAACCTGGTGTGGTCTGGTCCCAGGTTGGTCGACCGCGAAGAAATTCCGCCGATTCCCGAGGAAATCTTCGCTCTCATGCGGGAGGTTTCCACCGTCGGCAAGCTCGTCGAGTAGCCGAACCTCAGCTTCTACCAGACCGCTGCAACGACCCAGGCGACAATAATGCCTCTCACCTCCACTCAAAACAGTTTCTCGCCGGTATGTGGGACACCGAGCGGATCGCACTGCTGAACTACGAGGTCACTGCTCGCGCGGGTATCGAACTACGGTTCGGTGTGCCCGTCGAGCATGTCGAGACCTCGCCGGCGGGACGCGGATACTTCACGACGTCGTGGTAGTCGGCACCTGGTGCGGCGGCCCGGCCATCGCGGTGTCAGCCAGGCGCGCCAGCGCCACAGCGTCCACACCCCCTCCGGGGTCGGCGTTCAAAACGCCGAGGGCACGCCGGACGTCTGCACGTCATCCTTGCCGTTCCTTGGCTGCAAGCAGGTTTCGCCCGCCCAGTGGTCTCGAAGCAAGCGATGGACATGTCTCGCTCGTGTCGACGGCGCGTGAATAGATTCAGCTGCCGTTGACAGCTCGATCGCGGCCACGTTACTGACACGTTGTCGACTTCCCTGAGTGCCTCGTCTAAACCCTTCCCTGTGAGGAAAACCACAACGGGCAGGGCAGGCACACGAGGAGCATGCCCTGCAGCGCCACACGCATACGTACGTGTATCTCTTTGTCTGCTTCGTCGTACTTATCGCGGAGTTCCTGATATGACCGATCCGGGTGTCGTCAAACGTGACATCGCATTGTCCGAATAAGTACGAGTTCGGCGTGGCGTGCGCCACATATCGTCAACCGGCAAGCGCCCGCCCAACGGACACTGAACGACGCGATATCCGTTTAGTCCCATGGGTCGATTACCAGTCCCTGCCTAGCGGTTGGCCTGGTGGTCGAGAGATGTCAGGACCCTCCGCGACGTCACGGCTTGCCTTCTATGACCGCATGGTGACCGGCTCCTAGTGGGCACAAGGGTGGCGGGACGACGGCTTCGCCGAAGCTCCCGATGTCACATACCGGCGCGTGGCCTCGTCTCCAGCGAGGGTGCGGAACATCCGCACGGTTGAGGCATAGAGAGGTGTGATGCTGGAAATGCGGGCAGGCAGAGGTAGATGCCTCCACCAGGAGCCGGTCGTGAGCGATAAAGTGGAACTCGCAGCCGCCTACACGCGGGCACGCCATCGGCTATTGCGGATCGCCTACGCCGTGACAGGCAGCTACGCCAAAGCCGGGGACGTCGTGTCCGACTGCTGGCTAGCTCTGGTGGCAGCAGACGCGGACGAACCGGTGCAGGACGTCGAGGCGTGGGCCACCTTCGTTGTTGCCCGACGCGCTCTGTACACACTGCGCTCCGCCAGCGCACACCGGAAAACGTATATCGGGCCATGGCTTCCGGAGCCGTGGCTCGAAGCACCTCTGCCAGACTCTGCCGACCGTGCGAGCCTTGATGACTCGATCAGCTTCGCACTGATGGTGGTGCTCGAAACACTCAGCCCGACCGAGCGCACCGCCTGGGTACTCCATGACCTGTTTGACATGGAACTCAATGACATCTCTGAAGTCGTCGGGCGCAACACCGCGGCGTTGCGACAACTCACCGCCCGCGCCCGGAAGCGCGTGGCCGCCCGTACCTCTCGCGTGGTCGATCTTGCCACGCATCGGGCAGTGGTGGACGCGTTCAATCGCGCCACCATCAAGGGCGACCTACCCGCCCTGATGACGGTGCTTGATCCCGCCGTGACTCTCACCAGCGACGGTGGCGCCCAGGTGCGCGCAGCCCGCCGGCCCGTGCACGGAGCGGACCGGGTCGCACGAATGCTCGTGAGTCTGGCGAGTCTGGTGGACTATAAACACCAACCGATGCCAGTGATGGTTAACGGTGCTCCCGGCCTCGCAGCGCTCGAATGTGATGAGTTCTACTTCGTGATCTCTCTAACGTTCGAACGGAGCCGAATCTCCAGGGTGGATATCGTCCGGGCGCCAGAGAAACTTGCCTTGTACCGAAAAAGTTCGGAGTCTCGGGCTCCACACTCCTGCAGAGCGCATCAGCTAAGCTGATCACCTGAAATTTAGCAGTGGATCGTGATGAACAACACATCGACGTCAGTCGTCGTGACTACTGCTGTAGTGATCACAAGGCAGGGAACTCTTGTGCGTACAAGTGCACGAGAAGTGGCCCGATTGGCGCTGATGGCGCCCCACGTTGCGGATTCGTGGTCTACAAAGCGGATTCGCTGACCGCCGTTGACGATCACTGTTGACCCCATCTGAATGTTCCAGTCGGTCGTCCTGATATCGGGCAGGATGGTGATCTTCGGGTATGTCGGGAGTGTCGTCGATCTCCTCTCAAGCGGCGGACTGCCGGCCACAATCATCGAACAGAGATGTCCGGTGATTACTCCGTCCAAGAGAAGGGTCGGCTCAGACTACAGCGTTACCCGTTGGTTTGCCGTCCTCGGCGTCGCCATCGGCGCCGCTCGGCGAAGACTTGAGAATTCGTAGGCAGGCTCTGGAAACGGATCGGATGAGCCACCATCGTGGCGGGGAGGACGGCGATTTTTCCTCGTCGGCCGTGAAGTACCAGCGCAGATATGTCATCCGAACGACGTGCTCGGCGGACTTCTCGGACCCAAGCATGAGAAACGCGAGCTCGTTCAGAAGACGACGCTCAGCCATGACCTGGTCTATGGATAGGTCGTGTTCTCGATCGAACGTCAAGGTCCTCCGCTCTTCCTCGCGCGATGCTCGACTGCCTTCGGCGTGGTCCTGTGGTTCCCAGCCCCGAACCGAGCACTAGTCTGGGATGGCGGTTGGTGCAATGTATGGCGCCGTCACTGGTAACTACGGCCGGCGAGAGAGCCGTGCTATCACCTACCAGTGTTTCGAGATCGTGGTGTACTTGGTCGATGACGAGGAGGATGGGTCTCGTCGTTATTTGTCCACTGTCAACAACTTGGCCAGGAAGTCGTCTGACACACCGGTGGAACGCCATGCGCTGATCACTACCGCTGCCGTCGCGACAGCTGGAGTCGAGTTGTCCTTTACCGCTGTCCATTCCGCGATTTCGGAGAACTTGTCTGATTGGGGCGATCTGCGGGGACATGGCTTACGGAGGCGCAGAAAGTCTCGTGGAGCAAGGTCAGTTTGTCTGGGGTGCGGATGATGTCGACCCTGTATATGCGTTTACGGTTGAGCGTCAAGGAGATCACGAGGTCGTACTCGTCACGCTCAAGCATCGCGAGGCCGGGAGCACCGTTCATCAGCACCGGCATGGGTTGGTGTTTTGATCCCATCTGTTTCGATAGGCCCACCATCATTCGTGCGACCCGATCGGCTCCGTGTACGGGTCGGCGGGCTGCCCGCACCTGCCCGCCACCGTCGCTGGTGAGAGTCACGGCGGGATTGAGGACCGTCATCAGCGTGGCTATATCGCCCTCGGCGGTTGCGCGCCTGAACGCGTCCACCACTGCTTCGTGCGTGGCGGGGTCGACCTCTACGCGAGGGGTACCGGCGACCACGTGCTTGCGGGCTCGGTCGGCGAGCTGTCGCACTGCGGCTGGGGTGCGCCCGATAATTCGAGCGACCTCGGCGAACTCCATGCCGAACAAGTCGTGGAGCACCCAGGCGGTGCGCTCGGCCGGGCTGAGCGTTTCGAGCGCCACCAACAATGCGTAGCTGACCGAGTCATCAAGGGTTGCCCGGTCGGCAGGGTCTGGTGAAGGAACTTCGAGCCAGGGCTCCGGAAGCCATGGTCCGACATAGGTCTCCCTGCGTGCGCGGGCGGAGCGCAGTGTGTACAGAGCGCGTCGGGCCACAACGACGGTGGCCCACGCCTCGACGTCCTGCACCGGTTCGTTCGCGTCTGCTGCCACCAATCGCGGCCAGGAGTCGGACACGACGTCCTCGGCCTCGGCATGGCTGCCCGTTACGGCGTAAGCGATTCTCACCAGTCGAGGACGTGCTCGCGTGTAGGCGGCTGCTAGCACCGCTTCGTCACTCACGACAAACTCCTGGTTCCTTGTCCCAATCGTGCGCATGTTCCACACCTGCGATGAAGACGAGACAGCGCGCCGCGATGTGACATCGGAGACCGTCGAAGCAAGGTCCATCAGTTTCAGTACTGCAACGACAGGTCGTGATGCCCGCATCTCCGATTGACTTCAGACTGACTGATTCTCCGCCATCGTGACCAGTGCGGGATGTGGTCAAGGGTGTGTTGGACGGGGCATGTGGTGCGATTGAACAGTCGGCTGATTTCACACGGTTGGTGATCTTCAAGGGACACATCGAGGGCCGGGGATGGTCATCGTTTGCTGGGCGTTGCTGTCTGGGTTCGTGATCCAAGATTCGGAGTGACTGACGTATTGCCCGTCGGTGTGGCGCGAGACCCTTGTCTTTCGGCGTGCGTTGCGTGGTCGACCGCATCTGTACCGCATAGGGGTTTGGTGAACCGGGTCGTTGACGGGTCTACTGTCCTGCGAGCCATTACAACGAGCGCAGGACTCCGCAGAGTGCGTCGAGCGCTCCGGTCCAAGCGCTGTTCGAGGGTGTCGCGTAGCCGATCACGAGTGCGTCTCGTCCCTTTGCGACCGATGGGTGGCGAAATCTGCTGATTCCCTGGATGGCGAGGCGGTGCCAAGCTGCTGAACGCAGGACGGCCTGCTCGGTGTCGGTGGGCAGTTCGAGAACGGCGTGCAACCCAGCCGCGATCCCGGTGACCCGGATATGCGGAGCATGGGTGGCCAAGGCATCGACTAGCTGATCCCTCCTGCGCCGGTAGGCGAGTCGCCTCGCGCGCACGTGCCGGTCGTAGGCTCCGGAGTTGAGGAATTCGGTCAGTACGAGTTGGTTGAGGGCGCTGGATATGAAATCGGCCTCGCCTTTGGTTCTTTCGACCTCGCCCACGAGGTGTTCGGGCAGCACCATCCAACCCAGGCGCAGTCCGGGGGCCAGCGCTTTGCTGGTCGTACCCAGGTAGATGACTCTCTCCGGATCCAGACTCTGCAGCGCACCGACGGGCGGGCGGTCGTAGCGGAATTCGCCGTCGTAGTCATCCTCGATGACCGTACCGTCGACCGTGCGTGCCCAGTCGATGACGGCCGCTCGCCGATCAGGGTGCAGTGCGACACCGGTTGGGAACTGATGGGCGGTGGTCAGCAGCACGGCGCCGGTCTCGGGGAGTTGACGGAGCGTGTCGGTCTTGGCTCCGTAGCCGTCGAGTTCGACGGCGGGTGTCCGGAGTCCTGCCTTGGCCAGGATGTTGCGGTGGATGTCCAGGGCGTAGGACTCCACGGCGGCCGACCGCACTTGCCGTGCCTGGAGCGCGGCTCCCAGCAGCGTGAGCCCGTGCATCGCGCCTGAACAGATCACGATGCGACTCGGATCGGTGCGGACACCGCGGGTGCGCGCGAGGTAGTTCGCCAATGCGGTTCTCAGCTCGATGCTGCCCCGAGGATTGCTGTATCCGAACGCTTGATCCGGGGCTGAAGCCAATGCGCGCCGCGTCGCGCGTAGCCACTCGGCGCGCGGAAAGGACGAAACGTCGGGCAGTCCGGGCCGCAGGTCGTGCAACGGCCCGGCCGAGCGTGGGCGGGCGTGAGTTGCGGGTGCGGCGGGCCGACGAGCCACGCGCGTCCCCGCGCCCTGTCGCGCAGTGAGCAAACCTTCGGCAACCAACTCCGTGTAGGCGCTGACGACTGTGTTGCGCGCTAGCCCGAGGTCTGCGGCGAGCGTGCGTGACGACGGCAGAGAAGCGCCGGGCGGGAGGCGACCGGTACGCACCGTCTCGCGCAATGCCTCGATCAGGCTGGCGCGAACGCCCAAACCATCCCGTTCGAGATCGAGGTGCAGGTCCGTGCCCAGTGCTTTACCAAGGTGCTCCCGAGCTGAAGTGGTGCTCGATGCCGTCCTTCCACGGCCTCCTCGGCCAGCCACTCGGCGAAGGCTTGCCCCTGCCACGCCTGTCCCTCCCGCCACTGCTCGCCGCATTTCCCCACACTCGGTCTTTCGAGTTCGCGGGTGCCGCCTGTCATCGCTAGGACGACGCAGCCGGGCAGAACGTGACAGTTGCGAGCGCGCGGTGGCGTGCGTCGGAAATGCCCGGAGCTCGACCGAAGTGAGCACCGGGCGGTTTGACGCGCGAGGTCAGTGGGCGGTGGTGCCTGGTGTGTAGTGGCCGGGGACGCCCCGAGCTGTGACGCCGAACCGGTTCCAGGCGTTGATCGTGGTGATGGCCGCGATCAGATACGCCAACTCCGCCTCGTCGAAGTGCTTGGCGGCGTGGTCGTAGACCTCATCCGGTACGAAACCATCGGTGAGGACCGTGATCGCGTCGGTGAGCTCGATCGCGGCGATCTCCTTGGGCGAGTAGAAGTGCTGGGACTCCTCCCAGGCGGATAGCTGGATGATCCGTGCTACGGATTCTCCGGCGGCGAGCGCGTCTTTGGTGTGCATGTCCAGGCAGAAGGCGCAGTGGTTGAGCTGCGAGGCCCTGATCTTCACCAGTTCCAGAACGGTCGGGTCGACGCCCTTGCACACCACCGTGTCCAACTTGACCATCGCCTTGTATACCTCGGGTGCGAGGCCAGCGATGTTCAGTCGCGGCTGATGCTCCGGGGCCCTTTCCGCATCGTTTGATCCCATGTGGACACGCTAAGTCCGTGCTGAGGGCGTTGCGTGGTCCAGTCGCTGTGCGAGAACGTGCACCAGTTCATCTCGGCAGGCCGTGGAATGCAGTAGGGGCACCAATCCTCGTGACACCTGTCACCACACGTGAGTACGTGGACCAGTGGGGTGCAAACGCCGATCGTGGGCCACTTGCGGGATATTTTCGTGGGCCAGTTCTGATGACCTTCAGGAATGCGGGACACCTCGTGTGAGCAGCCGCACTTGCCGTTGCGGGGGTGCTGACCCCCGGTTTAAACCTGCTGAGAGCAACCCTGCGGAAATCCTGACGATATGGGTCCACGTTCGTCGGGGGCCGGGTTGTGTCCATCTGCGACAGTGATCGGAATCAATGTCATGAGCATCACGCGAGATCGGCCGGGCGGTGCTGTCACCGCCGGTTCCAGTCCCGGAATTCCGCGCAGGACTTCGTCGTCGCGGATTTTCTGGGATTCCAGCATAGGTAAGAAGATCGTGATGGCCGCGTCCGGCTTCGCGATGCTGGCATACCTCGTGGCGCACATGGTCGGCAACCTCAAGATCTTCTTCGGCCCCGAGGATTTCAACGGGTACGCCGCGTGGCTGCGGACGATCGGGCAGCCGGTGCTGCACCACGGGTGGTTCCTGTGGATCATGCGGTGTGCCCTTTTCATCGCGCTCATCGCTCACCTGACCGCTGCGGTCCAGCTTTCCAAACGGGATCTTCGCGCCCGGCCTGCTCGGTACCGCCACAGACAGCGGTTGCGGGCGTCGTATGCCACCCGGACGATGCGTTGGGGCGGTGTGATCGTCGGCATGTACCTCGTTTGGCACATCCTCGACCTGACGGTCGGCGTGGCGAATCGGGACTTCCGGGAAGGCGATCCGTACCACAACGTCGTCGCGGACTTCCAGGTGTGGTGGGTCGATGTCATCTACATCGTCGCCGTGCTCATGGTCGGGTTGCACATCAACCACGGGTTTCACAGTGCGCTGCGAACGATCGGTGTCGCGACGGCCGCACGGGAGCGGGTGTTGGCCTTCGCGGGTTCGGCTCTTGCGTTCGTTTTGACGGCCGGGTTCTTGAGCATTCCGATCTCGGTGATGACCGGATGGGTGGGTTGACGTGGTTGATTATCTGGTGGGGGAGCCCATCGCCGATGCGACGGCGCCGGACGGTCCGATCGAGAGCCGGTGGGAGGCCAGGAAGTTCTCGGCGAAGTTGGTGAACCCGGCCAACCGGCGCAAGCATCGCATCATCGTGGTGGGCACCGGGCTGGCTGGGGCGTCGGCGGGAGCGACACTGGCTGAGCAGGGCTACTCGGTCGTGCAGTTCTGCTTCCAGGATTCGCCGCGGCGGGCGCATTCGGTGGCCGCGCAAGGAGGGATCAACGCGGCGAAGAACTACCGCAACGACGGTGACTCGGTGCGTCGGCTGTTCTACGACACGGTGAAAGGCGGCGACTTCCGATCACGGGAGTCCAATGTGTACCGCCTGGCGCAGGTGTCGGGGCAGATCATCGATCAGGCTGTCGCCCAAGGGGTGCCGTTCGCTCGTGAGTACGGCGGACTCCTCGACACCCGATCCTTCGGTGGCGTGCAGGTGCAGCGCACCTTCTACGCTCGGGGGCAGACCGGCCAGCAGTTGCTCCTCGGTGCCTACCAGGCGCTGTCGCGGCAGATCGACACCGGTAACGTCGAGTTGCACGCGCGAACCGAGATGCTCGACCTGGTCGTGGTGGCGGGACGCGCCCGCGGGATCGTGGCCCGTGACCTGGTCACCGGCGAGGTCACCACGCACCTGGCCGATGCCGTTGTGCTGGCCACGGGTGGGTACGGCAATGTCTTCTACCTGTCCACCAATGCGATGGGATCCAATGCCACGGCGATCTGGCGTGCCCACAAGCGCGGCGCCTATTTCGCCAATCCGTGCTTCACCCAGATCCATCCGACGTGCATCCCGCGTTCCGGAGAGCACCAGTCGAAGCTCACATTGATGAGCGAGTCGTTGCGCAACGACGGACGGATCTGGGTGCCCAGGACCAAGAACGATCCTCGGCCCGCGGCCGAGATTCCGGAAGGCGAGCGCGATTACTACCTGGAGCGGATGTATCCCAGTTTCGGCAACCTCGTCCCGCGCGACATCGCCTCGCGGGCCGCGAAGAACGTGTGCGACGCCGGATACGGCGTGGGGCCGGGTGGGCTGGGTGTGTACCTGGATTTCACCGACGCCATCAAGCGCATCGGCCGTCCAGTCGTGACTGCCAAGTACGGCAACCTGTTCGAGATGTACGAGCGCATCACCGCGGAGAACCCGTACGACGTCCCGATGCGCATCTATCCTGCGATCCACTACACGATGGGTGGGCTGTGGGTCGATTACGACCTGCAGAGCACGATCCCCGGGCTGTTCGTGATCGGCGAGGCCAACTTCTCGGATCACGGCGCGAACCGACTTGGCGCCTCGGCTCTCATGCAGGGCCTTGCTGACGGCTACTTCGTGTTGCCGACGACGCTCAACGATTACCTCGGCCGCACCGACCTCGCCGACATCGACCCCAGCACGCCAGCGGTCGGACGAGTGGAGACCGAGGTGCGAGACCGGCTGGCCCGGCTGCTGGCAGTGGATGGGACCCGAACCGCGGATTCGTTCCACCGCGAGCTGGGGCAACTGATGTGGGACCACTGCGGTATGTCCCGCACCGAGTCCGGTCTTCGCAAGACCCTGGAGCGCGTACCGGAACTGCGTGCGGAGTTCTGGCGTTCGGTACGGGTGCCCGGCAGCGGCTACGAGCTCAACCAGGAGCTGGAGAAGGCAGGACGGGTCGCGGACTTCTTGGAACTGGCGGAGCTGATGCTGGTTGACGCGCTGGTGCGCGAGGAGTCCTGCGGCGGGCACTTCCGCGAGGAGTACCAGACCCCCGACGGCGAGGCCCGCCGCGACGACGAGCGCTTCGCCCACGTGGCTGCCTGGGAATACGGAGCGGCCCCTGTGCTGCACACCGAACCCCTGAACTTCGAGTACGTCCACCCCACCCAGCGGAGTTACACATGAAGCTCACCGTGCGAGTCTGGCGGCAGCCAGGCCCGGCTTCCGAAGGTCGTCTTGTCGCTTACACCGTCGAGGGACTCAGCCCCGACATGTCGTTCCTGGAGCTGCTCGACGTGCTCAACGAGGACCTCGTCGAGCGCGGCGAGCAGCCGGTGGCCTTCGACCACGATTGCCGGGAAGGCATCTGCGGGGCCTGCGGAGTGGTGATCAACGGACGTGCCCACGGCCCGGAGCAGACCACCACTTGCCAACTCCACCTGCGCGCCTTCGCCGATGGCGATGTGATCGACGTCGAACCCTGGCGTGCCCGGGGTTTCCCGGTCATCAGGGACCTCGTGGTGGACCGCTCCGCCTTCGACCGCATCATCCAGGCCGGTGGCTACATCACCGCGCCCACCGGCGCCGCTCCCGAAGCGCACGCCACCCCGGTGGAGAAGCCGACCGCGGACACCGCTTTCGACAACGCCACCTGCATCGGTTGCGGCGCGTGCGTGGCCGCCTGCCCCAACGGTTCGGCGATGTTGTTCACCTCGGCCAAGGTCGCCCACCTCAACTCGCTGCCACAGGGACAGCCCGAACGCGCCCAACGCGTGCTCGACATGGTGGACACGATGGACGCCGAAGGCTTCGGCGGTTGCACCAACACCGGTGAATGCGTGGCTTCCTGTCCGAAGGGCATCCCGTTGACCAGCATCGTGAATCTCAACAGGGAGTTTCTCCACGCCACATCACACCAGCGCGGGCGAGGACGCTGACCACACCCGCACGGCCTCGGGGTGTCATCAGGAGTTGTCCGCGTGTGGTCGCCTTGGTGTGGGCACGATCAAGGCTGCCGAGACGATGATCAGCAGTCCGAGCGTCAGCACGTTGAGCACCTGGTCGCGCGGCGTGTACATGTGCAGCATCGTCATGTGGTAGACGAAGTGCAGGACGTTGAATACCAGCCACGTCCCGCCCGCGATGCGCACGAGCAGCACGTCGGTGGCGCGCCAGAGAGCCAGTAGGCTGAGCACGGCCAGTGCCAGGAACATCGCGCCAGTGTCCTTCGCCAAGTGTTCGTTGTACGGACCGAGCTGGGGCAACCAGCTCAGCCCGAAGCCGGGAAAGGCGTCGTACCAGAAGCGAGGTGCGAAGTACGCCCAGAACCCGGTGCCAGCGGCAACGGCGACCAAGATCGCCAAACATGCGCGGTCGATCGTGGCCTTGATGGTCAGGGGGCGGTCTGCTTGCACGTTGTGGGACATGATCAGGAGTTCTCCCGGTTTCTTGTGGCGAGGCCGGTCCTACCGCGACTGTTGGGCCTCGGGTGTGCGGTGTTCCCGCGAGTGGGGACGAGCAGCAGCGCTGCGAACACCACGACCAGACTTAACGACAGGACGCCGAGGAGTCGGTCACTCGGTGAGAACATGTGCAGGTGCTGGAGTGGTAGATGAGGTGGAGGACATTGAAGGTCAGCCACACTGCCCCGGTGAGATGCACCATCGACTGCCGTGCCATCCAGAGGAGCGTGGCCAGGGTCAAGGTGACCAGCGCGAGGTACATCGCATTGACGTCCTTGACGAAGTGCTCGTTGTACGGGCCAAACGGTGGCAGCCAGTTGAGGCCGAAGCCGGGGAAGCGTGCGTACCAGGATGTCGGAGCGAAATACCCCCACAGTCTTGTGTAGATGCCGTAGAGGATCAGAAGTATCAGGCATATTCGGCGAACGACGTGCGTCATACTTCTACGACGAGACTAACGCGTCGTTTGTGACATGGCCGCAGTCACACCTTCGAGCGATTCTCCGTCAGGTCACGCCGACGCACTCTGCGGCTTCGCGAACTGTCAGTGCGGACACGGCTCCGGTCATCTCGCTGTCTGTAGATTCTTCGTACGATCGCAGACAGGTCGGCGCTCTGCAAAGCTTGGGTTTGGACGTGCGGTCTGTCCCGGAACCGTATGCAAGTTCCTGGTGTCCGGCCTTCGGTTGGGGTGGCTGGTGATTCCAAGTCGCTCCTTGCCGACCTAGACCTGGTCAAAGGTGACCACAACCGCACCTGCAGCACCAGCAGGCACGGCATGCGGGGCCGCGTCCGCAACAGTATGCCTGGACATGGCGCCGACCGTCTGATGTCGCAACACTGGAGGCGCGCGTCGTCGCTATGACGCCGCGTAGTCCCAGGGAAAGGGGAACTCGGATGGAGATCGCGGTCGCCTTGGACACCGGATTGATAGGACGCACCGGAGTGATGGAGCTGCGCGCCGCCGAACACGATCCAGTGGCCCTGGCTCGTTCACCGGAAGCCGACCTGATCACTGGTGCGGGCTTATCTGAGGAGCTGTCCGGTTGCCGCACGGTGATCGACATCAGGAATGTGGTCACTACGAAGAATGCCTCGGTCGTTTTCTTCCTCCACGCGACCAAAAACTTGCTTGCGGCCGCGCAGCGCGCCAGGCTCGATCACCTGATCGCGCTGTCTGTCGTGGGTAGCAACACCGCCGGTTTCGGCTACTACTTTGGAAAGTGCTCTCAGAAGAAATTGGTTGTCGTCGGCTGTGTGCCGTGGACGATCCTGCGCGCCACGCAAATGTTTGATTTCCCCGAGCAACTGATCGCAAACCACTCGTCCATCGCCATGGCGGCCTGGATGCTCTTGCAGCCGGTCGTGGTCGCAGCCCTGAGCCACCACGTCGGCCAGGGGGCCGCCGGTTACGCGCCAGACTTGGCCGGGCCGGCGCAACTGCAGATGGTCGACGTGGCCCGCCGCGTGATCACAGCGGGTGGCCAGCGGCGGCTTGTGCTGCGGGCCGCCCTTCCCAATCTGGGCGGCAAGGACATGTGCGGCGTCGCTTTGCTGCCTCGGGACGACTACGCCCGGGGACACGAGACCTTCGAGCAGCACCTGGTCGGTGCGCGGACAACTGCGGGGCGATGATGACCCGCGAAGATGAACTCGCCGCCGTCTACACCCGATGCCGGGCACGCCTCACGCGCATCGCCTATGCGCTCGTGGGCACTCAGGCCGAAGCCGAGGACGTGGTCTCCGACTGCTGGCTGCGCCTGGTCAAAGCTGATCAGAAGGAACACGTCCACGACGTGGAGGCGTGGGCGACCGTCACCGTCGCCCACGCCGCTCTCGACGTGTTGCGCTCGGCGCGCGTTCGCCGCGAGGAATACGTCGGGCCGTGGCTTCCTGAACCACTGATCGGCAAGCAACCGCCCAACCAGGATCCGGCTGAACAGACCGCCTTCCACGAAACCGTCAGTTTTGCCGTGATGGTCGTGCTGGAGACGCTGACCCCGGCCGAACGCACGTCATGGGCTTTGCGCGAGCTCTTCGGCCTGCCCTACGACGAGATCGCCGACGTCGTCGGCCGCACCCCAGCTGCGGTCCGCCAACTCGCAGCCCGCGCCCGCGCACACATCGCCGTCGGCGCACCCCGCGTGCATGTCGAAACCGGACAGCACCAAGAAGCCGTTGCCGCCTTCACCCGCGCAGCCACCGCGGGCGACCTCGACGGCTTGCTGAAGATCCTCGACCCCTCGGTGAAGGTCACCGCCGACGGCGGCGGTAAGGTGACCGCAGCCCGCCACCCGGTGCGCGGGGCCGAGCGCGTGTCCCGCTACCTCGTTGGCATTGCCCAACGGATCAAGCCGCACGAACGGCTGGTTCCGGTCACCGTTAACGGCGGTCCAGGATTCATCCTCGTCGATGACGACCACACCGTGCTCGTCTGCGCACTCACTATCCAGAACAGACTAATCACGAGAGCAGATTTCGTTCTCACCCCAGACAAACTTCCGAAGCTGGTCGACACCCCAAGCAGGACGGCGCGGAAACTTAACGATGGTTAGTGAAGCGAGGAGGATGGGAGCTGGGGCGGGCGTCTTGCCTTGACTTCTTCGTCTCCCTCGCGTTCCTGCCGGTATCCACCGCGGCGGTGGATACCGTTCACCACGAATTGCCGGCGCTGATCTTCGACGTCGGAGGTGTGGTCGTCGACTGCCATCGGGTGTACCTGTTCGACCGGCTGATCAGCGACCCGAACCGGCGGCGGTTCTTCCTCGACGAGGTGTGCCCCGGCTGGTGTAACGAGGAGATCGACGGCGGGAAGCCGATGTCGCTCGCGGTCGAGGAACGCGTTCGCGAGTATCCGGCGTAAGAAAGCTACATCCGCGCCTTCCACGAACAGTGGCACGAGATGCTCAGGGGCGTCGTCCCGGGAATGGGCGAGCTGATCGGTGAGCTGCGCGCTTCCGGGACCGCGCTCTACGCGATCACCAACTGGTCGGCCGAGACGTATCCGATCGCACGGTCCACCTGTCCCGTCCTGGCGGCGTTCGACGGCAGGGTGGTGGTGTCGGGTGAAGTGGGTTTGCTCAAGCCGGATCCGCGTATCTACGAAACGGCGCTCGAGGCATCGGTCTTTTTGTCGCTGCCCGGAGGTGGCGTTGACCACAGACACTAACCACGCGTCCGCGGAGCGGGATCGGCAATTCTTGTGGGCAGAACACGGCCAGGCAGGCGAACTGGTCCAGTGCGCTCGCCGGGAAGTGGACTATGTGGCTTCGCTTGACCCTGGCTAGCGTGGCGTGAGGCAGCCGACGAACTTGGCCGCCCAGGAGCTTGTCGGCTCCGGGCGCATCGGCCGGGTTCTGCCCAGAAGATTCTGACTTCCGCTGCGCGGGCACGTGGTTAGTGTCGTGCAGGTCCGGAAAACGTGAAGAGGTGTGTACCGTGCCCACGATCAGCCAAGAAATGACTGACGTCGTCGAAGACGCGAAACTGATGTTCGTCGCCACCGTCCGTCCTGACGGGACTCCCAACCTCTCGCCGAAAGGCTCGTTGCGGGTGTTGGACTCCGAGCATCTGATCTTCATGGACATCGCCTCGCCGCAGACCGTGGAGAACCTGCGGCACCAGCCCGCGATCGAGGTCAACGTCGTGGACTTTATTGCTCGCAAGGGTTTCCGCTTCCGGGGGACGGCCGAGATCCTCGATGCGGGGCATCCGGATTTCGAGTGGATCCGCTCGTGGCTGCGGTCGATGCACGGTGACAGCCAGCCGTGCAACCACGCCATCAAGATCACGGTCAGCGAGGCGGTTGAGCTCTTGTCGCCCGCGTACACGATCGATCACGTTCCGGAGCCGGATGTCCGCAAGGGCTGGCTGCGTAAATACGGCCTCGCTGAAGCGACCTCCGAAACCGGTGTCTAGCAGCCCGTCCCGCTGAAGGAGCTGAAATGCCCCTATTCGTTCTCGTGCACGGTTCGTGGCACGACGGGTCGCTGTGGGCGGATGTGGCCGAGCACCTGGAGAAGCTTGGGCACGAAGTGCACAGTCCGACCATCGCTGGCCACGGCGCCGGGGTTTCCCGGGAGGTGACTCACGACGATTGCACGGCCTCGATCACGGACTACGTTGACAGCCACAACCTCACCGACTTCGTGCTGGTAGGACACAGCTTCGGCGGGAGCGTGATCGCCCGTGTCGCCGAACGCCTGCCGGACCGGGTGCGGCGGCTGGTCTTCTTGAACGCCTTCGTCCCTGCGAACGGGACGAGTGTGCTGGACAACGCGCCCCCTGCGTACCAGGAGCTGTTCCCGCTCCTGGCCGAACATTCGGGTGACAACACGGTGATGCTGCCGTTCGAGGTCTGGCGGGACGCGTTCATCGGGGACGCCGATCTGGAACGGGCGCAGGAGACCTACGGCATGCTCACCCCGGAGCCGCTGGGCCCGACGGTCGAGAAGCTCGATCTCTCGGAGTTCTACACGCTGACCGGCATTCCCCGCAGTTACGTCCTGTGTGACGAAGATTCAGCCCTTCCCCCGGGCGACCCCGAGCACGGCTATCTGGCCAACGCCCGCCGACTGGGTGTGTTCCGCCTGGTGACGCTAGAGGGTTCACACGAGGTGATGTTCACCAACCCGGCTCTCCTCGCGAGCAAACTCGAGCTCGCGGCTAGGGACTGAGCCGATCGCCGACTCGCCGCTGCGTTCGCGCCGGGCCACGCCCGCGGACGCGGCGACGCCCCACCCGGGCGCCGGGTGGGCTGGAGAGCAAGGGAGCTATGGCTCATGCGCGGAGCCGATCTGGACATCCGGGAACTCGAGCCGGACGACGATCCGAAGCTGGCGGCGGACTTGTTGCCGCTGCTGCGTCGGCTCCGGCCCGGGTTGACCGACGAGCTGTTCGGGGAGTTGCTGACGGATGGGTACCGCCAGGGCCTGCGTTACCTGGTCGCCTGTACGTCGGCCGGGCAGCCACTGGCCGCGGCCGGCTACCGCATACTGGTCACCAGCCGAGGGCGCATCTTGTTCGTCGACGACTTGGTCACCGACGAGGGCGCGCGGTCGCAGGGAGTCGGCGCTCGCTTGGTGGGTGAGCTGGAGGCCCTGGCCCGTCGAGGTGGGTGCGTCCGCTTGGAACTCGACTCCGGCGTCTCCAACGCGGCCGCGCACCGCTTCTACTTCCGCCACCGGCTGGACATCACAGCATTCCACTTCGCCGGGGCGGTCGGCTGATGGCCGGCCACCGGAGCGGGCCGGCGGCTGTTCGACGGGAACCTCATGAGTGGAAACCCCAGCCGTGCCACCTCCCCGCCCTTGAGATGTCGGCCAGTCCCCGGGAAATTCCGAGAGCGCGGCCGGACGATGAACCGCACCAGGACCGTCCACGGTGGAGTGAACTGATGATGGAGAACGCCAGGTGCCGGCGAGAGGTGCTTGCATGATCACGACGGCCGGTCTTCGCTGGATCGTGACGGCGTTGTTCATGCTCACCGGCGCGTTCTGGGCGTACCGCAGCGTCAAGCACGGGACTTTCCCGGACCGCGCCGGCGACGTCCTGCACGTCGTGATGTGCGTGGCGATGGTGGCGATGGCGTGGCCTGCGACGATGAGCATCGCTCGTCTGCCGCAAACGGTCTTCTTCGGGCTCGCAGCCGTGTGGTTCCTGGTCGTGTCGCTTGTCGGTGAGGCGCACGACTACCGCGGAGGGCGCGGAACAGCGCTCCACCACGTGGTGGTGATGGCGGCCATGGCGTGGATGGTGTTCGTGATGCCCCGAGCCATGGGCGGCATGAGCACACACGTCGGCATGACCGGCATGCCGGGGATGCCGATGCCCGGCGACGGAGCGGTTCCGGCCGACGTGACTGTCGTGGCCCTCGTGCTGATGGTTCTGTTCGTGGTGGCGGGCCTGGTGTTCCTGGCGCGGGCGATCGACGGCGCGAGGACGTCCGGCCCGGTGCTGCGAACCCTGAGCAGCGGAGCCGATGGACTGATGGCGCTCGGCATGGGACTGATGCTAGTCGCTATGGCCTGAACCCGGTGCCGGGTTGGAATAGGCGCTCCGCGCTCTTGAAGAGGAGAAAACGTGCGTGCGGCTTATGTCGAACGGCTCGGCGGCGTGGATGAGATCCGCGTCGGTGAGCTGCCCGAACCGGTAGCGGGACCCGGTGACGTCCTGGTCGACGTCGTCGCGACTTCGGCGAATCCGGTCGACACCTTCGTCCGCTCCGGACTTTACGTGACACCCGTCCCGCTGCCGTTGGCTCTTGGCCGCGATGTCGTCGGCCGCGTGGCTTCGGACGCCGTCGGGTTCCGGGCCGGCGAGTGGGTTTGGTGCAACAGCCTGGGCCACGACGGGCGGCAGGGCGCAGCCGCCGAGCGTGCCGCGGTCCTGCCGATCGGGCAATTGGTCGAGGTGCAGCGGCAAGGTCACACCGAACCCTACGAGGACACCGCACGCCGCAAGATCGTCCCAGAGACGTTGGAACAACGGGTTCTCACCGCGTTCCGTGACGGCGACGGCGGCGCTGCGTTCCGGAAGACCTCCTGCGCCGTTGCCTACGGCTGGGTGTCGCCGACTACAACGGTCACTACGGCATTAGGGAGCTCTGCGACATCTGCCCCGTGCAGCAGCTGAACCTGTGCGCGTCCGCGCGCACGATTCCCACGGACGAGACCATCCGAGCGACTGCGCTGCACCTCCCGAACACGGAAGACTTCGAGATCGTAGAGATCATCGAACGCGCCGCTGTGCTGCGAGGGTTGGACGAACAGCCGCGCTACTACCTGCAGCATGCGCTCGGGTTCCAAATCCACGATCAACGACACCCACACAAGCCGCAGCTGCACAGGCGGGCCGACATCGGATGGAAAGACCGGACGAATGAGTGATACTGCACTGTGGACGGACACGTGGTTCGTTGTCCTCGACGTCGAGGGCAACGGTAAGCGTCCGCCAGACCTCGTCGAGGTGGGCATTGTGCCGATTGAGGCGCGCACCGTGGGCGAACCGGTGTCGTGGCTAGTTCGCCCCGAGAGCACGATCACCTGGTATGCCCGCAAGGTGCACCGGATTTCCGACGAAGACGTGGCCGACAAGCCCGCGTTCAACGAAGTCGCCGCCGAGGTCCGCACATCCCTGGGCAATGCGGTTCCGATCGGGCACAACGTCACGGTCGACCTCGGCGTGATGGCACGCAAGCTCCCGGACTGGCAGCCGCCCGTTGCTCTGGACACGTTGCGCATGGCCCGGAAGGCATGGCCCTTCTTGCCGACGCACAAGCTCGGCGCACTCATCGCACACCACAACCTCGGCCACGACCTGCCAGACGGCCTACAACCGCACCGAGTCGACTGGGACGTCCTGGTAACTGCACGGCTGTTTTCCCTGCTGGTCACCGAACTCCGCGTGACCACCTGGGGCGACCTCCGGGCGGCAGGCGGTATCGAGCTCGCTCCCGCTGTCCAGCCCAAGGATCCCGAGCACGAGTTCACCCTCTTCGACTGACCGCGCCGCAGAAAGGGCACATGATGGAGGAACGCGGCCTGTTCGTGTCCCTCGACGGGCCCAGTGATGTAGGTGACGCCTCACCCCCGCATGCGGAGGCGTGAAAGCCCGCGACCATCGCGTCCAGGGCGCCCATCGTGTAGACCACGAGCACGCCGTGATCTGGTGCTGCGGCCAGCAACACGCGGTCGCCTGTCCGCAGGCCGCACCACCGCCGGGCGGTGACCGGAAGCGGAATATGGCTTCGTCGGGCGAGGGTGAACATCCCACCGGCGTCCGGCTGCACCGCGATCGCGGTGTTCGAGATCAGGCCGAACTGAAGCCGTTCACCCGGACTCCAGCCGAGGGCATTCACCACGGACTGTTCCGCGATCCGTCCCCGCTCGTCGAGCGCGGCGATTCGGTAGAGCATGGTCGTCTCGCCCGGCAGCGCCGCCAAACGTGTGATCGACATCGCCCTGCGCGGGTCCTTCAGCGACTGCGGGGCCCGGGACATTGATCGAGGAACGACCGCGGGCACGAACGTCTCAACCACGGCCACCACCCCTGACCGTGCGGGACTGGCCACAAAGCACGACGAGACGGTGGGCGCAGCGCGCCGCACCGTCTCGTCGACTGGAAAACCACTTGTATTCGAGTGGGAGGGATCCCACCCACTGGTGTCCGAGGGGGGACTTGAACACTATCCACCCGCCTCGTGCTGCCGGAGCTCAACTAAACGGGGCGGGGCAGCCTGGTTTCTCCTCTGTAGTACGGAATCAGAAGAGGTGGTGGGCGATCGGCGGGACGATCGTCACCTTGGTGGTAGTACCGCTGATGATCGCGTTGGTGAGTGCGCAGTACGGCGCGCAGGTGACCTCCAACCAGGCCCCGGAACAGGAAATCCTCGCGCAGGAATCCGTCAAGCGGCACGAGGACGCTCAGCTGGAGACCATCCCTCCAGTGGTGGCGCACGCCGAGGAGCTGTGGGACGTCAACGGCGACGAGTGGAACTAGAAGCTGCTACGTGTTCTGGGCTATTTGATCGGTATGTTCAGTGACAAAGGAACAAGCCAAAACTTGAAATTAATTGGATGATTGCATCCTTTCTCGAACACATGAAGCTAGAACTTTGCATTTTCCTATATTCTTAAATAGGCTCGTTGGGTAACTGGACGGATAGTTCTTCTCGACTTGAGCGATGAGTTCGAATAGCACCATTTCTGCGAGATTTGGCACTCTTTCTAGTTCGCTTTCCCAGGGAAACTCTGGATCATCGACGCGATGCAAATCAATATCGCGAAACACTATGTGCAAGATCAATCTGTTTCCTTGGCGTGCAATTGCCTGGGGGCGTCCCTCTAAAGACTGTTGTCGCTGAAGCGACTCCAGCTTCGCGTCCACGGCCCGCATAGTCTCAACGCAGCGCCAGACCCTATAAGGACCGACACTGGGATTAAATATACTCTTGTAATAAGAGTGTCTATTTTCCCAAAGGCTACCGACTTTGCTTTTTGCAAGGACGGCATACTGTGGATCTCTGTTAGCACATGCAAGCGCAACGGTAGCATCGACTACAGTGCATCCATCCTCTGGTGTCGGGACAGATTCGCCTCTCTTAATTGAGTAATTCTTATTCAAAGACAGCAAGAGTTCTGTTCGGAGTCGACCCTGTTCGTCGTCTAATGCGACAAAATCCCGACTCTCAACGGAATTTTGTGTATTCGTTGCCCGCGTCACCTCTGAACCGAAATTCGCTGGGCATCCTTCGAGTGAAATGAACCGAACCCAAACTTGTGCATCTTCGATTGGTCTACCAAGAATCTTAGAGGCTCTGTGAATGCTAGCCACTGTCTGAGCCCCATTTACAACACTAACTCCAGACAGAAAAAAATCACCAAAAGTCCGAGAAGACGCACGACGTGCCGTCTTCTTTACGGAGTGACACAAAGCGGTTACCCCATTATTGAAATACCAGAAATGTTCTGGTGACTCCTGCAATGTTTCTACCAGAGACTCGTTTACGGGTGTTCCACCTAGGGATTTTCTTATGTTTTGAGAGAAGAGTCTGTCGCCATGTCGTTCATACCATTCTGCCACACTAGCTGCGCTAGCTATACCGTAGTACGCCTCGTAAGGCTCCCCGGTTGTTCCCCAATTTTCAAGTGTTACTGTCAAGTCTATCCTTGAGCCATCAAGCCCTTCTACTATGAGTGAGTGAAATTCGCTGATTCCGAGGATCTCCAGGGAAACAATTTGCTGAGCCTCGTTCATCTCGCTAAGGACGTCATTGAAGGCGTTGCTGACTGGAGGCGATAGTTCGGATGTTCCTGTTGTAGCCACAATAAGCGTGAAACGAATCTCGGGATCGTCGAGAGCTGCGGTGATTCGGTCCTCAAAAGCGCGAAGCTTCGGACCGAAACGGTCATATTTAAGATCTAGAAGGTCCTTAAATCCTCCGATGAAGTTTCTGGAATCGCCTAGGCCGATACCTTTCTTTCCGGCTCCATCCCATTTTGACTGAACAACTATTATTCGATGTCCGGGTTCGTCGATCCAGATCGCGTCTATACCATTGTCTCCACTTTCGTCGACCACAGTCTTAGCTGCATCTATTGGATGAAGTCCTGTGAAGCGTTGTACGGCAAGGGCTGCCAATGCTCTGGTTAAAAATGCCTTTTCTCGGAGTGAGTCACTCGCTCTTTTGTAATCTTCCAGCTGGATACGTTCCGCAAAGTTAGTATTAAGAGCCTCTCTGATGTGTCGAACCCACAGCTTGTTCACTGTCACCTCGCTTCAAACTTGATCCGTTTAGTCTATCGGCTTAAATCAGGCTTTGGATGAGTCACATTAGGTGATCTTCTCTTGGTGCGTTTCACGCACCAGATCGGGTTCTCCTCGGGTTCGGTTGGCGTCGGGGTTGCCTGCTGTCAAGCCGCCTTCGCGGTGGTGTGGATGGTCTTAAACTCGACCGGGGTGAGTCTGTTGAGGCTTTCTGGTGTCGTCTCCTTGGATCGAGCCCGTCTACCACGGTGCAGTTCCATGCCCGCGACTTGTGTCATGCGCGTGACTTGTGGGGTGACGGTTCGCACTCCGACCTGCGGGAGTCTTACCTACCGGTCCTGCCGCGTGGTCCGTGAGCCCGCACCGTCCTCGCCGAGCTCGGACTGCGACTCGACAACTATGTGAAGATCACCGTGTGGGATTCCAGCGCGGAGACATGGTGCTATCATGCCGCCGACCGCGTCGGCATGAGCAAGGCGAACCTCGCCACGCTGGTCACCAGAGAGCGCCTAATCG
Source organism: Saccharopolyspora antiqui (assembly GCF_052246905.1). Taxonomy (NCBI): domain Bacteria; kingdom Bacillati; phylum Actinomycetota; class Actinomycetes; order Pseudonocardiales; family Pseudonocardiaceae; genus Saccharopolyspora; species Saccharopolyspora antiqui. The sequence goes on from NZ_JBQQBO010000009.1 coordinate 153,263, forward strand.
GCACCGCAGCCGTGTAACTGCCCGCTGTGACTCACAGCCCGGTGAGCCGTGGTTCTTGTGGGGGTTGAGGTCGATCTGGAAATCGACGCCAATCCAGCCTGACCAGCGGCAATATGCCACGTCTCCCCATGGGGTAATTCTGTGTCCGAGGGGGACTTGCACGCTAACTACACGTCTCCTGCTTCCCGAAAAGGATTGAGGCAGAGGGCTTTTACTGTCCAGCCTGTCCCGCTGGATGTCCACCTGGGACGCCTGGGCGGGACAGGCGGGTTTGCCTAGTGAGCTGCGAAAAGTCGACTGATGCACCGGTCGGGACAGGCTCTGTCGGATGTCCCTGCGTGTATCGGAATAGCGCTCGTGGCACATGTAGCGCGTGCTCGGTTTTGGGACACGGTCACCTGTCCCGCTACAACTATGCGGAGAACTTCAATGCCCTTCGGCGTGTCGTGCTGATCTCCTGCTGCACGGTCCTGGAGCCACCGGTGGTACGCCGCCAGAGCCTTGGCCAGCCCGTGCGCGGCCATCAGCCTGAAACTGAGATCGGCAGCCTCCTTCAGGTGGGCGCACCCGGTGAGCTGATCCACGAACGTCGTGAGGTCGGCGCGCCCAATGGTTTCCGACGTCGAAACTAAATACAATTCGCGTTCTTTAGTGTTTCAATCAGCAAGCCCCTACTGTGAGAAGTCTGCGTTGAAAGGCGCCTACGAACGTAAGAGTCGATTGCGCTGTGTAACCTGTCCCGGCCGGGTAGACACTGTTGCAGCAGGTCGTACGCACCGGAAAGCGCTTTCTCCATATCTGTAATTGGTATACGAGTGTGGATTTCCCAAGCTGGCACCCCCTTCATCGCGCCTCGCCATCCCCTGTTGCTGTTCGTAAGCTGCCGTTTTCCAGCCATTTCCAATGCGCGCAGGGCGGCGAACTCTAGGGCTGCTATCTCCAATTCGGTCATATCAAACGAATTTTTATGCGACACGTCGGTGACGATTTCTGAATTGACTTGGATAACTGCGGGATCACTGCCCACGACTTGCTTGCAATTGCCATGGTCAACGTGCTCGTCGATCTTATCGAATTGCGCGGGGCTGTAAACTATGCCGAGATATCCTTCGTGTTCGTCAGCCCGAATGAGCTGGGAGTTTTGCCTGTCTTCAGGGTTTCCGATAACCATCGGAAACCCATCAACATTGAATGCGATCACAGGCTTGAAGGTCAACTTGCTTGCGGAGTCGCAAGCGTTCTCGTAAATTGCAACGATTCCGGGTTGCGCGGCAAACATTCGATATCCTAACTGGACGCCGTCAATGGACTCTTCGGGCAGTAGCTTCAGTTATGGGGTTTCTGCGATAACCGATCCCGGCCCGCACGCATCCTCGTACTCCATCATCCACTGCTCCAGCGGCCCATCATCCAAGCCAAAATAACTGCAAACAGCCTGGCCTATCCTGTACACTAGAGAACAGGCAAGTGCAAGATCATTCCGCCATTCTTGAGAGTTGATACGGTAACCGTACTCGATCCGATCGCCTACTTTCGTAGTGTCCACAATCTCGGAAAGGGCGGCAGGGTTGGGATGCGAAACAAACGACAGGATATCGTAGATACCACCAACTTTCCCCTCAATCCCAATCCAGCGAGCAAGCAATTTCCATTGCTTCCTCAGGGAAGGGTAGGATTCGCCGACAATGACCCACTGAGGAGGGCGTTCCATATCGCTCCAGCTTAGGTCAACTCCGGGAAATCTCCGAAGTAGCTCTTTCTCAGTGCTTTCGATAGGACCATCGAGCAATTTTTGTTGCGGCCGAGACGCATTTCGGGACTTTGTCATATGTTTATAGCGGCGTAGGCTAGACAGCCGTGCCATCCAAAAGCGAGCGACACGGCTTTCCGTGGACGCGCTTGGGTCTAAAAGCCACCCAGCGTGTGAGACGTGCTCAACGACGCCCCTGACTAGAGGCCTATGGGCAACAACCAGAACCTGATCGGCTATCAACGCGTTCAAGCCTCGAATGTATTGCGCTGCTGCATCGACAGCTTGCACTGCGTCGATTCCTACATTCGTGGCCTCACGGTTTCCCCAATGCGGGTATTTTGTGAAGATTTCGTGATCGTGCTGCCGCGCTGGCGATGTCTCAATAGAGTAACGGCCCAGGTCATGCTGAACGAGTTTCCAAGCAACGTAGATGCCGTTAAGAAGATCGCCCCAAAGCCTGGCATGAGCACCATTGTCGGCTTCAAAAGACTCAGTGTCTGGCACAGGTGGCATGAAGTGGTTTCTACCATGCCTGACGTCTACGCAACCAGCTTATTAACGTGCAGATGACGCCAGGCGTTGGGACGCGGCTACCTCTCCCCGCTGGTCAGTTGGGTCAGCGCTTGGGCACGTGTGGGTCTAGAAGTCGGAGTAGCGCTTCCTGCCTTGTGCGGCACCGCCCACCGTAGATCCGGGTCAGCATTGGCCCCAGTGTTTTCGTTCGGTTTCCGTTGCGAATGTTCGACGACTCTCGTTCAGGGTCGGCCTGGTTCTTGGCATGGCCGAGGTGCCCGGTCATCTCCTCGTTCAAGGCCGTTTCCAGCACATTCTTGGTGAACAGCTTCAACAGCCCATCAGGACCGGTCAACTCCAGACCCTGCTGTCGGGCCTGGGCCACCATCGCCGCCGCAGCGGCCTGCTCAGGCGAGACCTGCCGCCCCGCCCCGTTCTCACTCTTGCGTGAACTCAAAGCGTCCGATGTCATCACTCACAGTGCCCATCCCGCCGGACCTCTGCCCGGCGTGTCGGGCCGGAAACACCGTTCGCTGCACAGTCCCCCGCTTGGGACGGGTCCTCTTACGTGTCCCACCTGTGTCCGAATAGCCTCGTGTGGCGCACAAGTGGCACTCAGCGAAGGCGCGGCCTGGGTGGCTTTGGCCTGCGTGAAGGCTGCCGCTGTGACAGCGGTGCTGTTGGCTTGGGGTCGCAATCGCCCGATCGAAGTGAGCCAACCAGTGATAACTATTCCACCCCAGGTGTGCGGAAGAGTTGCGACGAGTTAGAAGGGCGAAGATCAAACGGGGCACCCGGCAGTGCGCGGTCGCGTACAGTACGTCCGCGATGTCGGGTGACAGCCGGTGCGCCGATGTCTCGTTCTGGGCCTCCGACGACACCGGCGGGGTCGCGGCGGGGACGGCGCACGGGTATCGCGGGTTGGGAGGGGGTCTCATGCCGCAGTACTCAGAGGCGGAGTTTCGGAGCATCGTGCTGGTCGATGTCGCGAGTTTCAGCGATGCGAGCCGGAGGTTCCTCGGTCAGCTCGCCGTGCATCGCGGTCTTGAGGAGTTGTTGGAGCGGGCTTTCGACGAGGCGGGCGTCGGGTGGCACTCGTGCGAGGTGGAGGATCGCGGCGACGGGAAGATAATCCTGGTGCCCCCGAACATCCCCAGGATTCGGCTGGCCGATCAGTTGTGGAACCGGCTGCTCGCTGGGCTGCGCCGACACAACGCGGTGCATTCCGACGCGGCGGTCATGCAGCTCAGGGTGGCGTTGCACGCTGGTGATGTCCGGCAAAGTCCCAATGGAAAGGTCAGCCCGGCGATCAATTTCGCGGCCCGCATTCTCGACGCGCGGGACGCGAAATCCTTGCAGGCGCAGACGAACAGTACGCTGGGCTTGATCGCGTCGGAGGATTTCTTCCGGGACGTGATCGAGCACGACCAGGCGGCCGAGCCCGATGTGTTCCGGCAGATTTCCGTGGTGGTCAAGGAAACCAGCACCGTCGCGTGGTTACGGCTCTCGGAGCCCGTGCAGGCGACGGCGTCGAACGGCACTTCGGACGGCGCGGGGGAGCAATCAGCGAATCACGTAGAGGAATCGATCGGCACCGAAGTTAGATGGTCAACCGATTCTCCAGCCAATAAAGACGCGCTGAAGCGCGAGGCACTGGCTAAGGTTTTGGCTGGTCACATCAGAGCTAGTCAACGGCGCGACCCCTATACCTCGCTTCTTATTCATCTCGACGGCGAATGGGGTTCAGGTAAGAGCACGCTTTTGAGATTTCTCTCAACGCGGCTTCAATCTGCCGATTCGCGGGGCCGGAATCGGTCGCACAGCAGTGAAAAATCGCGTCAAAATAGTGATTTCTTGATCGTCTGGTTCGACGCCTGGCAGCAGTCTCGCATGTCGCCGCCATGGTGGGCGCTCCTGACCGCAACCCGTAGCGAGATTGCTCGCGACCGTGGCTGGTGGGCGCGCCGATGGTTTCGTATCAAAGAAACGTGGGCCAGGGTAAGGCGCTCCGGTGCCCCGTACCTGCTTGCACTCGTACTCCTCGTTCTTCTCGCTGGTGGCCTTGGCTTCAGTATTCTTCAAGTCGCTCGCCCTGCTCAACCCTGGGCCGAAATCCTCAAGATACTTGCCGGAATTGGTGTGGTTCTAAGTGTGCTTTGGGCTGGCGCAAAGGTCGCAAGTCGTTTTCTGCTCTGGGATTCCGCTCGTGGAGCCCAGCTATTTGAACAATACGAACCTAATCCAATGCTGGAAGTTTCAGCACACTTTGACTGGTGCCTACGGCAGTCGCGCAAGCCTGTTGTGTTCTTCATTGACGACATCGACCGCTGTAAGCACCCGTATGTTGTTGAACTGCTCGACTCAATCCAGACACTGGTACGCGACGCGCCTCGCATGCAAGGTAATTGCTACCAGCAGACGCCTGCCGCATACTTCGTCATCTCAGCCGACGGATCATGGCTTCGCAAGAGCTACGAGATCGCTTACGAGACTTTTGGGTCTGATCTATCCCCAACAGGAGGCTCACTCGGTTACCAATTTCTGGACAAGCTCTTCCAACTTACAGTACCGATGCCTGCACTGGGCGCAACATCCCAGAATAGGTTTCTCGGTTCTCTACTGGGGGTCGCCGAGTCTGAGACTGAGTCCGACATCGAAGTCGCCAGGGACGAGATCAACCAGGCCATTGGGGATGATGAGGCAGTGCTGGCAGCTATCAGCGGATTGTCGCCAAACGACCGCGGAGTGGTCGCCGAGGACGCTGTGAATGCCTTGTTCGCCCCAGAAACCCAGATCCATACCGAACACGCCTTGCGAAAGTTTGCCCGGCTGCTTCCTCCAAACCCTCGTAGTACAAAGCTATTTTTGAATACTTACAGTATTCTGCGAGCAGTTCGTACGCTTGAGGGCGGTGTGGTAAATGCCGATACCCTTGCATTGTGGACGATTATTCGTATCCGTTGGCCAAGAATTGCTGATATCTTGCGGCAAAACCCAGAGGCAATCAAGGGGATTCGGGAGCCGCTCTGGCGCTCCGAACTGCTCCCGGACGACCTCCATCCTCTCACCGAGGATGAAGATCTTCAGCAAGTAGTGGCGCACGACAACGGAGGTCCACTTACGCCCATGTCGATCCGGCAGTGCTGCGGTAATGCATGACGGAAGCGATGGAGGTGTTGTGGCGAGACGATATAGATCGGTCAGATCGCGTTCATTTGCCCCGCTTCCAAAGGATGAAGCAGGCCTTCGTTTCTTGTCCGGCAAGGGGCGCTACCGGAGACGCGTGTCAGCGTTGGTCCGAGTGCGTGCCACTTCTTGCCCTTGGTGCCGTCTGACCACACGTATCCGACCAGGCGCTCGGTCTCACCGGTACCACAAAGGACGATCCATCTGCGGGTTTGCCTGAAATCTGTCCAGGTCCACACCCGAAACCGCTCGTCACGCTTCGCTCGGGACAGCTGCTGTTAACGGAGCCCAAGCACCCGTTGCTCTTCATGCCTCACCTGGGCAAATTCGGCGAGCAATCCCAGGGCACTCCGCAGAGAGCCATGAGCACGAGAACCAGTTGGCGTGATGTGCTGTTCACTGCCATTTCCTGCTCGGTCGTGGCAACCTACCGCGCCTGATCATCGATCAGAGCCTGGACCGACTTCAGCAGTGTCGCTGCGGACATCGCCCATGTTCGCCTCTCCGCCATCTCAGCCCGCAGTTCCATCGCTGCCTTAAACGCGGGCTTGGGGTTGTTCAGCGACGCTGACATCGCGTCTCCCCAACGAAGCGTGTCGGTTCGCTCGTCATCCGTTACTGCGATCACCCGATTGGACAGGTCCACGGACAGGGCGGAGCGCCCCTCATCAAGGAGTGCCCCCAGGCCGCTGCGTCTGCTTATCAGTGTCGGCACGCCCATCGTGATGGCCTCCAAGCCCACGAGGCCGAATCCCTCCGTCCGCGACGGCATCACTACGACGTTTGCTTGGTGTAGATCCTGGCCGAGTGTCGCTTTGTCAGACGAGTAGGGACGGGGCACGACGCGTAAGGACGGGGTGCCCGCCCAGTTCCGAACCATCTCCACCACGGCCGTTCCCTCACCGGCTTCGACGCCGCGCAGGATGAACTCCACCTCTGGGTCGTTCGGTCCTCGTTGTCGCAGGGCATGGCCCAGCGCCCGTGCGGCGATGTCAAGGCCCTTCACCCTCGCCTCTCGAATACTGAGGCGACCGACTATCAGCACCCGCAGCGTGTCGCTGGGTGGCGGGGGTTCGGCAGCGGGCTCGACCGCGTCGAACCCTGGGTCGAACCGCAGTGGTTCCGCAGACTCGAAACCGCGCAGCCGGTCGCGCAGATAGTGATGCAGCACGGGGCCGACACCGATCGCCAGGTCGGCTCGTTCGGCGACGACGAGTTCGTCCTGGCTGCGCTGCTCGGCCACCGCCATCGCGTCCCCGTGCGGCTCTTGGCCTTTCTCGAACTCGACCCGGTCGGAGATCACGTGGAAGAAGTGCAGCAGCTTCGCTTCCCGGAAGTGATCCTCCACGAGCCACATCGCTGCCTCGCCGGTCTTGCGCCCATGACCGATCACGACGTCCGGGACTACGTCGTCAGGCAGTTTCGGCGGCCGTGACAAGGCGGCTTCTGGACGCCCCAGGGAAGGCGGCGGGTGAACCAGGTGGACACCGGCGCGCTCGGCGTCGTGCCGTTCCTCCTCGGATGCCTGCGGAGTCGAACAGAAGACCTGGGCCCCCAATGTCGCCAGGGCCTTGCAGAGTTTCCGGTTGAGCGTGCTCAGGCCGCCATGTCTCGACGACCACTCTGTGTTGACCGCGAGTATCCGCAGCGGATGCTGTGCGCCCGTCACACGGGACCTCTCCGAATTCGGTTCCAGGCGATCTCTCGTTCCCAAGGCGAGCGGTTCAGCGCGCAGCCGCTGTGCGTCCTCGGTCGCTCCCACGTCTTCGTAGAGTGCAACGGCGGCGGCGCGGTGTGCGTCGGCGTCCACGGACCGCCCTTGTTTAGCGGCCGCGTGGCTGAGGCCCTCGAAGGCCACCGCCTCTTCTCTCGGGGCGCCTCCCAACCGGGCGCGCAGGATCGCTTGGTGGTAGTGCTCGGCGGCCTGCTCTGGTTTTCCCAGCCGTACTTCGGTCTCGCCGAGGTGGGAGAGCAACTGGGCGGTGTCCCCATCACGCATACTAAGTCCGACGAAGTCACTGAGCGCCTGGCGAAAGTGCGTCTCTGCGTCGGCTAACAGGCCGAGCCGCAACTCACAGCGAGCGATGCAGTCCAGGGCAATGGCGGCGTTGGAATGCTGTTCTCGGACTCGATAGAAGTCCCGCGCCGTATTCGCCAGGTCGAGGGCCAACTTGTGATCTCCGCGCTCGTGGGCAAGCCAGGCGTGATTCGCCACCACGTTCATCTCCCCGTAGGGATCTCCCGCAGCGACAAAGTCGATCCGTGCCTGCGCGTAGAGGTCCATCGCCGCCTTTCCGCGGCCGAGCTCACTGTGGGCCATACCCAGGTTGTTCAGCACGATCGCCACCGCCCGGCGGTCCCCGGATTTTGTCGTCGAATCGAGCGCCCGGTCATAGCAGGCGATCATGAGTTCCCATTTTTTGGTGGCGTAGAAATAGCCCCGCAGGTAGTAGGCGAACTTCCAGCACACGATGTTCTCGTCGTGCTCGACCATCTCCCGAATCACGGACAGGAAGTTCTCGGCTTCCCGATCCATCCAGTCCTTGGCGGACCGAACGTCCGGGAATTCCGGGACAGTGGCGGCAACTGCAGGTGAAGGCGAGTCCAACGGGACTCGGTACCGGTGCTCGTCGATCCGCATGTCCGCCGTCGCCACCGAGTGCAGGCAGTAGTCGTAGAGTCTGCGTCGGGCTGCTGTTACCTCTGGTCCGGACAGGATCTCGGCCGCGACCCCGCGCAGATGATCACGCAGAAGGTCGTGCATCCGGTAGGCGTTGTGCGAATGCCGCTCCAGCATCCCGGACCTGATCAACTCGTCAAGCAGGTATCCCGCATCCGCAGGATCGATTCCGGCCAGAGCGGCCGCCGCATTCGCGTCCACGCGGGGGCCGGGGTGCAGGGCGATGAGGACGAGTAGGGCCTGCTGTGACTCGGACAATGTGGCGCAAGATGCCGCGAACACGGCGCTTATGCTTCGAACGCCGTCGTCGAGCTCGCGCAGTCTGGCGGTCTGGTCGGCCAGCCGCGCTGCGACGTCCTCCAAGCGCCGCACGGGATTGTCGCGAAACCGGGATGCCACGATGCACAGCGCCAGTGGGAGGCCGTAACAGAGCTTTGTAATCTCGGCGACAGTCGCTGGATCGCCGCGTTCGTCGGACCCCGCTGGCAACCGTGCGACCCAGAGGAATAACTCGGCTGCGTCCTCCGGCGCCAGGGCCTTCATCTGCCAAGCGAAGGCTGGGTCCAGGGGGGAAAGCGGCTGCCTGCTCGTGATGATCACTGCAGCCGGGCCGATCGGGGGCATCAGACGGGCCACCTGGTTGACGCTCACCACGTTGTCGAGAATTAAGAGCACTCGGCGGTGGGAGAGTTTCCGGCGAAGCAGTGCCTCACGCTCGTCCACGGTCCGCGGAACCAGCTCGCCCGCGACACCAATTCGCCGAAGGACGCGATCGAGTGCCTCGTCCTCACCGACGGGATGATTGTCCGGGTGATACCCCTGCATGTCGAAGTACAGGCGGCCGTCGGGGTAGTCGCTGCGCAGCAGCTCCGCGACCCACAGTGCGACCGCCGTCTTCCCCATCCCTGGCATGCCGGACAGGACGCATACCCGCGACATGCGCCTGTCGTCGGTTGCCCGCAGGCAATCCTCAAGCGCTTCGACCTCGGCCTCCCGCCCTATAAGTTTGCGCGGGCCTGCGGGCAGGTCGAAGGTGGGCTCGGCGGCCGCTCTCCGGTCCCCGACAGCAAGTTCGGCCGCCGCGCGGGCCAACTCATCGCTGGTGTCGAATACCCGGTCACAGGCAGCCGCGAACGTCGTGCTCGGCGCCGAGCGCCCCTGTTCCACCCGGCTGACCTGGGCTTTGCTGTAGTGAATGAGGTCGCCGAGGCCTTTGGTGGACAGACCGGCTTCCAAGCGCAGCGCCCGCACCCTGCTGCCGAAGGATGCCCAATCGCCCACCGCTGTCCCCTCTGCCTCATATTCGTCCCCGCCAGTCGCCACTCTGAGGTCAGTGTCGCCCTGTGAACCGTTACGAACCCGGATGGGAACGATGTAACGGGTCGGTCCGCCGTGGCGGCTGGTACAGATGTTGAAGTCCCAGTTGCGAAGATTACTGGACGACGAGCGGTCGGGGGAGCGACTGGACGAGTCGATGGAGAGGACGCACAAGCTTGCCGGTACAGAGCTATGACATCTTCCTGTCATTCTCAGGTACGGACCGAGTGGCCGCCCGTGAACTTGCAGGCGAGCTGCGTGCGCTCGGCCTGCGGGTATTCCTTGACGAGGACGAAATCGAGGCGTTCACCGGGATCACCGACGGTGTCCAGGAGTCGCTGCGGACCGCGAAGACATTAGTCGCCTACTACTCTGCCGCGTACTCGCGCCGCCGCGCCTGCCAACAGGAGTTGATGGAGGTCTTCCTCGCCGGACAACGGGAGGGCGATCCCTGCGGGCGAATTATGGTGATCAACCCGGAGCCGGGCACGGAACACCTGCGGCCGGTTGAGCTGGCGGACGCAAGGTTCGTAAGAGCTGAGATCGGACCCTCCGAAATTGCCCGCCAGATCATGAAACGTGCGGTTGCAGTCGAGGGGACGATCGGCGAGATCTTGCCCGTTAAACGCCCCGGCTGGCCCACTCGCCGGACGGCACTTGTGAAGAACTTCGTCGGGCGGTATCGCGAGCTCTGGGATCTGCACTCGGCGTTGCACGCGGCGAACTACTCGCTGATCGACGATCCGGCCGCAGTCTCGGTAGTCTCGGTCTGCGGGCTGCCTGGTGTAGGCAAGACCGCCCTGGTTGCCACCTACTTCTGGCGTTTCGCCGCCGCCTTCCCCGGAGGCATCCACTGGGTGAGCATGGAAGACGTACTACGGGATCAGTATGTCCGGGATCTCCGCCACCACGTGCCAAACTGCTTATGGGTGGTTGACGACGTGCCCGCAGACCTGGGGACCTCTGTTCTGGACCTTCTTCCACACCCCACTGAGAACGGAACGCGGACCGTACTCATCACCGACGAAGACATCTTCCGCGATCTTCTCCCGGTCGTACGGCTAGACGGTTTGCCCATGACCGACGCGGCCGACTTGCTCGATGCCTACCGACTACCTGACAGTCGCGTGGACCGCGACGCGCGTGACAGGATCCTGCTCTCACTCGGCGGCAACCCAGCCGCCCTTGTCGCTCTGGGCAAGTACCTACAAGATCGCCACGGTCTGTCATCTTACCTCTCCCTCGCCTCGGAAGCCGAGACGTTTGAACAGGTCACTGGCCCCGCTATCGCACCTGTGCGCAAACTTATTGACCGGATGAGCGAAGACGAACTGGCACTGCTCCGCCTTGCCGACCGGTCCGCGAGGTTCGTGTTCCCGGCCAGGTATCTCGCGAACCTGCCCAGTCTCGCCGCCCTCGACGTCGGCACCATCCTGAAGAACCTGCTCACTCGCTCCGCAGCCACCCGAGACGGCACGGTTTGGCGGCTCGACCCATTGGTCGTGCGAGCAGCGAGCGCTCATCGCCGCCTAGTGCTGCCCCGATATTAGGTCTACGGGTCAGCTGACTCACGACTTGAACCCCCACCTGGTCTGCGCGCTGTATCTGAGTCAGGGGCGACTACAGTACGATGCCCGGAGCCGGGATCATGGCCCCGTTTGGGTTGTGGTGGCCTGCTGTTCGCTAAGCTTGGCGGATGATCTAGCTCCCTGACACTCGCTTGCTGTTTGATTCGGGAGACAAGGTGCAGGTTCCCAACGCCGATGGCGATGGAAGCGGTTCGGGCGGGGTCCGAAATGATCTTAGCGGCGCGGCCAATGGTCCCGTGGTACAGGTTGGCAGTGCAGATACCGTCAACGTCACTGCTCCAGTATCCGCCGAAAGTTCCGAGCAAGATCATGAGCAAGCGGTGCCGGAACAGCGGAAGGGCGGTGGGTGCTTCTGGGCTCTGTTGGCTGTGCTGGCGTTGATCGGCACCGTGCTCTCTCAGTGCGGCGAGAACAGTGCGATTCCGGAGGAGAGTGATCCATGGCCGGAGGGAGTGCGGCGCGACATGCTGATCTCGACGGTCTTTGAGGGTCTTCAGTCGTGTTCGTACGCCGTGGTGCTTGCTCCCGTTAACTGCCCGCAGTCGGAAAACCAAGCTGGAACTGGGGAAAATGTGAGCTGGAGCCTGCGCGGCGACCCAATGGACGGGGCCCGCATCGCTTATCAGGACGGAGTCTTTTTTGTCTATGGCAACGCAGTGATGACTGTCAGCTACGAGTACCCGCCGACATATCCGAATTTTGCCACCAAGATCGTTCCGTACCTTGCCAAGGTGTCGTCGACAGGCGCGGCGATCACGAGCTTGGAGACAGTCGATCCATCGCAAACTCAGTCGATCGTGAAGCGAGATCCTGTGATTGCCCAGGAACAGTTGGCTGCTGTCCTCCGTGGAGCCTTCGGGCGTTGTGCTGCAAGTACTCAGCCAACCATGCCAGCAGATTGTCCTGATGCAGAAGTGATCGGGGCTGCGGACAACACCCTTGTTCGTTGGTCGTTTGCTGGAGACCCGGCGATCAACATAAGGAAGGATTTTGATCCCGTCACAGGACTGATTTCTGTAGTCGGAAGCTACGCCGCTACGGCGCAGTACACTGACATTCTTGGTGATAGGTCTGTGTCGCAGAGTGGTACGTACATAGCGAGATTGGTAGTTGAGTCCGGCGCGCCTGAAGTGCTGGAGATCGAAACGTGCAACATGGAATGCACTGAGTAAGGCGTGTTTTGACCACGGACGTCGACTTGCGGCGGCTCGTACAGCAGTCATTAGCTTAGTCCCTGCAAAGCGCGGGTTGGTTAGTTCGGCAGGGAACGCAGGTCGTCCCACTTGGCCCGCCCGAGTACAGGCTGGGACGCCTTCAGTGGACAGGTTGAAAGTGTCTAATGACCTGCGAAATCAGGCCACGCACCGTGCATGGGACAACAACCGCCGTTACGCGTCCCAGGCTGTCCCGAACCACCCTCCGGCACGCCAGAAGGCACACCGGCAATGGGACACGTACAGCCGTCCCGTCAGCAGACCGCGCGTCGGACTACGCAGTTTGAGCGCGCTGCGACAGCGTGACGAATGAATCAACGTGCGTGTATGTGCGAGTCCAGGAGGCGCAGCAGGGCTTCTTGTCTTGTTCGGAAAGGGCCGCCGAAGATCCGAGTCAGTGTCGGCGCAAGTGCGCTCCACTTCTTGGCCTTGGTGCCGTGGGGGTCCAAGAATCCGATCAGCCGCTCATTCTTTCCTGCGCCACATATGACGATCCACCTGCCTGTCTGTTCATAATACGATGAGCGTTCCACTCGAACCGTGTCCAAGTCCACCTTCTCGGTGGAGCCGATTGGCGTCGGAAGCTGCCACGCCTGCGGTGTGTCGGTGGCTTCCGTTGTTGATTCTTCCGGCTCTCCCTCGGCAGAAGCGCCTTGGCTGTCGCACGAATTGAGTTCCGTGACACTTTCCGCGACGGGCGCCTTGAAGGCATCGAGAGCTGGGGCAGGCGCCCGAACAGGTTGAGGGGCGCCATGCAACTCGGCGAGGTCGGTTGCGGCAGCCAGCAGATCAGCGATTGCGGCTTGGGCATCTGCGCCAGTGCCTATTGCTCGGCGTGTCGCAACGATCGCCGCATCGGCTCGTTCCAGTGCTGCCCAGCCGCGCTCGCTATCAGTGCGCAGGCGTGCCCGGCGGGCGCGTTGCCGACAGGCTGCGCCGTGGTACCGCGTTCGCCGCCCGAGGTTTGATCCTGGCGTTAGGGGCTCACCGCATCCCAAGCACAGCACGGCAGGCATGAGACCTCATATCGTGACACGTTTCGTGACAGGCGATCGTGAGGCTAACGGAAGTCACGGAATGTGTCACGAAATCTTGAACCGCTTGCGGGTGGGCTGCCCTGAGCTTCGGCGCTCAGAAGCCTGGTCGTTGATCAAGGGGAAGGGGACGTTGGCTAGGCGGTGCGCTTCGATGTTGCAGTCGGGGCAGGTCAGCCAAAGCCAGGCCAGTTCCGTGTTCTCGGCTGTGAGCTGCTGATCGCAGAGCGTTCGCACCGACATGCCGGTTGGGTAGCCGCCGCCCGGTCTCCTGTCGAGGCTTGCGTGCCGCTGGTCCTGGGCTGGCACCCAATGAAACGGGTGGATGGTCACCACCGTCCCGATGCGCGTATCGGCTCAGCAGCCGAGGTTCGGCTTCGGCGGCGTTGTAGCTCGGACAACCGCAGCTGCAACTGCGCGACGAACTCTTCCGTTCCCTCTGCATCGAGGACCAGAAGCACGTCGCACGGCTTGCCGGGTACCGAGATCGAGATCATGTTGCTGTCGTTCACGTACGACGTGATCAGCGTGCTTGGTCGCACGATCGCCAGTACGCAGCCAGAGTTGTCCAGTCCGGAGCATGGGCGACGGCACGGCGTCGACGCGTCCATTCGTTCCTCCCCGAAGGGCCACGGCCAGGGTCGGGTGTCGGGGGACAACGCATCGACCCTGGCCGTGACCAGATGTCCGGCGTCGTCGCTATTGAGGGGGCGGCGAGGCGACGACGCCGGACGCTTTTCGTGACCGCGTGCGGGCGGTCCGTGTCAGACTGAAATCATGCTTTCATCAGCGCGTTGTCAGCGGAACGACTTGGACACGACACGCTGACGACATGAAGCGACACCCGTAGCGGGCGGGCGGGAGGAACCGACAGTGCGTGGATTTCGCACGGTGCTTGAGCAGAAGATCACGGAGCGACGGCAGACGCTCGAAGAGTTTGCCGAGTATGCCGAGACGTACGCTCGCGAACACAAGGAGGCAGGAACGCTCAGCGTCCGACACCTTCAACGGCTGGCATCCGGCACTGGACCGAACGGTAGGCCCCTCGGTCGGGTTCGACCAGCTACGGCTCGTCTGCTGGAAAACATCTTTGACGTCAGCATCGACCAGTTGCTGGCGACTCCGGGGCCTTCCACGGAGCAGCGCGACACGACTTATTCAGCCGATGCTGACCTTGGCCTCGCCAAGTCCTACGGCTGGCTCGATGAACACGCCGGTTGGGTACCCGATACGAGCCGACGAAAGGTGATGTCGCAGCTCAGCAAGCTGAACACGGACGAACTGCGCGACCAGCATGTCCGACGCGGCATGGTGCGCCGAAGCCAGATAGCGGGTGCCCTATCGATGTACTACGGGGACGGCACGTCGGGGTATGACACCTACAGTGTGCACTGTGGACATCGAGAGATTCAGACGAGCGTGCTCACGCGGCCGAGCTGGTTGGATCTCGCCTGTCCGCTCGGCAAGGGCAACGATCGACTGACCTTGACTACCGACTCGGGCAGCCGCGTTGCAGCTGGCAACATCGGGGTTGGGCATGCAGTGCATCGGCTCGCCGAAGCCGCTGCGTTGGGTGTTCGAGTCGCGAACGTGCCGCTCTATCGGTTGCTGAGCATTGACATCCGAGAAGGCGCGATTGCGGGTGCTGTCGGTGTCGCGCCGTTCGTCGAGTACGCCGTGACCATGGATCTCCTCGAAAAGGAATTGGTCGACGCAGTTAGCGGCGCGCCCAACAATCAGCTCTACGGCTTGCCGCTGCGTGAGAAGTACCTTCCGGATGTTTCATCTGTTCTCGATATCTCCGGGCGATTGTGTGCTGGCGGTGTGCTCGCGTTGTGCGCCATTGCTCGGCCAGCCGATCCGTATCGTGGCAAACCGGACTATGCGCTCCTAATCCAGCAACGTTCGGAGAACGTTCTCAACGCCGCTCGTAGGCTGGCCGTAATCCCGAAAGGCTTCCACCAACCTATGACAGATCTTCGTGGCGATGCGCAGCTGGGAAGCACATTGCTGCGAGAGATTGAAGAGGAGTTGTTCGGCCGAGGCGAAGTCGACAGCACAGCTGGCGCACCCCGTGTGGCTGCGCCCTTGCATCCCGGTCGTTTGTCCGAGCCGATGCAATGGCTCAGGGAGGATTCCGCCCGTATGCGAGTGGAATGTACGGGATTCGGTTTGAACCTTGTTAGCGGCAACTTCGAGTTCGCATGCCTGGTCGTCATCGAGGACGATGAGTTTTGGGCACGCTACGGTGGGCAGGTCGAAGCGAACTGGGAGGCGTCAGGACTGCGTCTGTACTCCAGTTTGGACGATCATTTGGTCGCCGAGCTGATGGCCGATGAATCCTGGAGCGACGAAGGGCTTTTCGCGCTGACGCAAGGGATTCGCCGACTGTGTGAGGTTGGCGGCCACCGAGTGAACCTGCCCGCCGTGGAGTGGAGCTAGTTGGACGCCGACGGCCAGCGGACGGTGACGACGACCGAATCTGTGATCGCTTCCCAGGAGTGATCGATCCCCGGTCCCCAGACCGCGTAGTCGCCCTGCTTGGCCAAATCGGCCGTGCCTTCGGTGAGGTGCAGACGGAAGTGTCCCTGTACCAGCAGAAGCATGGTGGTTCGCTGGTCGTCGGTCGTCCACCCGCCGGGGCGTTTCTCGCCAGCCGGGTGGACGCCCCATTTCACTTCGACGTCCTTTGTTGATCGGACGCCTTCGGATGGGTCGATGAAGTGGCCCAGCACCCAGCCGCGGGTTTCGCTGCCGTCTTCGGCTGCGTTTCCGTGGTGCCAATTGCGGCTCACTACCGTACCTCCCATTCGATCGGCGGCAAGCTCACTCGCTCGCCGCCGATTTGGCCGAGTCGTCGAAGGCCCTGAAGCAGTGCGAACAGTCCTTCATTGCTCCACGCTACATCATGGATTAGTTCGCCGAGCAGGTCCCTGTCCAGGCTGGAGTATTGGCGGAGTCCTACCGATTCCCAGTTGGCTTCGACTTGGCCACCGTAGCGTGCCCAGAATTCTTCATCTTCGATGACGATCAGGCTGGCGAATTCAAAGTTCCCGCTGAGCAGGTTTAGGCCGAATCCGGTGCATTCCATGCGCAGACGAGTTGGGTCTTCAAAAAGCCACCGCATCGGCTCGGACAGTCGGCTCGGGTGCATCGGGTCGGCGGTTCGTTGATCGCCGAAGGTGTTGTCGATGTCGTCGCGCCCGAACAGTTCCTCTTCCATCTCGCGCCGCAGGGTCGCGCCGATCTGCGCGTCGACACGCAGATCCGTCATCGGCTGGTGGAAGCCCTTGGGGATCACCGCGAGCCGACGCGCCGCGTTGAGGACATGGCCCGAGCGTTCTTGCACCAGGAGAACGTAGTCCGCCTCACCTCGAAACGGGCTCGCGGGGCGAGCGACCGCACACAACGCCAACGGGCCGCCCGCGCACAGTCGGCCGAATACGTCGACCACGGACGCGATATCCGGCAAGTACTTGTCGCGCAGCGGCAGCGCCTCATGGGCCGATTGCGCGTCGGCTGCTATTGCGTCGATCAGTTCGCCTTCGAGTAGGTCCATGGTCACGGCGTATTCGACGAACCTGGTGACGCCGACCGACCCGCTGATCGAGCCTGGGGAAACGTCCACTCCGAGCAGCCGGTAGAGCGGCATGTCGACAAGCCTCGTACCCATAGCCAACGTTTCGGCTAACCGCTGCGCTGCGCGTCCGGCACCGTCGTTGTCCAATGGCACATCGGCATCGTGGGCGTTGGTGACTGCGAGCCGGTCATGCGAGGCGATCAGCGGGCATTCAAGATCCAGCCAGTCAGCGCTGGTCAAGATGCTTGTCTCGGCTTCGGTCTCGCCGCCGTAGCTGGCAGCGTATCTGCCGTGACTTCCAGCCTGCTCGCCGTAGTACCTCCCAAGGACTTGCGCGACAGTGCGTTGATCCACGCGACCCCGACGGCTTGCCCGTCGCTGCAGCTCGCTCACGTCCAGCCGAGCCAGCCGCGACGCTACTTCTCGTCGACTCGTCCCCGGCTCCCAGCCCGCGTGTTCGTCCAGCCACTCAAGCGCCGCGCCGATGTTGGGATCGGTGCCCAGCCGTAGTTCGGCGTCGGCCGCTGCCTGGTCGTCGACGGGAGAACCGGTGGGGTCAGCTTCGGCAGCGCCGTTGACCAGTTGGGCGAACCGTGCCTTGACGGACGGCGATGCCTGCTCAAATGCCGTGTCAAGCAGCTGTTGCATCTCGGATTTCTGTACCAAAGTGGGCTTCTGATGCCAACCGCTGACTGTTCGGACGGCAATTCCTAGATGCTCCGCGAATGCCTCGTTGCTCATTCGCAATGCCGCTTGTAGCGCGCACGCGGCCCGGCCTGTCCAACCGGTCACCAAATCCATTGCGGCGCGCCCCCTGTAGCTGCTTTGTGCACTGGTTCTGCACTGCTCGTGCACTGGATGTGCGTCGGTGATGCATGGGTTTCCTGCTGGATTCGCATTGGAATTGAAGGCATGGAAAACGCCCGATCCAGCAAGCGAAACCACCCGGCGCTAGCGGTTCTTGCGGACATGCTCGATAACCGTCGTGAGATCGCTTTTCAGGTCGTCGAGCCGTTCGGTGATCTCGACCATGCGCTGTTCGAGCGTGTCCAAACGGGACCAGATCGTGTCAGGGCCGACCGTGATCGGTTCGTCGGGCGCAGGTGGCTTTCGCCCATGCAGCAAGGAAATCAGGTGCTGCGGGTGCCAGCCGAGCGTCACCGACAGCGACTCCAGCGTTCGGGCGCTGCGGCGGCGCTCCACAACGTGGTGCTGGATCTCGCGGACGATTGCCTGCGAGACGTTCGAGCGTTCGGCGAGCTCGCGTTGTCGCCAGCCGAGCTCGTTCACGCGCTCGTTAATCGCTCTGGCGACTGCCGCCCAATCTTCCGACACGTATTCCTCCGCGCTCCGCCTCAGCGCAGAGGTTAGCCGTTACGTGCCGCATTCCGTGACATGACCGCGCACTAATCGCGCGGTGCGGACTTTTCGCGCCTTATATGCGCTGAAATCATCAGAATAATGCTGAAATCAGCTATCAGATCTTTCTCGAAGGGCTTTCCGTAATGGGTACCGATATGTCCAACGCCGGACGACCGGCGTACTTCACCGTCCGCAAAGCCGCCTGGATTCTCAATGTCGATCGGTCGACGATCTCCCGTGCGATCCGCCTCGGCACGCTGCGCACCGTGCAGCGGAACGGCCGCCTGGTGATCCCCACTAGTGAAGTGGTTTGCCTGCTGAGCGAGCCGACCTACGGTGCGACTCAAGACGGGGGTCGCCAGTGATGACCTCGTACAACGACCTCTGCTTGATAGGTATCGCTTGGCGGCTGGATCGCGTCCGATGGGTGCCGAATGCGGTGCTTGCCGACGCGGTGCTGCGTAATGGCCTCTGCATGGCGGGGATGCCGGAGGACGAACCCGCTTGGGCTGACCAGCCGATGACTGATCGCGAGCTGGCGGCGCGGCTGTGTGCGGGCTGCACGGTTCAGGATGAATGCCTCGAACTGGACCTTCGCGTCGCGGGGGAGAGCACGGTTGGTGTTTGGGGTGCTCTCTGCGAGGACGATCGGCGCGCGGTGTACCCGCACTGGCTTCAGCGCGGGGAGCGTGCGGAAGGGGGCGGTGCGCGATGATGCTGCAACTGACCCCCATCGAAGTCCTGGCCGTGCTCGGTGGCCTGCTCGCGCTGGTCATGGTGTGGCGGGCGAGTGCGCGCGCCACGCGGCGCGCGACCGAAGCCGCGCGGGCGAGTGTTCGACTGGTGTCGCTGGCTGGTCGTGTCGTGACCACGGCGGGCGCGATCGTGGGAGTGCAGTGGATCGTGATCACGCATCCCGGCAACACGACACTGTTGCTCGCGGTTCTGGGCGTACCTGCGTTGTTCGCCTCGTACACGCTGACCAAGGCACTGACCGTGACCACGATGGACGTGCCGCAGCAGCGGAAAGGGCGGCGGCGATGAGCGCGTCGCCGACGGCAGGCGGCATTTGCCGCCCGCCCTCCCCGAGGCCGAAGCGGTCGAGCAGGTGCGCAGACAGGTGGACCGGTTGTGCTGGACCGGGATTCTGCTCGGGTTGGCGTTCACGATGACCAACGTTCAGCAGTTCGCCGCGAACGGTGCTGCTGCGTGGTCGCTGCCGTGGCTGGCGGCATGGCTGCTCGACCCGATGGTGTCGCTGGTGTTGCTGGCGATCCTGCGGGCCGAGCAGGTCACCGCCCGCTATGGCATCCGCACCGGCGGATGGGTGCGCGCAGCGAAGTGGTTCACGCTCGCTGCCACGTACGTGATGAACACCTGGGAGGCGTACGCGGACAGATCTGCGGATCTGGTGGTGCTGCATTCTGTGCCGCCGCTGGTCGTGTTCGTTGCCGCCGAGGCTGTGACCGATCTTCGGGACAAGCTCAGTGCGGCGGTCCGGACAGCGATCACGAACGCGGCTGTCACTTGTCCGGTCACCAGTCCAGAGGCGGACACCGAGCGGACACCTGATCCGGCTGGTGACCGGACACGAGACACGAAGCGCCGGACGTCCTTCGATGAGTACCTGAATCGGGCGCGGGAGGCGTGGAGCCCGGACGCGACTGTTACTCCGGCGTGGATTCGGGAGGTCACGGGCTGCTCGCGTGGCTTGTCGTCTCGGCTGGCTTCCGCTCTGTCTGCGGAGGTGACGCAGCCATGAACGGTGAGGCGCTTCCGACTCCAGCGCAGTCCAGCGACGTCGAGCGGCACATCTTCGACGCCGAGCTGATTGACGATGACCTGCTAACCGAGCCGCGCGCGAAGCTTCGGCGCAGGTTCATGAACTGGTGGCAGCGTTCACCGCGTGTGCCCGCTGCGTTGAAGTCGCGGCAGGCTGCGAAGCACGCGGCCGTGGATGCCTTGACGCTCGTTCTGCGGTTGCCGTGGCGGTTCCTGGCAGCAGTCGGCAGGGGAGTAGCGGCGGCTGTGCGTGGCTGGCGTCGGTGGGTGCGCGTTCACGACTATCGCGATGCCGCCGAGCAGTCCGAAAAGTTGGCGGACAAGTTCACCGAGATCCGTGCACTGACCCTGTTCCGGTGGAAGGTGACCGGTGTTGCGGCGCTGTCCGTTGCCGCAGCGGTCACCGTGGCCTACGTCGTGTACGGCGGACAAGCGTTGTGGATCGCCGCCGGACTCGGCTCGGCAACGCTGGCCGTGTTCGGACGCCGCAAGGATGGTGCGCCGGGGCGCAAACCGGTGCTGGCCGGTCCGCGGACACTGGCCTGGACCATGGACCCGCAAGTCCTGGTCGATGCCTTCCGGGATGCGAAGCTGATCGGCAAGGACGAATCGCTGCGGCTGGTGGAGCGTGCCGCGCACGACGGCGCGGGTTGGGCCGTGACCGTCGACCTGCCTGCTACCCGCAAGGCGGCCGACGTCATCAAGCACCGTGAGGCGCTGGCCTCGGCGCTGGCGGTCGATGAGTTGCAGCTGATCGTCGAGCGGGTGCGGGGGCGGGGAGGTCACGCCGGGCGGGTGTTCTTGTGGGTTGCCGATGAGGACCCGTACTCGGGGCCGCCGTTGCGGTTTCCGTTGCTGGACGTGGAGTTCTGGGACGCCTGGCGGGCGATCCCGTTCGGACGCGACGCGCGCAACCGGCGGATCGACCTACCCGTGGTGTGGACATCGCTGGTGGTCGGTGCGATTCCACGGCAAGGCAAGACGTGCGCCACCCGGCTCCCAGCGGCCGGGCTGATCCTCGACCCGTACACGCAGCTGTACGTCTTCGATGGCAAGGGCGGAAAGGACTGGCAAGCCGCCGAAGCCGTGGCGCACCGTTACGTCTGCGGCGACGAACAGGAATACACCGAAGTCGTCCGGGACTACCTGGTCGAGTTGGTCGCCGAGGTGCAAGCGCGGTTCTCTCGGATGTCCACACTGGATGACGAGATCTGTCCGGAGTCGAAGATCACGCCGGAAATCTCCCGTGACCGTGACCTGGGCATGCCGATCACGGCCGTGATCATCGACGAGGTGCAGGTCTACTTAGAGAATCCGACGCGAGTGGAGATCGAAGGGAAGAAAACCACGCTCGGCGCGTACATCGCGGACCTGTTGACCTACCTCGCCCGCAAGGGGCCAGCCGTCGGGATCGTGGTCATCCTTGCCACGCAGCGGCCGGACTCCAACACGATCCCCTCGCGGCTGCGGGCCGTGCTCGGGTCACGCTTCGCCCTGCGGGTCATGGACTGGCGGGACTCCAACATCGTGCTCGGCGAGCAAATGAACACACGAGGATTCGACGCCTCCACACTGCTGCCCACCCACAAAGGCGTCGGCATCCTGCGACCTGACGGCGACACCGACGCCGGGGCGGACACGCTTGCGGTGACCGTGCGGACCTTCTATATGCACAACGCCGAATGGCGAGCCATCTGCGAACGAGGACGCTCGCTCCGGGAAGCAGCCGGAACACTGACCGGACACGCAGCGGGCGACGACAGCCCACGAGCGATCGACCAAACGGCCGTCGTGAAGGCACTCGGCAGCGGCACCCGCATCGAGGACAGCACACAGGTCGACTTGCCAGAACCACTCGCGTCGGTCGTCGAATACCTCTGTGACGACCTGGACCAACGCGAATTCGTGCCCACAGCTGAGCTGACTGAAGCGTTGGACGTCGACCCGAGCGTGTTCGCGCGGCAGATGGGTCAGCTGGAGTGCCGACCGACCCGGCATCGAGTTCCGGACGAAGACGGCGAGGTTCGCCGAGTGCGTGGCTACTTCACCGCTGACATCCGGGCAGCGATTGACCGCGTGTCTGATGAAATCAGCTCAACTGACGAATCGGAAGCTGACCAGTCATGACCGCCGATGACCGCGACGAGGAACGGGTCACGGTGCGCCTACCGACCGAACTACCTGTACTGACAACCCAGGTTAGTCGCATACTGCTTGGCATACTGGTTGAGCTGACCGAGATCGAGGTCCCCGACAAGCCTCAGAGAAAGGGATCGTATGACTGTTGAAATCAGCGGAGACCCGTGGGCGACGCTGGATGACCTGCTCGGCATCGAGGTGGTCGCCACCACCGACGTCGGGATCGGGCCGATCGGCTTCTACGGCCGGTGCTCCACTGAGGACAATCAGGACCCGGAAACGTCGCACGGATGGCAGTTCGGGAACGCTACCAAGTTCGTCGAGCCGCTAGGCGGGCAGATCGTTGCCGAGTACTTCGATGTGGGGCAGTCCCGGTCGGTGCCGTGGGAGCGGCGTCAGGAAGCTGCCCGGTTGCTGGCGGCGTTGAAGGACCCGAACCGGGGCTGGTCTGCCGTGGTCGTGGGTGAGGGCACCCGGTGCTGGTTCGGGAACCAGTTCTCGCTGATCGCGCCGAAGTTCGCCGCTTACGGCGTCGATCTGTGGGTGCCCGAGCTCGGCGGCAAGTACGACGCCCGTAACCCCTCGCACAAGATGCTGATGAACGTGCTGGGCGGCATGAGTGAGTCCGAGCGCCAGCATGTTCAGGCGCGGGTGCGAGCGGCGATGGACGCGCAGGTGCTCAACGAGGGCCGCCATCAAGGCGGCCGAGCACCGTACGGCTACGTCACCGTCAATGGCGGACCGCACCCCAACCCGCGCAAGGCCGCTGAGGGCTACCGGCTGCGGGTGCTGGCGATCGATGAGGCGTCGGCAGATGTGGTGCGGCGGATCTTCGCCGAGTACCTGAGTGGAAGGGGAGACCGGGCGATTGCCAACGACCTGAACCGGGACGGCATCCCGTGCCCGTCGGCCCGGCGGCCGGATCAGAATCGGCATCGGTTGGCCGATGGCTGGCAGGGCAGCACCGTCCGATCGATCCTCGATAACCCTCGCTATACCGGGTATGCGTTCTTCGGGCGTTGGGCTCGGCAGGAAACCCTGTTGGACCCGGACGATGTTGCGGCGGGGCACGTGATCCGGTTTCGGCGTGCTGGTGCTGATCGGGTGGTGCGTTCGCGGCGGCCCGCTCACCCGGAGATCGTGAGTGTGGAGGATTTCACCCAAGCGCAGCTTCTCCGTCGATCCAAGGGTGCGGGCGGGCTGCGGACCGCTCGCAAGGCTGAGCGCAGTGGCCGTCCTACGAAGCGGACGTACCTGTTTCGTGGTCGGATCCGGTGCGGGGTGTGCACGCGAAAGATGGAGGGAAGTCCCCGCGCGCACGGTATGTACTACCGTTGCCCGGCCCGCACCCTTGCCCCTGGCTCGCCAGCTCTGGCTGAGCACCCGCCCGCCGTGTATCTCCGCGAGGATCTGATCAGGGACGCGATCAACGGGTGGCTCGGTGGTCTGTTCGCCCCTGAGAACGTCGATCAGACCGTCGCGGCTCTGCTCGCGTCTCAGAACACGCCCAGTGCCACATCGGCCACGCTGGAGACAGCCAAGAAGCGGCTCACTGAAGCCGAAGCGCGACTGCGCCGCTTCCAAGCAGCGATCGGCGCTGGCGTTGATCCCGAGGCGCTGACAGAGGCGATCAACGAGGCCCAAGCCGAACGCGCCGCAGCTCGCGCCGAGTTGGAGAACAGGCCAGCACCTAACACGCTCACCGATGCTGAGATCTACGCCATGATTGATTCGCTCGGCGACGTCGGCGCAGCGCTGTCGAGCGCCAAACCAGATCGGCTGGCGAACCTCTACCAGGCCGTTGACCTGCAAGTTCGCTACGAACCCGCCGATCGGGCGGCCCAAATAAAAATTCACCCGGTGAGCCGGGTGAATAGTGTGCGTGTCCGAGGGGGGACTTGAACCCCCACGCCCGTTAATAGGGCACTAGCACCTCAAGCTAGCGCGTCTGCCATTCCGCCACTCGGACGCCTCAGGGCCGCCCTGGCGGGCAGCCCCGTTGTGTTGTGTGAATAGGTTAGCCCATGGTCAACCGTGTCCCAACGGGACCCCCCTCGTGGTTCGGCAGGTGATAGAAATGCCTGGTGAGCGAGCGCGATGCGGGTATTTCCGGGACTGATCACGATGCTGGGTTGCAGCGGGCCGAGGACGAGGTTGTTGGGCTGGCCAGTGACCTGATCGGCATCGATACCACCAATACGGGCGACCCCGAGACCCTTGTGGGGGAACGGGCCGCCGCTGAGTACGTGGCGGGCAAGCTCAGCGAGGTCGGGTACGACGTCACCTACGTCGAGTCCGGTGACCATGCTGGCCGGGGCAACGTCATCGCTCGGTTGCCCGGTGCTGATTCGGGGCGCGGTGGGTTGTTGGTGCACGGGCATCTGGACGTCGTGCCCGCGGATCCTGCCGAGTGGTCCGTTCATCCGTTCTCCGGGGCTGTTCAGGACGGGTACGTGTGGGGGCGCGGGGCGGTCGACATGAAGGACATGTTGGCCATGAGCCTCGCGGTGGCTCGGCGGCTCAAGCGCGATGGCATCACCCCGCCGCGGGACGTGGTCTTCGCCTTCGTCGCGGATGAGGAGGCGGGGGGTTTCCACGGCGCGCAGTGGTTGGTCGATCATCGTCCTGAGCTGTTCGAGGGTTGCACCGAGGCGATCAGCGAGGTCGGTGGGTTCTCCGTCACGCTCAAGGACGGGGTGCGCGCTTATCTGATCCAGTCCGCCGAGAAGGGCATTCGGTGGTTGAAGCTGCGGGTGCGGGCGCGCGCCGGGCACGGCTCGATGGTGCACGAGGACAACGCGGTCACCAAGCTGTCCCAGGCCGTCGCGAAGCTGGGGACGCACCGCTTCCCGCTGGTGCTGACCGACTCCGTTCGCGAGTTCCTCGCCGGGGTCACCGAGATCACCGGTTGGGACTTCCCGGAAGACGACATCGACGGTGCGGTCGCCAAGCTAGGCAACCTGTCCCGGATCGTCGGCGCCACGCTGCGCGACACCGCCAATCCGACGATGCTCACCGCCGGTTACAAGCACAACGTGATCCCTTCGGTGGCCGAGGCCGCCGTGGACTGCCGGATCCTGCCCGGTCGGGAGGAGGCGTTCGACCGAGAGTTGGCCGAGTTGCTCGGCCCGGACGTGGAGCGGGAGTGGGTCGGGTTGCCGCCGGTGGAGACCAAGTTCGAGGGTCGCATCGTCGATGAGATGACCGCCGCGCTGCTCGCCGAGGATCCCGGTGCGAAGACGCTGCCCTACATGATGTCCGGTGGGACTGATGCGAAGTCGTTCAGCCGGTTGGGCATGAACTGCTACGGGTTCGCGCCTTTGCGGTTGCCCGCCGATCTCGACTTCAGCGCTCTGTTCCACGGTGTGGACGAGCGGGTTCCGGTGGATTCGCTGCGCTTCGGCACGCGTGTTCTGGACCGGTTCATCCGCAACTGCTGAGTGTCGGGGCCGTCTGGTTTCATCTACCCGAGTTGATCATCGGGGAGGTGCGGCGTGGACGTGGCGCGTTTGATCGAGATCTACCTGGAACACCTGCAGGCCAGAAAGCTCGCGGCAAACTCGCTGCGCGCCTATCGCCGGGATCTGGAGTCGGTGGCTGGTGAGCTGGTCGAGGTCACCGGCGCCGACGCCGACCGGTTGCCGGTGGACCGGATCACCGCTTCGGTGTTGCGGTCGGCGTTCGCCCGGTTCGCCGCTGCCCGCTCCGCGTCGACGGTGACTCGCGCTTGGTCGACTTGGAACGGTTTCTTCGGGTTCCTGGTGGTCGAGGGTGCGGTGCTGGGCAATCCGATGCAGGTGGTGCCCAAGCCGCGCAATTCGCCCGCCACACCGAAGCCGCTGCAGGGCGAGGACACCCCGGAGCGGCTGCTGCGCATGGTGGCCGCTGGGGCTCGCCGGGCGCGGAATCCGTGGCCGGAGCGCGATCTCGCCGTGCTGTCGACGTTGTTGTGCACCGGGGTTCGTTCGGCGGAGTTGCTGGAGCTCACCGTGGCGTCGCTGGCCGGTCGGGCCAGGGATCGCCGGTTGCACGTCCACGGCAAGGGCGGGAAGAACCGGTCGATTCCGATCGAGGACAGCCTGGATGCGCTGATCCAGGCCTACCTGCGGTCTCGGCGGTCGCGATTCGGCGATCGGCTGCCCGGTGGTGAGCCGTTGTTCGTCGACCACCACGGCGAGCCGCTGCGCCGGGGCGGGCTGCAGTACCTGGTGCGGCAGTCGCTGCGCGCCGCGGGGGTTTCCGATCGGGTGCAGCCGGGGGCGATGGTGCACGCCCTGCGGCACACCTTCGCGACCCGGCTGGCCGAGGACGGGGCGAGTGCCGCCGAGATCGCCAAGCTGCTCGGGCATTCCTCGATCAACTCCAGCCAGACCTACATCGACGTGACCGCCCGCGAGCAGCGGCTGTCGGTGCGCGCGAACCGGACGTTGCAGGTGCTCGGCGAGTTGTCCGGCAACTAGCCCCAGGTGTCGATCCCGGCCAGGCCGATCATCGCCCCGGCGGGGTCGGCGATCACCACGGCGCTGCCCAGCAGCGGGTGTTCGATCCGGTCGCCGATGGTGCCGCCGAGTTCGAGCACTCGGGCACCGGCTGCGTCGACGTCGGCTACCGCGAAATAGCACAGCCAGCCCCAGCCCGCCGATCGCCGCGTCGTGCGGGATGCCAGCGGGCGACCGCTGACCAGGTAGTCGGCGCCCGGTCGCTCGGTGTGCACCGCCCAGTTCAGGGTGTCGGCCCAGAACGCGTCGGCGCGCTGCGGGTCGGCGGTGCTCAGCTCGATCCAGCAGGGTTCGCCGGGGCGTGGGCTCGGCGCCCAGGGGCCGTGCTGGGCGCGTCCCTTGGTGACCAGCGCGGTCGTGTCGTCCGGTCCGGTCAGGGCGCCGTCCTGGGAGGTTCCGGCGAACACCAGCCGCCAGCCGGGCTGTTCGTCGGCTCGTGGCGCGCGCACCGCGGCGCAGCGCCGGTCGCCCACCCAGCAGTCGAGGCCGATACCGGAAGCAGCCGGTGTCCAGTCGAGCAGCGCCCGGTAGAAGACGGCCGAAGCCGTCGGGTCCGAGCTGATCAGGTCGGCACGGCGCAGGCCGCGGACCAGGGGACGTGCGGGCACCGTCGATTCCTCGCCACCGCTGGGGATCAACTCATCCTGCTCACCCCGGCGGGTCGGCACAATGCTCCGTTCGTCCTCACCTCAGCCGTTCGAGTTCTCCGGCCACGTCCACGACTTGGCACGCGAGCTTGCGCAACTCAGCGTGATCGGCGGCGTCCTCGACCGCGGTGACGACGTCTTCGGCCGCGCACCGCAGTTGGAACAGCCGGTCCTGCAGGTCGGCGAGCTCGGCCGCCGAGAGCACCACCGAGTCTTCCGGCAGGCCGCCGCGCTGCACGGCGGTGCGGCGCTCGTAAGCGCGCTGGCGGCAGGATTGCGCGCAGTACAGGCGGGGTCGTCCCTGCCTGCCGGATTCCGGGACACGCCGTCCGCACCAGGCGCAGTGCCGGGCTTGACGCTGGCGGCGGGGCGGTGGTGCGGAGATATCCACGATCGATCACGGTAACCAATGGCCCCGCCTGCGCAGCGAAGGCACGCCGATCAGGCAGAGTTGCTGCCGTGACGCATCCTTTCCTGCTCGGCCCCCGGCCCCGCGCGTTCGCCCACCGCGGCTGGCATCTCGGGGAACTGCACGATCTGGAGAACTCGCTGAGCGCGTTCCGCCGCGCCGTCGCCGAGGGGTTCCAGTACATCGAGACCGATGTGCACGCGACCGCTGACGGCGTGGTGGTGGTCCACCACGATCCGACGCTGGAGCGCACCACGGACGGTCGCGGCACCATCCGGCGGTTGCCTTGGTCGGCGGTGAGTTCCGCGTTGATCGGCGGCCGGGAACCGGTGTGCCGGTTAGATGCCGCGCTTGAGGAGCTGCCGGAGGCGTTTTTCAACATCGACGTCAAGGACGACTGGGCGGTGGGGCCGGTGCTGCGGACGCTGCGCGCGCACAACGCCTGGGACCGGGTGTGCCTGGCGTCGTTCGCCGAGCATCGGGTGGCCGCACTGCGCCGGGGCGGCGGGCCGCGCTTGCTGACCTCGATGGGGCGTCGTTCGGCCGGGCTGCTGTGGCTGGGTTCGAGGTGGGGCGGCTGGCCGCTGCGGTCGGTGGTCGCCGGTGGGGCCGCGCAGGTTCCCCCGCAGGCCGGCCTGTTGCACTTGATCGATTCCAGGTTCGTCCGCCAGGCTCATCGTTGGGGGCTTGAGATCCACGCCTGGACCGTCGACGACGCAACCGAGATGCGTGCGCTGTTGGAGTTGGGCGTTGATGGGCTGGTCACCGATCGGCCGGACGTGCTGCGCGAGGTGTTGCGGGAACGTTTCGGCGAGCCGCAGCCGGAGATCGGCGGATGAAAGAAGTGGTGCCGTGCTCAACCGCATTTCGACGTCAGACCAGCTGCCAGCAGGGCTTTTCCAGGGGACACGCCCCGTGTCGCCGGCGGGGAAGTGCCTGCGCATGACGATCTTCGAGGCTGCCCCGCCTGCCCTTCGGAGTAGGCCGACCAGAGCGTTTTCCGAGTGGAACTACGCATTGTCCCCGCACGGACCTCCGCCGTATTCGTTGAGCCAGTAAGGTCCGATTACCCCCAATCGAGTGACATTGGCCGGAGGACCGAACGGATGAGCCTGATGGACAGCGAACTGGCACCGGATGCCGCGCGGAGGCGGCGCCGGGAACAGCGCGGTTGGTGCTGGTACGACTGGGCCAACTCGGTGTTCCCGACCTCGGTGACGACGGTCTTCCTCTCGCTCTACCTGACCTCGGTGGCCACCGAGGCCGCCAGGGCGGATGTGGCGCGCAATGGCCCGAACGCCTGCCCGCAGGGCAACGCGCTGGTGCAGTGCGACATCTCGGTGCTCGGGCTCACGTTCCCGGCCGGTTCGCTGTGGGGCTACCTGCTGTCGGTGGCCACCGTGGTGCAGGTGGTCGTGCTGCCGATCACCGGGGCGATCGCCGACCGAACCCAGGGCAAGCGGCTGATGCTGGCGGTCTTCGCCTTCGGCGGTGCCGCGACGACCGGGTTGTTGGCGCTGGTGGGCGGGCAGGACTGGCAGCTCGGGGTGGCGCTGTTCATCCTCGCCAACATCTGTTTCGGCGCTTCGGTGGTGGTGTACTACTCGTTCCTGCCGGAGATCGCCGACGCCGACGAGCGGGACCAGGTCTCCACCCGCGGCTGGGCCATCGGGTACCTGGGTGGTGGCGTCGCGCTGGCCATGCACCTGGTGATCTACCTCGGGCACGAGTCCGTCGGGCTCGACTCCGACACCGCGGTGCGGCTGATCTTCCTGTCCTCGGGCGTCTGGTGGGCGGTGTTCACGCTGCTGCCGCTGACGGCGCTGCGTCGGCACCACGCCCCGGAGGGCTCCGAGCGGGGCGCCTCCGCGGTCACCGCGGGTTTCAAGCAGTTGATCACCACCTTCCGGCAGGCGAAGCACTTCCCGCTCACCCTGGCGTTCCTCGGCGCGTACTGGATCTACACCGACGGGATCTCCACCGTCGCCCAGGTGTCGGCCCAGTACGGCAACCTGGAGCTCAAGCTGCCGCAGGACTCGCTGATCATCACGTTGCTGATCGTGCAGTTCATCGCGTTCGTCGGCGGCATGCTGCACGGGATGGTGGCGAGGCGCATCGGCGCGAAGAAGACGATCCTGATCAGCCTCGCCACCTGGTTGGTGGTGCTGGTCGGGGCGTACTTCGTGCAGGCCGGGGAGGACATGCAGTTCTACGGCGTGGCGGTGGGCATCGGCTTGGTGCTGGGCGGTACCAACGCGTTGTCGCGGTCGCTGTTCAGCCAGATGGTGCCACCCGGTCGTGAAGCCGAGTACTTCTCGCTGTACGAGGTGGGGGAGCGGTCCACGTCGTGGTTGGGGCCGCTGGTGTTCGCCGGGGTCGGGCAGGCGACCGGGTCGTTCCGGCTGGCGATCATCTCGCTGGTGGTGTTCTTCGCGGTCGGATTGGTGCTGGTCGCGCTGGTGCCGGTGCGGCGGGCGATCGAGGCGGTCGGCAATCCCGCGCCGAAGATCCTTTGAACCGCGCGACGGCGACCGTGCGTGTGCGGTGCGTGACTATCCGCACCCGTCTCGCTGTCGGCGCCGCGTTGCTCCATGCTGGTGACAGGCCCTTCCGTGGTCAGTCGGGTTCGCGGAATATGCCGGTACACAGCGTTGTGACAGCAGGGAACCAAATGTCGCTACATTCAGTTATCAATTTTCATGTCAAGTCCGCCATCAGTGTCGTGATCTCCGTCCCACTCTGGCTACTTTCCCGTGACCTGGCTTAGCCATAGTGACTCGCTATCTGGCACTATCACCCGTTCGAACGCACCTATAGATTGCAAGTGGGAAAACGCGTCACGAACGCTGACCGGCTGCATCTCTAGGTAGAGGCCGTCGTTGACGGGTGAACAACATCACCGACGGCAACCAGAAGCACGACACCGGGAACAGACGGCGGGTCCTCCGTCGTTGCACACGGTGAGCACAACCGCCCGGGCTCGGCCCCGGGCCGAAGTGAAAGGAACCGTCATGGCCGACCGCGTTCTGCGTGGCAGCCGGCTCGGAGCGGTGAGCTACGAGACCGACCGTAACCACGACCTCGCACCGCGCCGGACGGTGCGCTACGCCTGCCCCAAGAGCCACGAGTTCGAGGTGCCGTTCTCTGACGACGCCGAAGTGCCGCCGACCTGGGAGTGCCGTCTGCACGGCACCGAGTCGAAGATCATCGACGGCAACGAGCCGGAGCAGAAGAAGGCCAAGCCGCCGCGCACCCACTGGGACATGCTGCTGGAGCGGCGCACCATCCCGGAACTTGAGGAACTGCTCAACGAGCGCCTCGACCTGTTGCGGGAGCGGCGCGGCTAGCCGAGCACCGGGATCGACGAAGCGCCTGGGACGGGCTGAACCCAGGCGCTTCGATGTTTCAGCGCAGGAGCGACCGCAGCGCATCGGCCGCCTGGTGGCCGCGGCGGCGCAGGCCCCACGTCGTCACCCGCAGCAGCGCCTCGCGCACGACCGCGCCGCTCATCTTCGAGTTGCCGATCTCGCGTTCCACGAACGTGATCGGCGTTTCGACCACCACGAACCCGGCCTGCACCGCGCGCAACGTCAGGTCCACCTGGAAGCAGTAACCCTGTGAAGCGATGTTGTGCAGCCGCAGCTTCTCCAGGACCTCCCGCCGGTACACGCGGTAACCGGAGGTGATGTCGTTGACCGACAGGCCGAGCGCCAGCTTGGAGTAGACGTTCGCGCCGCGGGACAGCAACTCCCGGTACACCGGCCAGTTCACCGTCCGCCCCCCGGGCACGTAGCGCGAACCCAGCACGACGTCGGCGCCGGTCCCCTCCGGCCCCAGCATGCCGATCAGCCGGGGCAGATCTTCGGGCGAGTGCGAGCCATCGGCGTCCATCTCGACGATCGCGGCGTAATCCCGCGCCAGCGCCCAGTCGAAGCCCGCCACGTACGCCGCACCGAGCCCGGCCTTCGCGCTGCGGTGCAGCACGTGCACGCGCTCGTCGGCCGCGGCGAGTTCGTCGGCGATCTCCCCGGTGCCGTCGGGGCTGTTGTCGTCGACGACCAGCAGGTGCGCCGTGGGCAGGGCGGCGAACAGCCGCCGCACGATCGGCTCCAGGTTGTCCCGCTCGTTGTAGGTGGGGATCACCACCAGCACCGAGTCGGCGTCACCTCGGGGGGCTTGCCGGTTCGCCATCCATGTCCTCCTGGCCGGTCAGGTCGACCGGCCGTGCACTCGTTTCGATCGGGATCAGGCGTCGGCTGCCCGCCGCCGCCAGGTGAACAGCACCGCGCCGACACCCAGCACCACCAGCGTCCACATCGGAATGCTGCCCAGCATGGTGGCTGGGGTTTGCGTCGAGCGCAGCGGCACCTCGGCGACGAGGTTCTGCGCGGTGAACTGCTCGGTCTGCTGGGTCACGCTGCCGTCGGGCTGCACCACGGCGCTGACTCCGCTGGTCGCGGCCACCAGGACCGCCCGGCCGTGTTCCACCGCGCGCAGCCGGGACATCGCCAGCTGCTGGTAACTCATCTCCGAGTGGCCGTACCAGGCGTTGTTGGTCGGCACCGCGAACAGCGTCGCACCCTGCTGCGCGGCGCCGGTGAACACGTCGTCGTAGGCCACGTCGTAGCAGATCCCGACGCCCAGCCGGAGGCCCGCGACGTCGAGCACACCGGGCTCGTGACCGGGCGTCATGTCCTCGCGGAATCGGTCCACGAACGGGCTGACCAGCCGCGCCACCGAGCGCATCGGAATCGTCTCGGCGAAGGGCACCAGGTGTTGCTTGATGTAGCGCTCACCGGCGCCGGAGACCGGGTCCCACTGGAGGATCTCGTTGTGCACCTCGCCGTTGCCGTCCTCGCCGAGCCCGCCGACCACCAGCGGGACACCGAGCTGCGCGGCGATGCCGGACAGGTCCGGATCGGTTTGGCCGGGCCCCCAGCTGCCGACCTGTTCGGGCAGCACGACGAGATCCGGTCGCGGCACCCGCCCGGCGGCCACGTCGTCGGCGAGCCGTTGTGCGGCGTTGATGTGGTTGGCGTGCAGGACGTCGTCCTCGTAGAGCAGGCCGAGTCCGATGTTCGGCGCGTTGCCCTGCACGATCGCGACCCTGGCCGTTCCGGCGTTGGGGTCGGTGCCGATGAACGGCAGCATGGCCAACCCGGCCACCACCGGCACCAGCACGGCCGCCAGCGGGGCGGCCCAGCGGCGCGGGGCGCGCACCTGGCGGGCGAGCTCGGCCAGGCCGCCGCCGACGAGAGCGACCACGAACGACATCAGTGCGGTGCCGCCGAGCGCGGCCAGCGGCAGGAACACGCCGGTGTCCTGGGTGAAGGCCAGCCGTCCCCACGGGAATCCGCCGAAGGGCACGGCGCAGCGCAGCGCTTCCGCGGTGAGGAACACCGCGGCCATCCACACCGGGGCGCCGGGCAGGCGGCTGACCCGGGCCATCCCGGCCCCGGCGAGGCCGATGAACAGCGCCTGGACCCCGGCCACTCCCAGCCACGGCCACGGGCCGAAGTCGGCGCCGAGGAAGTCCTGCAGCCAGCCCAGCAGCGGCAGCAGGTAGGCGAACCCGAACAGCAGGCCGTAGCCGAATCCGGCGCGGGCCCGCCGACGGTGGATCACGGCGGTGAACCCGGCGAACGCGATCGGCGCGACCCACCACAGGTCGCGCGGCGGTGATCCGGCGTACAGCGCGAACCCGGCGACGACGGCCGCGAGCATGCGCAGCCAGACCGCACCGGCGGAGCGCCCTCCGGCCTTGCCGCGACCCGTTCTTGCAGCGCGTTCCGGACTAGCCGTGGGGACAACCACCCGATCAACCTTCTCGGTGCCGCGGTCCCGGCCAGGCCAGGACGGAAACGTTCCCTGTCGTGTTCGTGCGCGGGCAGCCCCAGCACGCACCAAACAAATGTACGCCGAGCCACCCGGCCGCAACTGCCGTGGGCAGACCCCGCGCCAGGTCAGGCCACGGCATCGCCGATCTTGCCGAGCACCCATTCGTGGAAGGCGCCGATGTGGTGTTCGCTGGGCACCAGCACGCCGCCCCGCGAATAGGCGCGCGAATCCATGGCCAGCTGGCAGCGTTCGCAGGCGTCGAAGTCCTGCTGGTTGACCCGGTGGAACAGCTCCACGGATCGGGACAGATCGCGCCCGGAGTTCACCACGCCCGGCAGGTACAGCCAGTCGCACTCGACGAGCGTGCGGTCGGGGGCGAGCGGGAACATCCGGTGGAAGATCACGTGGTCCGGCACCAGGTTGATGAACACCTGCGGCCGCACGGTGATCGCGAAGTAGCGGCGGTCCTGGTGGTCGCCCACCCCGGGCAGCCGCTCCAGCCCGGCGCTGCCGTCGACGGTGAATCCCTCGACGTCCGAACCGAATTCGGCGCCGTGGCCGACGTAGTACTGCGCGGCGAAGCCGTCGGCGAATTCCGGCAGCACCTCGGTCAGCTCGGGGTGGATCGTCGCGCAGTGGTAGCACTCCATGAAGTTCTCGACGATCTGCTTCCAGTTCGCCTGCACGTCGTACTCGATGCGCTTGCCCAGGCGCAGCGAGTCGATCTGGTAGGCCTCGATCTCGTCGGCGCCGCCCAACCGCTCGGTGACATCGGCGATCACGGTGTCGGCGAAGGAAGGTGGCGAGTCGGCCAGGCACACCCACGCGTAGCCCAGCCATTCGCGCAGCTGCACGCGGTTCAGGCCGTACTCGGTGCGGTCCACGTCCGCCATGCTGGTGAGGTTCGGTGCGGCGATCAGCTTGCCGTCCAGGCCGTATGTCCAGGCGTGGTAAGGGCATTGCAGCGAGCGCCTGACCTGGCCCGCTGTCTCGGTGCACAGCCGCGCGCCGCGGTGTCGGCACACGTTGAGGAACGCGCCCAGCGAGCCGTTGCGGTCGCGGACCACGAGCACGCTCTCCCGGCCGACCCGCACGGTGCGAAACGCACCGGGGGAGCGCAGGTCGTCGCACCGCACCGCGCAGAACCAGGTCGATTCGAAAATGCGGGACTGCTCAAGCGAGAAGATCGCCGGATCGGTGTAGTACTGGCCCGCCAAGGTGGCCAGCAGGCTCTGCGGCAATCCAGTCGCGGTCATCGATGCACCTCGATTTCCGGGGAAGCAGGGATTTCCGGGGAAGCGATTGGGGATCAACGGCGGATGCGGGCCATCTCGGGGTCGAACAGCGGTTCCGCGGCGACGGTGGCCGGGAGCCGTTCGGCGAAGTACTCGACGGCGACGCGGGTGCCGGGCGCGGCGGCGTGCGCGGGTAGCCAGGCGTAGGCGATCGACCGGTCGATGGTGTAACCGTAGGCGGCGCTGGTGACGTAGCCGATCGCGGAATCGGCGCAGTACACCGGTTCCTTGCCCAGCACCACGTGTTCCGGGTGCTCGAACAGCAGCGGGACGAGCTTGCGGCGCAGGGGCTGGTCGGCGAGCTCGGTCAGCGCGCGGCGGCCGACGAAATCGCCCTTGTCCAA
This sequence comes from Saccharopolyspora antiqui, assembly GCF_052246905.1. Lineage (NCBI taxonomy): Bacteria > Bacillati > Actinomycetota > Actinomycetes > Pseudonocardiales > Pseudonocardiaceae > Saccharopolyspora > Saccharopolyspora antiqui. Next base: position 188,444 of record NZ_JBQQBO010000009.1, read on the forward strand.
CTGCACCGCGAAGCCGACACCGGCCTCGTACGGGTTGTGCTCGGTGGTCATGTCGATTCCCCAGGCCCGGTAGCCCTTCTCCAACCGGAGGCTGTTGAAGGCGCTGCGACCGGCGGCGACGACACCCAGCTCCTGCCCGGCTTCCCACAGCGCGTCCCACAACCGCAGACCACCGTCGGCATCGGCGTAGATCTCCCAGCCGAGTTCGCCCACATAGGACACCCGCATCGCGGTGACCGGAACTCCGGCGATGGTGGCGCGGCGCGCCTTGAAGTAGCCCAGACCCCGGTGCGAGAAGTCCTCGCGGGTCAGCGGTTGGACGAGGTCGCGAGCTCGCGGGCCCCACACGCCGACGCAGCAGGTACCGGCGGTCATGTCGCGGATGACCACCGAACCGTCGTCGGGAGCGTGCCGCCGGAACCAGTCGAGGTCGAGGTTGCCGTTGACCCCGACCTGGAAGTGGTCGTGCTCCAGCCGCGCCACGGTGAGGTCGCTGCGCACCCCACCGGCCTCGTCGAGCAGCAGCGCGTAGCTGACCGCACCCGGCTTGCGATCGAGTTGGCCGGTGGTCATCCGCTGCAGGAATTCCAGCGCGCCGTGCCCCGAGATCTCCAGGCGCTTCAACGGAGTCATGTCGTAGAGCGCCACCCGCTCGCGGGTTGCCTTGGCTTCGGCCGCGGCGATCGGCGACCAGTACCGCGCGGCCCACGCGCCGCGCGGCGGCAGGGCGAGCCCGTCGGCGAGCGGGGCGTTGGACTCGTAGAACTGCGGGCGCTCCCAGCCTCCCGCTTCGAGGAAGAAGGCGCCGAGCTGCTGTTGGCGCGGGTAGAACGGGCTGGTGCGCAACGGCCTCGGGTGCTCGGCGGGCTGCAACGGGTGCAGGACGTCGTAGACCTCGACGAAGGCCTGCGCGGCGCGCTCGCGCACGTAGTCGGCGCCGAGCTGCACCTGTTCGAAGCGGTGCACGTCGCATTCGTGCAGGTCCGTGGTCGATCGGCCATCGATGAGCCACTGCGCGAGCGCACGGGCGACCCCGGCCGAGTGGGTCACCCAGACCGCTTCGGCCAGCCAGAAACCGGGCACCTGCCGGGATTCGCCCAGCAACGGCATGCCATCGGTGGTGAACGACATGATCCCGTTGAAGCCCTCCTCGACCTTCGCGTCCCGCAGGGCTGGCAGCAGTTCCAGCGCGCGTTGCCAGGAGGGGGCGAAGTCGGCTTCGGTGAACTCCAGCATCGACGGCATGACCTGGGCTTCCGCGACGCTGGGCAGCTCGGCGAGGTCGACCGGCATCGGACGGTGGGCGTAGGAACCGATGCCGAGGCGGTCGAAGTGCTCCCGGAAGTACAGATCGGCGTCCTGGTGGCGCAGGATCGGGCGGCGGGCGTCGTGCAACTCGTCGCCCAGCCCCCCGAGTTCGGCCAGCGGCGTGGTCTTGGCGTACTGGTGGGCCATCGGCAGCAGCGGCACGTCCACGCCGACCATCCGGCCGATCTTCGGACCCCACAGGCCCGCGGCGGAGACGACGATGTCGGCGGGGAACGCGCCGCGGTCGGTCACCACGCTGCTGACGCGACCGCCGCGCTGCTCGATGCCCAAAACCTCGTGGTGGGCCAGGAAAACCGCGCCCCTGGCGATCGCGCGGCGGGCTTGGGCCTCGCACGCCCGCAGTGCTTTCGCCAGCCCGTCCTCCGGGGTGTGGAAACCGCCGAGGACCTGGTCTCGGTCGATCGTCGGCCACAGCCGAACGCATTCCCGCGGGGTGAGCAGTTCGGAGCGGATGCCCCACGAGGTGGCCAGTCCGTGCTTGCGCTGCAGGTCGTCCCAGCGCGCGGCGGTGGTGGCCAGTTCGAGCCCGCCGACCTGCTGGAAGCACGGCTGCCCGTCAAGATCCAGGCCGCCGAACTTGCGCGCGGTGTAGTCGGCGAACTCGGTCAGCGTTTTGGCGGCGTTGGTCCGGAAGACCAGGCCGGGCGCGTGCGAGCTGGAGCCGCCGGTGGCGAACAGCGGACCCTGGTCGACGACGGTCACGTTCGTCCAGCCGCGCTCGGTGAGTTCGTCGGCGAGCGAGCAGCCGACGATGCCGGCGCCGATGATGATCACTCGGGGTGTGGGGGGAGGGGTCACCAGCACTCGTCCTTTCCAGACCTGTTCCTGAACTCGATCCGAGAGCTTTCGACAAGGTGGCTGTCGTCCCGTGGTTGCGCATCACGGGGCGAGTTGCTCAATGCGAGACAACATTGCGGCTCGGCTCGTTCCGCTGTCAAGAGGTGTCACGCGTCGGCATCACGAACTCGCCGGAGGGTGCTCCGGTGTTACTCCTCGGCAACAAATCCCATGTGGGGAGCGGGAAAGACGATCGAACGAACATCGCCGGAGCTCTTGACGACCATCCGCGTCTCATGGATTCTGTTGCGCATCACGCTTCATAGTTCTGCTATGCGCAACACAGAGGAGGGTTGACGATGGTCGCGGTCTGCCGTGTCGAGGAACTGACGCCCGGCGAGTCGGTCCGGTTCTTCGCCGACGTCCCGATTGCCGTGTTCAACGCCGACGGGGAGTTCTACGCGGTGGATGACACCTGCACGCACCAGGACGCCGCGCTGTCCGACGGTTTCCTGGAAGGCTGCTTCGTCGAGTGCCCGCTGCACGCGGCGTCCTTCGACCTGCGCACCGGGATCCCGGCCAGTCTGCCCGCCCGGCGCCCGGTGCGCACCCATCCGGTGACCATCGAGGGCGGCGTCGTCCACGTCCACGTCGCGGCGCAAGAGCTGCTGCGCGAAGTGGAAGACGTCGCATGAGTTGCCTCGTCACGACCTGAGCTCGCAGCCAAGCGTCCACAGTTGACTCGGAGCCGGGCGGCGGAAGCCGGGGTCGTTTCCGGTGCCACCTCAGACCGGCAGCAGTCGGGCGACGAGTTCGCTGAGTCGGCGGGCGTTGCGGCATTGGTGCATTTCGACGATGTCGGCGTACGCGTGGGCCGCCGAGTCGCCGGTTGACCAGCGGGCGGTCTGCTCGGGGTTGAGCCAGTACACCCGGCGGGCTTGGTCGACGATCTGCCGCAGCGCGGGCAGGTTCGGGTCCCAGCCGTTGGTCCGGGCGTCGCCGAGGATGAGCACCGAGGTGCGCGGGCCGACCACGCCGAGGTGGCGGTCGGTGAATTCGCCGAGCGCGGCACCGTAGTCGCTGCTGGCGTGCCAACTGGTGACCGCTGCCTCGCTGAGGATCCGGCGGCCGAGTTCGACCGGATCGGCCGCTGCGGCGGAGATCAGCCCGGTCACCTCGTCGGTGCGGTTGACGAAGGCGAACACCCGGACCTTGCTGAACTGGTCGTGCAGCGCCTGCACCAGCAGCATCGTGAAGTTCGCGAACCCGGCCACCGAGCCGGAGACATCGCAGAGCAGCACGATCTCCGGCCGAGCCGGGCGGTGGCGCTGGTGGACCGGATGCAGCGGAACGCCGCCGGTGGACAGCGAGCGGCGCAGCGTGCGGCGCAGGTCGATCCGCCCGCGCGCGGCCTGCCTGCGGCGCGCGGCCAGCCGGGTGGCCAGCTTGCGGGCCAACGGCTGCACCGCCCGGCGCAGTTCGGCCAGCTGATCCCGACCGGCGTTCAGGAAGTCGATCTGGTCGGCGCTGGGGATGATGGCGTGCTTGGCGATCCGCTCCGGTCCGCGCACCTCGGCCATCCGGCGGCGGGCCTCGGTGCGCACCCGGTTGCGGAAGGCCTCGATGCGGCGGCGGATCTCGTCCCTGTCCAGCCGATCGGTGAAGTCGGGGGCATCTCCGGCGCGCAGCGCGGCGAGCACGCGAGCCAGCAGGGTCTGCGGTTGCAGCCGGTCGAGCGCCTGGTGCGCCGACCAGCCGCCGTCGGCGGAACCGAAGCGGCCGAGCGTCTCCACCGCCTCACCGGCGAGTTGGGTCAGCGCCGCTTGATCGTCGCTGGCGAGCGCCTCGACCAGCCGATCGTCGAGGCTGGTCGGTTCGGTTGCGGAGCGCACGCCTTCCGGCAGGCCGACGCCCAGCGGGAAGAAGAGGTCGAAGGTCGCGTCGAACACCGCGCGCTGCCCGTCGGTGTGCAGCAGCGCGGCGGCCAAGCCCTCGCGGGCCCGTTCTCGATCGGCCAGGCCGAGGACCTCCAGCGCGGCTGCGGCGTCGACGGTTTCGCCGGGACCGATCGAGACCCCGTGGGACCGCAGCGCTTCGGCGAATCCGGTCAGCCGCGCGGCAACGCCGCCCGCGGGCTCGGTCACGTCACGGCCAGCTTCTCGGCGGCCTTGCGGACGTCGTCCTGGTGCTTGAGGACCACGCCGAGGCTGTCGCGCACCACCGTCTCGTCGAGGGTGTCGGCGCCCAGGGCGAGCAGCGTGCGGGCCCAGTCAATGGTTTCCGCCACCGATGGGGCCTTCCGCAGCTGCATCGCGCGCAGCGCGCCGACCACCTCGACCAGCGAACTGGCCAGCACCTCGTCGAGACCGGGCACCTTCAGGCGGACGATCCGCTGTTCGAGCCCGGCGTCGGGGAAGTCGATGTGCAGGAACAGGCAGCGGCGGCGCAGCGCCTCGGACAGCTCGCGGGTCGCGTTGGAGGTGAGCACGACGAACGGGCGGCGGACCGCGCTGATGGTGCCCAGTTCGGGCACGGTGACCTGGAAGTCGCTGAGCACCTCCAGCAGCAGCCCTTCGACCTCGACGTCGGCCTTGTCGGTCTCGTCGATCAGCAGCACCGTCGGTTCGCTGCCTCGGATCGCGGTCAGCAGCGGGCGCGGGAGCAGGAACTCCTCGCTGAAGATGTCGGTGCGGGCCGCATCCCAGGTCTCATCGCGCCCGGCGGTGATCCGCAGCAGTTGCTTCGCGTGGTTCCACTCGTAGAGCGCGCGGGCTTCGTCGACGCCCTCGTAGCACTGCAACCGCACCAGGCGCGCGCCGCCGACCTGGGCGACCGCCTTGGCCAGCTCGGTCTTGCCGACCCCCGCCGGGCCTTCCACCAGCAGCGGTTTGCCGAGCCGGTCGGCCAGGAAGACCGTGGTCGCGACGGCGGTGGATGCCAGGTATCCCGCCTCGGCCAGTTTCGCGGACACGTCGTCCACCGAGGTGAAGAACCCGGTCCCGGCCATCGGTCCGCCGTCGTCGGTCATCGGCGTCAACTCCCGTCCGTACTGCTACTCAGCCGAACCGTTGCGTAGATGGACCCGCTTGTCAATGTGATGCGCGGCGAGCTGGTGAGGTCAGCGGCGCGGAATGGTGCCCCGGCGGGTTTCGGCTTGCAGGAAGCGGAAATCGCAGCCCTCTTCGGCCTGGGTCACCTGGTCCGCGTAGAGCTTCGCGTAGCCCCGGCGCGGCGCGGTGTCCGATGTGGACTTCGCGAGGTCGGCGCGGCGCTGGAGTTCTTCGTCGGGCACTTCGAGTTCGAGCACGCGGTCGCGGACGCTCAGCCGGATCATGTCGCCGCTGCGCACGTGCTTCAGCGCCCCGCCGACCGCCGCCTCCGGTGACACGTGCAGGACGATGGTGCCCGCCGCGGTGCCCGACATCCGGCCGTCGGAAATCCGAACCATGTCCTTGACACCCCGGCGCGCGAGCTTCTTCGGGATGGGGAGGTATCCGGCTTCCGGCATGCCCGGGGCACCGATCGGCCCGATGTTCTTGAGCACCAGCACGTCGTCGGGCTCGACGTCGAGGTCTTCGTCGTCGATCCGGTCGGCGAGGTCGGCTGCGTTTTCGAAGACGACCGCGCGGCCCCGATGTTCGAGCAGGTCGGGGGAGGCCGCCGCCTGCTTGATGATCGCGCCGCCCGGGGCCAGGTTCCCGCGCAGCACCGCGATTCCGCCGGTCGGGTAGATCGGGTTCGTGCGCGGCCGGATCACGTCTTGGTCGAAGGGCGGTGGTGCGTCGGCGAGTTCCTGGCCGAGGGTGCGCCCGGTGACGGTCAGCGCGTCGAGGTTGAGCAGCTCGCGCAGTTCCCGCAGCACTCGCGGTACGCCACCGGCGCGGTGCAGGTCTTCCATGTAGTGGTCCCCGGCCGGTTTGAGGTTGACCAGCACGGGCGTTTCCCGGCTCATCCGGTCGAAGAGCGCCAGGTCGAGGCGCAATCCCAGCCGTCCGGCCACCGCGGCCAGGTGCACCACCGCGTTGGTCGACCCGCCCACCGCCAGCAGCACCCGCAGCGCGTTCTCGAATGCCTCGGCGGTGAGGATCTTCTCGATCGCCAGGCCCGACCGCGCCATTTCGACCGCTCGACGTCCGGTCAGCTCGGCGATGCGGGCCCGGTCGGCGGTGACCGCCGGTGGCGCGGCGCTACCGGGCAGCGCGATGCCCAGCGCTTCGGCGATGCAGGCCATCGTGCTGGCGGTTCCGGCCACCGAGCAGGTGCCCACGCTGCCCACCAGGCGGCCGTTGACCTCGTCGATCTCCTCGTCGTCGATCTCCCCGGCCCGGTAGCGGCCCCAGAACGCGCGGCAGTCGGTGCAGGCGCCGACGGTGCGGCCGCGGTGCGAGCCGGTCAGCATCGACCCGGTGACCAGCTGGATCGCCGGTTTGCCCGCCGAAGCGGCGCCCATCAGCTGGGCGGGGACGGTCTTGTCGCAGCCGCCGATGAGCACCACCGCGTCCACCGGGAGCGCCCGGATCATCTCCTCGGTGTCCATCGACATCAAGTTGCGCAGGAACATGCTGGTGGGGTGGGCGAAGCTCTCGTGGAGGGAGATCGTCGGGAACTCCACCGGGAAGCCGCCGGAGAGCATGACGCCGCGTTTGACCGCGTCGATCAGCTGCGGCACGTTGCCGTGGCAGGGGTTGAAGCCGCTGCCGGTGTCGACGATCCCGACGACCAGCCGATCCAGCACGTCGTCGGTGTACCCGGCGCCCTTGATGAAGGCTTTCCGCAGGAACAACGAGAATTCCGCGTCCCCGTAACCGACCAGACTGCCCCGCATGCCCGACTGCGCACCCGCCATCACCAACTCCTTCGGTTGAGCCCGCTACCCCCGATCTTCGCAGCCCACCGGATCCGTCATCCGGTGCAGCTGAATCCGACCGAGTGCCAGCCGGTTGCGCCGTCGGGGACGACCGGTTGGCGTTGCGGCGTCTGCGGTTGGCCGGTGCGGTCGGTGGCGCGGCATTCCACGACGTGCTCACCCGGCGGCAGGTCGATCGTGGCCCGCCACATCCGCCAGGTGTCCCTGCTGACATCGGTGGCGAGTTCGGCGGGCTGCCAAGGTCCACCGTCGGCCCGGACCTCGACCCGGTCGATGCCGGTGTGCTGCGCCCAGGCGATTCCGGCGACGGTGACCGGTCCGGCGGGCACCGACGCCTGCGCCCGCGGGCGGTCGATGCGGGATTCGGTCTTGATCGGCGCCTGCTGGGCCCAGCCCCGCTGCTCCCAGTAGGGCGCCCGGTCGAAGGTGGTGACCTCGGCGTCCACTAGCCACTTGGTGGCCGAGACGTAGCCGTAGAGCCCCGGAACGACCATGCGGACCGGGAAACCGTGCTCGGCGGGCAGCGGTTCGCCGTTCATGCCGACCGCCAGCAGCGCGCCCCGGTCCGGTTCCAGCAGCACGTCGAGCGGAGTGCCCGCGGTGTAGCTGTCGACGCTGGTGGTGAACAACTGCTGGGCGCCGGGCAGCACCCCGGCCTCCAGCAGCAGATCCCGCACCGGCACGCCGACGAACTCCGCGGTGGAGATCAGGTCGCCACCGACCTCGTTGGACACGCAGGTGAGCGTGATCAGGCGGTTCTGCAAGCCGCGCTGGATCAGGTCGTCGAAGGTCAGCACCAGTTCGCGCCGCACCATCCCGTGCAGCCGCAGGCGCCAGTCCTCGGCGCGCAGCTGCGGCACCACCAGCGCGGTGTCGATCCGGTAGAAGTCCCGGTTCGCGGTCAGGAACGTCGGTGTGCCCGATGCGACGAAGTCCGCGCCGGGCGGGATCGGTAGTGGCGGGACCTTCGGGATCCGCGCCGCGACCGCGGCCTGCGAGGCGGTCACGCCCGCGCCGCGTTGCAGGAAGCCACCGGCGATACCGGCGGCGCCCGCGCCGAGGACCACCAGGGTCGAGGTGACCAGGAACCGCCGTCGATCCGCGTCCACCTCGACGGTGCTGGTTCCCGGGCCGATCGCCGCCATCCCGGCGACGTGGTGCAGCCACCGGAACACCACCACCCCGACCACCAGCGAAGTCAGCGGCGCGACCAACCCGCCGCCCGGCCGGGACACCGTCGCGATCACCCCGACCAGCCCGAACACCCCGATCACAGCGGCGCCCGGCCACCAGTGCCAGCGGGACAGCAGGCCGGCCGCCACCGCCAGCGCGGCGATCACGATGCCCATCCCGGTCAGCAGCGCGGTCTTGTCGGCGGTACCGAACAGCGCGATGGCGAATTCCTTCACCGGACCCGGCGTCAAGTCGATCGCGGCGTTGCCGACCGCGACGAACGGCGAGGTGCGCGCAGCCGCGAGGCCCGCCGCGAGCTGCCCCGCGCCGAGCGCGGCGGCAGTGGCGAGCAGGCCGACCACCGCGGCGCGCAGCCGCGGAACGGGAACAGAGGTCATGCCACCATTCCACGTCTCCGGAACCGGTTTGGCCACCAGCCTCACCACCTCGTAAGACAAGCGTAAGAGCGAGCGGCGAAATCTGACGGATTGATGACGTCGCGCCGCTGGATCTCTCGGACGGCGCGCGCTGCGCTTACCGTCGGGGGCGTGCGAATTCTGGTAACCGGCGGCGCCGGGTTCATCGGATCAACCGTCGCCGATGCGTTGGCCGACCGCGGGCATGACGTCGTGCTGCTCGACGCGTTCCTGCCGCAAGCGCACGGCACCGTCCCCCGATCCCGGCATCGCTTGGTGCGCGGCGACGTGCGTGATTCCGACGCGGTGACCGGGCTGCTCGACGGCGTGGACGTGGTGTGCCACCAGGCCGCGATGGTCGGCCACGGCGTCGATCCGTCGGACATGCCCGACTACGCCTCGCACAACGACCACGGGACCGCGGTGCTGCTCGCCGCCATGCACGCCAGCGGGGTGCACCGCCTGGTGCTGGCGTCGTCGATGGTCGTCTACGGCGAGGGCCGATACCGCTGCCCGCAGCACTCGCTGGTCCGGCCCGCGCCGCGCCGGGGCGACGACCTCGCCGCCGGGCAGTACGAGCCCAGGTGCCCGATCTGCCAGGACGCCCTGCAACCCGAGCTGGTGCCCGAGGACGCCCTGCTCGATCCGCGCAGCACCTACGCGGCGACCAAGCTGGCGCAGGAACACCTGGCCACGGCGTGGGCCCGGCAGACCGGCGGTGGCGTGTGGGCCTTGCGCTACCACAACGTCTACGGGCCGTGGATGCCCAGCGGCACCCCGTACGCGGGTGTGGCGTCGCTGTTCCGCTCCGCGCTGCACGACGGCCGAGCACCGGTCGTGCTGGAAGACGGCCACCAGCGGCGGGATTTCGTGCACGTCAGCGATGTCGCCGCCGCCAACCTCGCGGCGGTGGAAGCCGAACCCCCGCCCGGTGAACTGGACGCGCTCAACATCTGCTCCGGCACGCCGCACACGATCGGCGAGCTCGCGGGCGAGCTCGCGCGCGCCTGCGGGGGACCGGCGCCGCGCGTCGTCGGCGGCGCGCGGCCGGGCGACGTGCGCCACATCGTGGCCGATCCGGCGAAGGCGACGCGCGTGCTGGGTTTCCGGGCCGCCGTCGATTTCACCACGGGCGTCGAGGAATTCGCGCACGCCCCGCTGCGCGAGTCAGCCGCGCTGGGCGGCGGACAGCGGTAGCCGGATCTCGAAGCGGCAGCCGGGGCCGTGGTTTCGGGCGGTGATCGTGCCGTGGTGGGCCTGCACGAGGCCGCGCGCGATCGCCAGCCCGAGCCCGGCGCCCGCCGGTTCCCGCGCTTCGTCGTGCTGCGGCCGCGATTTGTTGCCCCGGAAGGCCACGTCGAAGACCCGATCCAGTTCGTCGGGCGCGATGCCGCCGCAGGCGTCGTCGACCCGCAACCAGGCCTGCGCCCCGTCGTGACCGGCCGCCAGCACCACCGAGCCTTCCGGCGGGGTGTGGCGGATCGCGTTGGACAGCAGATTGCGCACCACGCGGGCGAGTTCGGGATCGCTGCCGGTGACCACCGGCCAGTCGCTGGTCTCGGTCCGCAACTGGATTCCGCGACGCTGCGCCAGCGGGTTCTCCACCGCGACCGCCTCGCTGACGACGTCGCGCAGCGGCACGGCGGAGAAGTCGAGCTGGACGGCACCGGCGGTGATCCGGGACAGCTCGAAGAGGTCTTCCACCATGCCCGACAACCGCTCTGTTTCCGCCCGGATGTGGGCGGCGTAGTCGCAGACCTCGCTCGGCTCGTCGACCACGCCGTCGGCCAGTGCCTCGGCCATCGCGCGGATCCCGGCCAGCGGGGTGCGCAGGTCGTGGCTGATCCACGCGACCAGTTCCCGCCGGGACGCTTCGGCAGCCCGTTCCCGCGCCCGCGCCTCCCGCTCCCACACGCTGCGCCGGGCGATGCTGCGGCCGAGCAGCACCGCGACCGGCACGGTCACCACCGCGACCGCCGTGCAGATCACCATCACCGTCGTCAGCTGCGGGCCGAACATGAACCCGGTGACGCCGAGGACCCCGGCCAGGGTGGCCAGCAGCGGAACCAGCACCAGCACGGTCAACGCCGTGGCCAGCGAGCGCTGCCGCAACACGTAGAGCAACCCCGCGCCCACCAGCGCGACCGGCAGCGACAGGCCGACCGCGTACGGCACGACGTGGGTGAGTTCGGTGATCACATCCATGCGTTCTCATCCTGCTCTTCGCGACGGGTCATGACCGGTCGTACCGGTATCCCACGCCCCACACCGTGCAGATCCGGCGGGGCTGGGCGGGATCGGGCTCGATCTTCTCCCGCAGTCGTCTCATGTGGACGGTCACGGTGGAGTGATCGCCGAAGCTCCAGCCCCACACCTCTTCCAGCAGTTCCGCGCGGGTGAAGGCGCGGCCCGGATTGCGCATCAGGAACGCCAGCAGGTCGAACTCGCGGCCGGTCAGCGACAGTTCGGCGCCATCCAGCGCGCCGCGCCGCGCCGGAAGGTCCAACCGAAGTGCACCGTCCACGATGGACTCGGCGGTGGCGGTCGGTGCCGTGCGGGAGCGCCGCAGCACCGAGCCGACCCGCAGCGCCAGTTCGCGCGGGCTGAACGGTTTGACGACGTAGTCGTCGGCGCCGAGCTCCAACCCGAGCACCCGGTCGGACTCCTCGCCCAGCGCGGTCAGCATCACCACCGGGACCTGGCTGCGCGCCCGCACCCGGCGGCACACCTCCAGTCCGTCGATGCCCGGCAGCATCAGATCCAGCACCACGAGATCCGGTTCCCGCTCGGTGAACAGGCGCAGCGCCGTCTCCCCGTCCCCGGCCAGACCGACCTCGTACCCGGACCGCTCCAGGTACCTGCGGACCACATCGCGGACGGCGTGGTCGTCGTCGACCACCAGCACCCGTCCCGCCCCGGCATCGTTCATCGGCTTCACCAGTTCGTCGCGATCAAGTGGTTCACCGCCAGCGCGATCACCGCCTGCCCGGCCAGCCACCAGCGGTGGTGCCGGGCGGGCAGCAGCGCGCCACCGACAGCGAACCACACCGCGAACGGCAGCCAGATCCGCTCCACTTCGGCCTTGCTCAGCCCGGAGATGTCGGCGGCCAGCACGGCCACCGCCGCAGCCAGCACCAGCCACGCCGCCGCACCCCGGTCCAGGACCGCCCGGCGCACCGCCACAGCGGCCAGCGGGCCCGCTGAGATCAGCAGCGCGCCGATGTTGCCCCCGACCCAGTAACTGTACGGCCGCTGGGCGTAATCGCCCTGGTGGTAGCGCTGGACGACCAGGTGATAGCCGTCCAGCCACCAGAACCCCTGCAGCGCGAACACCGCGACCACCCCGGCCACGGCGACGGCCGCGAGCAGCAGCGCACGCACCCCACGCGTGCACAGCAGCACCACGCACACGAACGGCAACATCAGCACCAGTCCGTAGTTCAGGAACAGCCCGAACCCCAGCAGGACACCAGCGAGCACCGCCGCCACATCGGCCTTCGGCCCCCGCCGGGTCGATGCGATGGCCAGCAGGGCCACGCCGGTGGCGGTGATCCCGGTGAACATCCCGTCGGCGGACACCCCGACCCACACCGCGCCCGGGAACAGGACCACGAACGGCACGACCGCGCGGGCCGCTGCCTCCCCGGCCAGCGCCCGCACGGTCACCGGCACCGCTACCGCCGCGAGCGCGCCGATCAGCACCGACACGATCGCGGCCCAGGCCCCACCGCCGAGCCCGATGCGTTCGAGCCAGACGTAGCACAGCAGCACACCCGGTGGATGGCCGGAGACGTGCACCGTCCAGGAATCGGGTTGACCGTCCAGGATCCGATCGGTGAAGACCCTGAGCATGGCGCCGATGTCGGTCACCCTCGGCACGTCGTGCAGGTACTCCGGCCGTTCGGTGAGCCGCCCGGCGATGCCGTTCTGCCAGCCGTCGATCATCGCCAGCGAGAACGTCCACAGCAGCGCTGCCGCGTACCCGGCGGTGAGCAGCCTGCCCCACGGCAGGCGCGCGGCCACCGCCGGTCCGCATGCGATGACGGCCGCCGCGGCGAGCACCGCGAACGGTGTGCCGGGACCGACGTGCGGCAACCAGTACCCGAACAGGGGTGCGGCGTCGGCGTAGAGCGGCACGCCCGCGCGGTTGAGCAGGAAACCGGCCACCGCCGCTGCGGCGATGGCGGCGACGGCCACGGCGAGCGCGATCAGATCAGCGCGCGACCGCTGCGCGGCGGCGGCTCGGGGGAGGAGTTGCACCGATGCGAAGGTAATCCCGCCGGGCCCCGCGGACCAACTCCTGCTGGCGATCCGTCAGAACCTCGTAATATCCTCGTGGACGTAATGATTCCTTAAGCACGGCACGAGTTTTCGAACAGTCCACAGTGAGCTTCACTGACTGCCATGGACGACGTGGACGTGGTGCTGCCGTGCTTGGACGAAGCGGCCGCACTCCCCGGGGTGCTCGCCGCGATGCCGCGTGGCTACCGCCCGCTGGTGGTGGACAACGGATCCGTTGACGGCTCACCGGGAGTGGCGCGTGCGCACGGCGCGGTGGTGGTCCGCGAGTCCCAGCGCGGTTACGGAGCGGCGGTGCACGCGGGGTTGATGGCGGCCTCCGCCGAGTTCGTCTGCTTCCTGGACTGCGATGGCTCGCTGGATCCCGGTGTGCTGCCCGTGCTGGTCGCCCTGGTGCGCCGGGGGCAGGCCGATCTGGCGGTCGGACGGCGGGTCCCGGTGTCGGCGGCGGCGTGGCCGTGGCATGCGCGGGCGGGCAACGCGGTGCTCGCCGGGCTGTTGCGGCGCCGAGGTCTGCCGGTGCACGACATCGCCCCGATCCGCGCCGCCCGGCGAACCGACCTGCTGCGCTTGGGGATCGTCGACCGCGCGTTCGGCTACCCGCTGGAACTGCTGTGCAAGGCGGCGGAGGCGAACTGGCGGGTGCACGAGTTGGACGTCGAATACCGGCCTCGCGCGGCCGGGACCCGGTCGAAGATCTCCGGTTCGGTGCGCGGCACGGCCCGCGCGGTGCGGGACATGGCGGGGGTGCTGTGGTGAGCACGACGGCGCTTCTCGTGGTGGCGAAAGCCCCCGTGCCCGGCCTGGCCAAGACGCGGCTGTGCCCGCCCGCAACGCACGAGGAGGCGGCCCGCGTCGCCGCCGCGAGCCTGCTGGACACCCTGGACGCGGTCGCCAGCACACCACGGGTCCACCCGGTGGTCGCGCTGGCCGGGGACCTGAACGCGGCCACCTGTTCGACCGAACTGCGCGCCGCGCTGCACGGCTGGACCGTTCTAGATCAACGCGGCGACAGCTTTCCGCGACGGCTGGCCGCCGCGCACGCCGACACCGCCGCCGCGCACCCCGGCCTGCCGATCGTGCAGATCGGCATGGACACCCCGCAGGTGACGCCGGAACTGCTCGCCGAGGCTTGTTCGGCGCTGCGCGCCGCGGACGCCGCGCTGGGCTTGGCCGACGACGGCGGGTGGTGGGTAGCCGGTTTCCGCTCGGCCGCCGCCGCCGAGCTGCTGGGCGCGATCCCCACTTCCCGCGACGACACCGGTGCGCGAACCCTGGCCGCCCTGCGCGCGGCGGGCCTGCGCGTCGCACCGCTGCCCCGGCTGTCCGATGTGGACACCATGGCCGACGCGCTGCGCGTCGCGGACTCGTTGCCCAGTTCCCGCTTCGCGGCGAGCCTGCCTGCCGGGTGCCGCCGATGAGCGGCGAATTCGACATGGCTTTGCGGGGCGGTCAGTGCACCCTGCTGACCAGCGACGGCGCCGTCCGCCCGGTGTCCGGGCGCCGGTGGGCCGCCGCGCCGGATGCCGCCGACCAGCACGTGTTGCGCGCCTGCCAGGGGCCGACGCTCGACATCGGTTGCGGCCCCGGTCGGCTCACCGCGGCGCTGACCGGCAGCGGGGTGGTCGCGCTGGGCATCGACACCTCGCCGCTGGCCGTCCACCTCACCATCAGCCGCAACGCCGTGGCGCTGTGCCGCGACGTGTTCCGCCCGGTGCCGGGTACGGGCAACTGGCGCGAGGCGCTGCTCATCGACGGCAACATCGGCATCGGCGGCGATCCGGGGGCACTGCTGCGCCGCGTGCACCAACTGGTGCGCACCGGCGGGCACGTCTGGGTGGAGGTGGAGCCGCCGGGGGCCGGGTTGTGGCAGGGCACCGGCCAGGTCGTGCACGACGACCGGCGCAGTGCCGCGTTCCGCTGGGCCATCGTCGGGGCGGACGCGATCGGCCCGCTGGCCGCCGCGGCCGGGTTCGAGCTGTGCGAGATCGCCGAGCACCACGGTCGGTGGTTCGCGGTGTTGGAGTCGGTGCGGGTGGCGCTGGTGGAGCGCGCCGTGGTGTCGGCGGAGCGCCGCTGACTGCGGCGATGTGTCCCGACCAACGTTGACTTCGCCCTGCGGCGGCATCGATGATCCAGCGATGCGAATCCCTTGTGTGTCCTTTGTGGAGTATCGACATACCGGGCGAAATCAGTAGATTCCGCCGCAATCGAACCTTTGTGAACAAATCGGTCGTATGGCGTGAATTTCCTTTGTATGTCGGGATTTCTGCTCCGAATGGACGCATTTTCCAACGTATTGCCGGAATTGTCGCAGTGGTCACTTTGGATCTTGGTGCCATACAGTATACTGCATGCAAATTGTCGGGAATGAGATCTGGCAAATCGGATCAAATGTGCCGGAACGGACCTCCGGCCCTGACGCGTGGTGGCGCACGGAGGTGACGTCTCGATGAATTTCCCGGTCTGGGTGTGGATCGCGACTCTGGCGGTACTGGCCGCCCTGATCGTGGGGGACCTGGTGCTCGTCGGCCGCCGACCACATGCGGTCGGGGTCAAGGAAGCGAGCCTGTGGGTGGTGTTCTACGTCGCCCTCGCGGCCGTCTTCGGAGTCCTGCTGCTGGTCTTCGCCGGGGCCACCAGCGGCGCCGAGTTCTTCGCGGGTTATGTGACCGAGTACAGCCTCTCGATCGACAACCTGTTCGTGTTCGTGATCATCATGTCGCGGTTCGCCGTGCCGAAGGAGCACCAGCACCGGGTGCTGTTCATCGGCATCGTGCTGTCCCTGGTGCTGCGGGCGGTGTGCATCGCCGCCGGGGTCGCCGCGCTGAGCGCCTTCAACTGGGTCTTCTACATCTTCGGGGCCTTCCTGATCTACACGGCGGTGAAGGTCGCCAGGGACAGCTCCGGTGACGAGCCGGAAGATTCGGACAACGCGGTCATCCGGGCGCTGCATCGGGTGCTGCCCACCACCGACACCTACGACGGCGGCAAGATGATCACCCGGGTCGACGGCCGACGGATGTTCACGCCGATGATCGTGGTCGTCTCCGCGCTCGGGCTGGCGAACGTGATCTTCGCGCTGGACTCCATGCCCGCGATCTTCGGGCTCACCAAGGACGGCTTCATCATCTTCACCGCGAACGCCTTCGCACTGATGGGCCTGCGGCAGCTCTACTTCGTCATCGGCGGTCTGCTCGACCGCCTCGTGTACCTCAGCTACGGCCTGGCGGTGGTCCTCGGCTTCATCGGGCTGAAGCTGATCATCGAGGCGCTGCACGGCTCACACATCGAGGAGATCCACTTCGCGGTCCCGAACATCGGCATCGCCACGTCGCTGGGCTTCATCGTGCTGACCCTCGGGGTGACGACCGTCGCGAGCCTGCTGCGCTCCCGCGCGAACGCGAAGGCGAAGGCCAGCACCGAGTCGACCGAGGATCGCGAACCGGCGCACACCGGAGACCGCAGCGCCTGACGGTCGCCAGTGGACGAGCGGCGCTCCCGCCTGGAACAACCAGGTGAGAGCGCCGCTTGCCCGCTCACGACCCGGAATAGCTCGCTGCGCGCGGACGTTCCACTTTCGTGGAGGACCGGCCGCGGCGGGGTGCGCCGTCCGTGCCCAGGCAGCGGACGGCCCGCAAGCTGCTGGCCGGAGAACGGGCGAGCGCGCTGGCTCGGATCGAGT
The DNA here is from genome assembly GCF_052246905.1 of Saccharopolyspora antiqui. Taxonomy (NCBI): domain Bacteria; kingdom Bacillati; phylum Actinomycetota; class Actinomycetes; order Pseudonocardiales; family Pseudonocardiaceae; genus Saccharopolyspora; species Saccharopolyspora antiqui. The sequence goes on from NZ_JBQQBO010000009.1 coordinate 204,990, forward strand.
CCCTGCAGCGCCACCTGGAGTCCATCGGCGACGTCTCGACGTGGACCGGCAGCGACGACGAGCACGACCCGGAAGGCGCCACGGTCGCCTACGAGCGGGCCCAGGTGCAGAGCCTGCTCACCGACGCCCGGCGCGACCTCGACGCGCTGGAGCAGGCGGTCGCCCGGCTGGACGACGGAACCTACGGCATCTGCCAGCGGTGCGGGAAGGCCATCGCGCGGGAGCGCCTGGAAGCGCTGCCCGCCACCACGACCTGCATAGCCTGTGCGTCGGCCACCCGCCGCTGAGGCCCGTCAGCGGGTCAGGCGGAGCTCATGGCGGCGGAGAAGGTGCGCCGGTAGTCGCGCGGCGTGACGCCGACGACGCGTCGGAAGTGGTGCCGCAGCAGCGCGGCGGTGCGCAATCCGCATTCGCGGGCGATCTGGTCGATGCCCAGTTCGGTGTCTTCCAGCAACCGCCGCGCGTGCAGCACGCGTTGGGTGACGAGCCACTGGTTCGGCGTCGTGCCGGTTTCGGCGACGAACCGCCGCGCGAACGTGCGCGGTGACATCCGCGCGCGCTCGGCCAGGTCGGCGATGGTGTGCTCGGTGTCCAGCCGCTCTTGCAACCAGGTCAGCAGCGGCTGCAGGCTGTCCCCGGAACATTCGGGGACGGGCAGGTCGATGAACTGCCGCTGCCCGCCGTCGCGCTGCGGCGGAACCACCATTCGGCGCGCGATCGTCGTCGCCGCGGCCGAACCGAGTTCGCGGCGCACCAGGTGCAGGCAGGCGTCGATGCCAGCGGCGGTGCCCGCGCTGGTCACCACGTCGCCGTCGTCGACGTAGAGCACGTCCGGGTCGAGGTGGGCGGTCGGGAACCGGCGGCGGAAATCGGCCGCGTGGTACCAGTGGGTCGTGCACCGCCGACCGTCGAGGAGTCCGGCGGCACCGAGCACGAACGCGCCGGAGCACACCGAGAGCACGGTGGCCCCGCGCGCCGCGGCGGCGCGCAGCCCGGCGAGCACCTCGGGTGGGTAGGAGTCCCGGATCTGGCACGCGGGCACGGTGACGACATCGGCGCCGTCCAGCCCGTCGAGCCCGTACTCGGGCACCAGGCTCATCCCCACGGACGTGCGAAGCGGCGCGCCAGCGCGCGGCCCGCACACCCGGAACTCGATCGGCGGCACGCCATCGGCCGTGCGGTCGAGGCCGAAGACCTCGCAGAGCACGCCCAGTTCGAACGGAGCGACGTGGTCCATCACGACCGCTGCCACGGTGCGGAGCATGCCTCCAACGGTAGCTGGCAGGATTTTGTCGCACAACGGCATGCCTGCCACTGTTGGCAGGAATTGGCGCATCACACACTTGGTGCCATCAGCAACGAAAACGGGGATGAGGCACCGATGAACACGCCACTTCAGGACAGGCCGGAGCGCAACGTACTCGCCGGAATCCGGCGGTACGTCGAGACCCAGAACTGGCTGTGGTCCCGCCACCTCGCGGCGCTGCGGCCGTGGGAGCAGGAAGGCGAAATGCGCTGGGTCCGCAACCCGGTCACCCGCCGCTGGGAGTTGCGGGGCGGGCTGCTGCCGCACCTGCGGTCATGACCGGCTCACTGCGCGGACAGGCGGGCCAGCCGCTGCGGTGTCGGCCACCGCACGTGGCTGACCCAGCCGAACTTCTCGAAGATCCAGATCAACCGCGCCGAGATGTCGATCTGGCCGGGCCGCACGCCATGCCGTGCGCAGGTCGGATCGGCGTGGTGCAGGTTGTGCCACGACTCGCCCATGCTCAGCACCGCCAGCGGCCAGAAGTTCGCCGCCTTGTCCCGGCTGCGGAACGGTCGCTCGCCGACGAGGTGGCAGATCGAGTTCACCGACCAGGTCACGTGGTGCCCGAAGGCAACGCGGACCAGCCCGGCCCAGAAGAACGCCGTCGCGGCACCCCACCAGGTCCCGGTGATCAACCCGCCGATGAGCGCGGGCAGCGCGAAGGTGAGCACCGTCAACGGGCCGAAGAGCCGGTGGATCAGCCGAATGTCCTTGTCCGCCAACAGATCCGGCACGAACCGCTGCTGGTTGGTCAGGTCCCGGTCGAAGACCCAGCCCAGGTGCGCGTGCCAGAACCCGCGCACCAGCGCGGCTGGTGAGGTGCCGAACGCCCACGGTGAATGCGGATCACCCTCGCGGTCGGCGAACGCGTGGTGGCGTCGGTGGTCGGAGACCCAGTGCAGGATCGGCCCCTGCACCGCCATGCTCCCGACGACCGCCAACGTGATGCGCAACCAGCGCTTCGCGCGGAAGGCGCCGTGCGTGAAGTAGCGGTGGTAGCCGACCGTCACGCCGAGGATGGTAAGCACGTACCAGCCGATGGCGAGCAGCGCGTCCCACCACAGCAGGCCCCAGCCCCACGCGATCGGGACGGCGGCGAGCAGGCCCAGGAACGGGCCGAGGATGAACACGTAGACCGACAGGTGCGGGGCGAGCGGGCGGCGTCCGGACAGCAGGGGCCTGCGGCTCGCCGTTTCAGTGGCGTCCATGGCAGCGGGACCTCGAATCGGCAGGCCGGAGGAATTCCGGCGGCGGTCGCTGACCACCACGAAACCGGCAAAGCAGCCGTCGGGCAACGAACTGCGCCGCAAGCCATGGTGAACTCAAGTTTATCCGCCGCTACATCCAGTCGCCGCCCGGGCGGGCTCAGGTGGTGCGACGGGCGCGCAGCGACTGGATGGACTTGGCGATGCGGGCGATGCCTTCGTCGATCTCCGCTTCCGTCGCGCGGCTGAAGGACAACCGCGCGAAGTGGTTCTCGACGCGCTCGGCGAAGAACGGCGCACCGGGCACGAAGGCGACCTGGTTCTCCCGGGCGAGCTGGGCCAGGACCTCGGTGTCCACGCCGGGAATGCCGACCCAGCAGAAGAATCCCCCGGTCGGGGTCGTCCAGGTGACGTCATCGGGCAGGTGGCGCCGCAGGGCCGCGTCCATCGCCATCCCGCGGGTTCGGTAGAAGTCCCGCTGTCGGCTCACCTGGTCGTCGAAGTGGCCACCGCGCAGGAAGGCCTCCACCAGGCGCTGCCCGAGCGCCCCGGCGCACTGGTCGGAGTTCTGCTTGGCGACGCTCAGCTGCGCGATGACCTGGGGCGGTCCGGCCGCCCAGCCCATCCGCACACCGGGGAAGAAGGTCTTCGAGAAGGTGCCGAGCTGCACCACGCAATCCGGGGCCATCGACCACAGGCTGGGCAGCCGCTCGCCCGCGAAGCGGAGTTCGCGGTACGCGACGTCTTCGGCGATGAGCACACCGTGCTGGCGGCACACCTCGATCAGCGCGCGGCGCCGCGACTCGCTCAGCACCCGCCCGCTCGGGTTCTGGTACTCCGGGATGACGTAGATCAGCTTCGGCAGGACCCCGGACTCGATCAGCTCCTCCAACGCCGCCACGACCAGGCCTTCCTCGTCCATCGGGAGGCCGCGCATGACCGCGTTCCAGCCGGTGAACCCGGTCACCGCGCCGAGGTAGGTCGGTTCTTCGACCGCGACCACGTCGCCGGGGTCGAGCATGCTCCGCGCGATCAGCGTGACCGCGTCGATCCCGCCGCTGGTGATCATCAACTCGTCGTCGGCCGGCCGCCGCCCGTCGATGCTGGACAGGTGGTCGGCGATCGCGGCCCGGGTGCTCTCGATGCCCTGGCTGGCGGTGTACTGCATGGCGATCGCGGCGTCGTCGCGGAACAGCCCCGCCGCGAGGTCACCGACGATCTCAGTGGGGAACATCTCCGGGGCGGGAAAGCCGCCGGAGAAGTTGAGGACGTCAGGTGCGTTGGCCAGCGCCAGGATCGCGGTGATCGAACCATCCTCACCGGCGGTGCGCCGGGCCAGCCGGTCGCTCCAGTCCCGGTGCGCCGGATCCTGCCGGTTTCGTCCGCTTTCCGCGACGGTTCGCGTCGATGGCCGCACTCCTGCCTCCTGCCGTCTCGGGGTAGTCCCGAAAGCACGTTTCACCTGCCCTCTACCAGCACACTAGCTCCAGCTGAGGGGACGGCGGAACAGGTCGGGGTTCGGCTTCGGGTCGAACCAGGTCGACTTCGGCGGCATCAGCAGACCCGCGTCCGATGTGGTCATCACCTCATCGATGGTGGGCGGATGCGCGATCAGGCGGATCCCGGTTTCGCCCTCGCACCAGCAGTTTTCCATCGACTGGTACCGGTCGGAGGCGGTCGGGACCTCGTGGTCGACGAGGTCGCGCAGCTTCGGCAGCAGATCTTCGTCGATGGCGAAGGCGTCCAGCCTCGCGCCCGGTTCGCGGTGGGTGCGCAGCGACAGCCGGTACCACCGGGTACCAAGTCCCACCGCCGCGACACCTGGTTCGGTCTCCGCTGCGCTGGATTCTTCGATGCGCGCCGTCACGGGTTGTGCGGCCAGCCGGGCGAGCACGTCCTCGGGGGAGGTCCCCGCCGCCATCGCGAAGCAGCGGTGGTAGGCCAGGATGCGCATCTCGTCGCTCGGGAACAGCGCCGCCAGGGTGAAGGCGCTGGGGTGGTGCCCGCCGAGTTGCCGTCGGCGCTCGGCGTAGCGCTCGGCGGCCCGCATCCGGTGGTGACCGTCGGCGATGTAGAGCGTGCTGATGCGGCTGAACTCGTGTCCGAGCGCGTGCGCCAGCTCTGCGGTGTGCCGGATCCAGATGGAGTGGGTGACGCCCTCGCTGGTCAGCCGAACGTCCGGTGTTCCGGCGGTGATCTCGGCGAGCCGGAGGCGCAGATGTCCTTTGTGGACGAGCATCACCGGCATCTGCTCGACTCCGGTGGTCTCGGCCAGCTCGTCGAGTTGGCGCACCCGGTCGGGTTGGGTGGCTTCGTGGCCGCGGATCCGGCCGGACCGGTAGTCGTCGATCGACACCTCGACCACCACTCCGGTTTGCCGGTGCGGTCCGATCTCCAGCCGGTACACCACGAGTGCGCGGTCGGCGCGGTGACCGTTGATCAGCACTCGCGGCGGCCGTGCGGTGATCCCCGCGCCACCGTGTTGTTCCGGCGCGTCCGGCCGGATCGGCGGGGCGTTCACGAGTGGTCGCCGGAATGCGTTGCGGGCCGCGGGGATCGCATCTGGTCGCAGTTGACCCCCTGATTGCAGTTAACGCAGTGCAGCACGGTGCCCGACTCGAAGGCTTCGACCATGCGCACCACTTCGGCGGCGACCGACTGCTGGGCCTGCTCGGTGGAGGCGCCGATGTGGTGGGTGCCGTAGACGCCCGGATGCTTGGCCAGGCGAGACCCGATGGTCCCGGTGCCGGTCGCTGGCTCGTCGGCGAAGACGTCCAGACCAGCCCGAATTCCCTTGCTCTCCATCGCCTCGATGAGCGCGTCCTCGTCGATGAGCTCGCCTCGCGAGGTGTTGATGAGGATCGTGCCCGGCCGCACGTGGGCGAGCAGGTCGGCATCGACCAGGTGCCGGGTGGTGTCGGTGGCGGGCAGGTGCAGGGACAGGACGTCGCAGGTCTGCGCGAGCGCGGTCAGGTCCTCGACGAAGCGCACGCCGATCGTTCGAGCGCGCTCCAGGGTCCGCGGGCTGCGATCCGGTTTCGCGACGGCGTACACCTCGGTGCCGAATGCGGCGGCTCGCTCGGCGAACGCGAGCCCGATCCGGCCCAAACCGATGACGCCGATCCGCCGTCCGAGGATGCCGCGTGCGCGGGAGTAGCGCTTCTTGTCCCAGTGCCCGGCGCGCAGGTCGGTGACGTTGTCGCAGATGTTGCGGTCCAGCGCGAGCAGCAGCCCGAAGGCGAGTTCGGCGACCGCGATCGCGTTGCGGCCGGGGACGTTGCAGACGCAGATCCCCAGGCGGGACGCGGCTTCGCGGTCGATCGTGTTGGTGCCGGATCCGGCCCGGATGACCATCCGCAGCGCGTCGGCGGCTTCGAGCACCGACGCCGGGACCTCGGTGCTGCGCACGACCAGGACGGCGCGGCCGGTGAGCCGGTCGGCGAGCTGGTCGGTGGTGGTCTCCGGCCGGTAGTCGCAGTCGTGACCGCGTTCGGCCAGCTCGGCCAGGTAAGTCGCGGGAAAGGCGTCGGCGAGGAGGATCCGCATCGGCAACTCCCAACGTGCACAGCGATGTTGCTCATAGCGCATCCCTTTGCGCATGGCGCAATGGTGGCTGCCGCTGCGGAAGGACGTCAACACCCGGCCTGCCCGCTACGCCCCGCGCGGTAGTTCAAGTGTCGCCCGCCGACCGACGACATGGGCACCCGTCGAGCCGAAGCTGGACCGGCAAGCAGCCCAGCGGCTTCGGAGGTAGCAGCGATGTTGACCGAGTTCTTGGCCCAGTGGGGTCCCAACCCCGGCTGGCCCGGACCGCACGGCGGCCCGGGGTGGCTGATCGGGTTGTTCTTCCTGGTGTTGATCGCCGCACTGATCGGCACGGTGATCTGGTTGGCGGTTCGGGGCAGGCCGCGCTCCGGCGTCGGGCGGGCGAAAGAAGTCCTCGCCGAGCGCTACGCCCGAGGCGAGCTCAGTTCCGAGGAGTACCGCGAGCGGCTCGGCGAACTGGGCTGACCGCGGTGGCCCGCCGGAAGTGGATTTCCGGCGGGCGAGTCCGCTTCGGCGACTCAGCGCTGCGCTGCGGCCAACTGGTGGGAGAGGTTCCAGGAGCGCCAGGTCATGTCGTCGAGACCGTAGGTGATCTCGGTGATGATGTCCCCGCGTTGCGGATCCGGCAGGTTGCGCAGGGCGGGGAGCGCGTCGGTGGACAACCCCTTGAGGTACCAGTCGTCGAGTTTGCCGGTTGCCTGGAAGCGGGCGATGTTGCGTTCGGCGATCAGCCCCTCGGGGTTGATCGCCGCCAGCGCCAGCAGCGCCGCCATGGCCGTGCCGACGACCGCCGTGGGCAGCCAGTTCGCCCGCAGGCGGACACCGGCGGCGATGACCAGCAGGTACACCACGCCCAGCCACAGCTCGCAGCACATCACCAGCAGGCGCATCACGGTGTAGCCGTAGGCGTCCTGGTAGGTCCACATGCGGATCAGCGCGGAGACCACGATCAGCAGCGTCAGCACCGCGAGCACGCCGACCAGCCCGCGCAGCAGATTGCGGTCGAACCTGGTGTTCTTGGGTGCCCAGCGCGCCGCGGCGCCGATGATCGGCAGGGTGAGGATCGTGACCACCATCAACTGCCAGAAACCGCTGCGCGCGTAGTCCGCGTAGGTCAGGCGTTCGGTGTGCTGCACGTGCTGGTCGCCGCCGAACATCGGGGTGCTCTGCACCGCGATGAACGCCGCGAACAGCAGCACCAGCAGGCCGATCGGCAGCGCCCATTCGAGTCGGCGCAGGGTCTTGACCTCGGTGGTCCGCTCCGCCACTTCCGGCGGCCGGAGCAACGTGAACGCGGCGCCGAGCGCGGCGAAGCCGAAGAAGGCGAACACGAGCGTCCAGCGGAAGAAGGTTTCCTCGTCGAGGCTGGGCAGCACGGTGGAGACCAGGTTGGCGAAGTTGTCGTCCGCACCGGCGAACAGCGCGCCGAAGACGACCAGCAGCAGCAGCGCGACCACGAGGGAGGCGACCAGCCGCAGTCCGCCCTTGCCCGGCGCGTGCTGCCGCACCCCTCGCACCGTCCATGGCAGGGCGCGGAACGCCGCCACCTCGATCGCGATGGCGGCGATCATGAAGGCCCGCACGCTGCGCCCGCCGGAGACCGCGAGCATTCCGGCGACCGCTGCGGTCAGCACGCACAACGTGATGAGCCAGCCGGCCGCGCGGAAGGCGCACACGGCCAGCAGCAGCAGCGCCACTGAAGCCCAACACAACTGTCCGATGTGGACCTTCTTCTCGGCCTTGCGCCCCACCAGGAACAGGCCCGCAGCGGTGGTCAACCCGACCAAAGGCCAGCCGATTCCAGGGCTGTCCAGCGGCAGGAAGACCGCGGCAGCGGCACCGCCGATCAGCGCCGCCAGCAACGCCACCGGTGCCCCGGAAAGACCCGGCCTGGGCCAGAAGTCGTCGAACATCGGCGGCACCGGCTGCGGCAACGGATATCCACCTCCGGCGGGCCAGGGCTGCGGCGCGATCGGGGCCATCGGTACCGGTGGGGACTGCATCGGCTGCATCGGGGGCAACGTCGCCGCTGCGCCGACGGGGATCGCCTTGGGCTCGGTGTCCGGCGTGCTCTCGGAATGCTCGGCAGGCTCCGGCGACTCGATCGCCACCGGCTCGGCGGTGGCTTCGGGTGTCACCTCCCGCCCGGCTGGGTCAGCTGGCTGCGGCGCCTGGCTCGGCTTGTCGGACATGATCCTCCATCGGTGCGATCTCACTCCTCCGTAGGACGCGCGGCAGGCGAAGTGGTTCACCGAATATCCGAATTTTTCCCAGATTCTCGGCCGGGAGTGTTCGGCGGAAAATTTCCAACATATCCCCGTTTGGGGGAGGAAATCGTCGTCGTAGGCCGCTATCTTGGGATCAGGTGCGCACGTAAGAGCCGATCGGCGACTTCCTCGACCTGGTTCGGGGATTTACAACTGGGGGCGAGAGGTCAGAGGCACGCCATACCGCGAGTCTCTGACCCCTCGATTGACCACGGGAGTGGTCTGGAATGGATCTGGTCACGAGGTGCAGCGATCTCCCGTACGAGCAACTGTGCGAGGAGATCCGAATTTTCGGGCGGGCGCGCAAGGAAGCCCTGGGCAGGGGCGCGACCGCCGACGCGGAAGTAGCCGAGTCGGTGCTCGACTGGTTCCTCGACGAATTGGCCGACCGGCTTCGCGGCGATGTCAGTCGCGAGCCCCGGCCGCGGGGTGAGCCCGTCCCGCAGTAATTCGCTGCTCAGTCGCCGTCGCGGGATGCGGCGTTGAGCCGTGAGCCGGGTGCGGCCAGCTGGCCGCGGGCGGTTACCAGGGCGGTGCGGGCGTCGTCGGCGCTGCCGTGGGCGAGGTGTTCGGCGGCGGTGCGGACTGCGCTCGCGGCGTCAGCGGTGATCCTGATCTGGGGGTGCTGGTCGAGCAGGTCGACCGCGCGGGCCAACTCGCGGTTGGCCCGGTCAGCGGGGGTGTGCCGCGCGGTGAGTAAGTCGATCAGGGCTGTGTCCACCGCGTCGCGCAGCGCTGCCTCGGTCGAGGTGTGCGGTCGTGCAGTCACGAGCCGGAAGTCTAGGCGCTGCAAGGAAGGTTTTTCGCCGCCGAACATCACCCACATGGTTGGTCCTTGGTCGGTGGGATGGCGCCATGAACTGCGGTGTCACCGATCTTGCGGTGCTGGGTGGGTGGCCGACCGGGTGCGGAACCGGCAGCATCAGCGAAACGCACGGTGTTTCGTCGTGGTGGTATTCCAGGACGTGAGTCGGGATGACGCAGGCGGGGAGCCGCTGCCGTGGATGGTGCCGTGGAGAAGTCGCTGGAAGTCGATCCCGCCGACCGGAGTGTCCGTCGGCTGTTGCAGGTCGCGAATCTGCCGTGGGCGCCGGATGAAGCGAGCGGTTGGCGGGATGCCCGGTCCCGCAGGTGTGCGGTGAACCTGGCGATGCTGCGCGCCCCGCTCGACGGCGTCGATCTGGACAGCCGCGATCACGCGATGCTGACCTGGCTCGCCGATCACGATGCCGATGTCGTGGCCGCGGTGCGCAGCCTGCTGGCGCGCGCCCGCGCGGCGCACCCGTTGCGCGAATCCGATTCGCTTTGATCCCGCGAGGACATTCGCATCGGCCTGATCAGCCGCGCATCCCATCGCCTTCGGCACGTTCGGCCAGGCGCCGCATGGCGGTGGCGCGGGCCGAGTGCACGTGGTGCAGAGCGGCTTGGCGGGCCGCTTCGGGGTCTCCGGCGAGCAGCGCGTCGAGGATCCGTTGGTGGTCCTCGCGAGCCTTCTCCACCCGGCCGGGCACCATCAGCGTGGTCTGCATGCCCTCGTGCAGGATGTCCTGGAGAACGCCGAGCGTCTGCTGGAGGAACTTGTTGCCCGCGGCCTCCACGATGGCCAGGTGGAACGCCGCGTCGAGCTGTTGCAGCCGGTCGAAGTCGCGCGGCACCTGCTCAGCGGCCTCCTGCATGGCCCGCAACACGTCCGAAACCCGTTGCAGCGCCTCGGTGTCCTGGCGCTCGGCGGCCCAGCCCGCGGCCGGTACTTCGAGCACCTCGCGCATCGCGAACAGCTCGCTTATCGAGTGCCGCTGGGTGGCCAGGGCCTCGCGGAGTTCGCGGGCCGTCTCGGGTTCGGCGATGAACACGCCGCGGCCGTGCTGCACCCGGACCACGCCCCTGGCCTTGAGCGCACCGATCGCTTCGCGCACCGTTGGTCGGCTCACCCCGAGCAGTTCGGCGAACTCGCGCTCCGGTGGCAGCCGGTCGCCGGGGGCGAACCGGCCCGAGTCGATGGCCTGCGTGATCTGCTGCTCGACCTGGTTGGCCACCGAGCCCGGCGTCAGCCGCTCCCACATTCCGCTTCCACCTCCGACCAGCGCACGGTCATATCGTCTGACCACGGAGTTTAAGTCACTCGGAAGAGTTAAGTAGCTCCGCTCAGGCTCACCGCTCGGCGGTGGAGCCGCGCACGACCAGCTCGGGGGCGAGTTCGTCGATGATCTCGTGCTGCGGCGGGCCGCCTTCGAGTTGCCGGAGGATCGCCGCGACCGAGCGCCGCCCCAGTTCGCGCAGCGGCAGCCGGACCACGGTCAGCGGCGGGGAGAGGTGGGTGGCGAAGAAGACGTCGTGCACGGCCACGATCGACAGGTCCTCCGGAATCCGCAGGCCCGCTTCCCGCGCCGCCGTCATCGCGCCCACCGCCGCCAGCACGTTGCTGACCACGATGGCGGTTGGTGGCCCGTCCGCCGCGAGCAGGCGGTGCAGCGCCGCCGCGCCTTCCTCGGGGGTGTGCCCGCCGCGCAGTTGCGGGCCATCCGCCAGCCCGGCCTCGTGCAGCGCGCGCCGCCAGCCCCGGACGCGGGCCTCGGACCGGGCTTTCGGGGCACCGAGCTTGAGGTGTGCGATCGCGGTGTGCCCCAGCTCGACGAGATGCCGCGTCGCCAGGTAGGTCGCGGCGTCGTCGTCCAGTGCCACGCTGCCGACCGCACCGCGCGTGCGGTCGTTTACCAGGACCAACGGCAGCCGGGTGGCGGCGATCTTGGCGATGGTCGCATCAGCGGTGCTGCTGCCGCGCTGCAACAGCAGTCCGTCGATGCGCTTGCCGCGCACGAGGCGTTCGAAGGTCTGATCGCTGCGGGCCAGCTCCTCGGCGTCGGCGAGCAGCAGGGCGTATCCGGAGGCGCTGGCTTCCTGCTGGGCGCCGACCAGGATGTCGCTGTACACCGGGTTGCTGGTGTCGTGCACCGCCATCCCGATGATGCCCGATTCGGCGCGGCGCAACGCCCGATCGCTGTTCGGCGGCGCGGGCCTGGCGATCTCGGCGACCAGCGAGCAAACCCACGCCGCGGCCGAGTTCTTGGCGCACGTCGGCAGCGCCGAATGCCAGCGCGGCGAATACGTCCGGGCGGGTGGCCAGCCCGGCAACCGGGCGGCGTGGACCGATCCGGACGTGGACGCGGCGGCGGGCGGATTCTTCTCGGCGACGCAGCGAACGGTGGAGCGCGCCTTCATGCGGCCCCGGGACGCCGGATACCCGGTGGCGCACCGCAGAGTTGCCGAGGCGGTCCACCCGATGGTCCGGCGCGGGGCGACGGCGCGGGAAATCGTGCGCCGCTGCAACGAGATCTGCGCGGCGACGTACGCGGAGCTCGTCCCGGCGACGCGCTAGGCAGCGGAACCGTTCGCGGTGCTCCTGGACGAATCCGCCGACACCCTGCATGATCTGCGTACCGGGCATGATCTGCGTACCGGGCATGATCTGCACCGGAGCGCGTCGTCCGGCGTTCCACAGTCCTGTCAGCACCACCGAAAGCAGCCCCATGACCACTGTGGACAGTTCCGCCGTCGACGCCCCGACCGGCCGGTCCCGAGCCAGGACTCTGATCACCGCCGCCGCTGCCATCACCGGGCTTGCGCTGTCCGCAGTGGTGGGCCCTTTCGCGCAGGCCCCGACGTTGTGGGGGCTGGTGCCGATCGTGCTCTACGCGGTGCTCGCGCTGGTCGGCATGGACATCCTGGTAGCCACGGTGGTCGCGGTGATCTCCGCACTGCTGATCATGCTGCCCACCCCGGCGCAGATCGGTGACCTGCTCGGCGAGTCGCTCGGCGACCAGGTCACCGTGATCGGTCTGGTGATCATGCTCGGTGCCGGAGTCGGCGAGATCCTGCGCGCCACCGGCATCGCGGCCACCATCGTGCGCGCCGTGATGCGGGTGGTCGGTGAACGCAACCGCACCGCCGTGACGCTCGGGGTGATGATCTCCTGCCTGGTCCTCGTCGCCAGTCTCGGCACGCTGGCCGGTGCGCTGGCGATCGCCGCACCGCTGCTGCTTCCCGTGGTCGCCAGGCTCGGTTTCACCCGTTCCGCGACGGCCTCGATGATGTTCATCGGCGGCTGCGCGGGTCTCGCGCTCGCACCGTTCGCCGGTTCCAACGTCGCGATCATGAGCGCCGCCGAGGTCGGCTACCCGCAGTACCTCCTCTACGGCGCGGGGCCGTTGGCGGTGCTGTCGCTGATCGCCGGTCTGTTCCTGGTGCCGTGGATGCAGCGGCGCACCGAGGGGACGGCCGATCACTACGACGCCGCCGATCTCGGTGCCGCCGACGAGAAACCGGTGGCGGGCAGCACCCGCGCGACCGTGGCGTTCGGCATCGCCCTGCTAACCAGCGTCGGCTACGCCGTCATTTCCGGGGCGGGCACCACGTTTCCGCTGTTTGCACTGCCGGTGTTGGGCATCGTGGCCGGACTGGCGGGTGGGCTCAGCCCGACCCGGATCGCCGCTGGGATGTACGCGGGCGCGGCCCGGTTGGTGCACATCTTCCTGCTGTTCTGGCTGCTGGCCGTGCTGTTCGTCGAAATCGACGCGCTGCAGCCCTTCCAGGTCGTGCTCGACACCTACGGCACCAGCATGCGGGGCCTGTCGCCGTTCGTGTTCGCACTGGTCATCGCCGCCCTCGGTTGGGTCGGTGTGCCAGGTGCGACCGCCGCGCAGGTGGTGTTGCTGGACAAGGTCTTCGGCGGTTTGGCGGCCAGCGTCGGGATCGGTGCGGGCGCCTGGGTCGTGGTCCTGCTGTTCGCGTCGAAGGCTGACACCTACGGCCCGTTCCCGAACGCCAACATGGTCGGCGCGATGAGCCTGGCGCGGTCCACCAACCTGAAGAACACCCTGCTGACCGGCTTCGCACTACTCGTCCCGTGCTGCCTGATGTACGCAACGATCCTCTTCTTCGAAACCCGCTAGTCCAGACCCGCAGCCGATCAGCGCACCAGCCACCGGTGAAATGCCGGGTACGCTGAACGCAAGAGATCTCCGATCGAGACAGGGTGGCAGCGGTGTTCTTCACAATCCTCGGCTGGATCGTCTTCGGCCTGATCGCCGGCTTCATCGCCCGAGCCTTGGTCCCCGGCCGGGACGACATCGGACTGATCCGGACGATCCTGCTGGGCATCGCGGGTTCGGTGGTCGGCGGCTTCCTGTTCGGCCTGCTCACGGTGGGCATCCGCAGCTTCGAACCGGCGGGCTGGATCGGTTCGGTCATCGGCGCGGTGATCGTGCTGGTGATCTACAACAAGATCACCGGCCGCAAGCGCAGAATCCGCTCCTGATCAGACCTTGCGGCCGACACCGGCGAGGCCGGTGATCCGCTCGGGCCGCTCCGCGACGTCGGCCGACGCGACGGGCCGCCACAGCGGCAGGTGCACGACGCCGGGCTCGACCAGTTCGAACCCTTCGAAGAACCCGGTGACGGCGGCGCGCGACCGCAGGGTCATCGGCGTGGTGGTGCGCTGCCGGTAGAGCTCGGCGTGGGGATGGGCGACGTCGGGCCGCCCTTCGTCGGTGGCGTGCGAGATGACCAGGAAACTGCCGGGTGCCAGCGCATCCCGGTACCGGGCGACGATCGCACCCGGCCGATTCGCGTCGCCGACGAAATGCAGCACCGCGACCATCATCAGCGCCACCGGCTGGCTCAGGTCCAGCAGTTCGGTGACCTCCGGCGCCGCCAGCACCTGGTCCGGTTCGCGCAGGTCGGCTCGGACGATCGCGACGTCCGGGTTGTCCCCCAGGAGCTTTCTGCTGTAGGCCACGGCGACCGGGTCGGTGTCCACGTAGACGACCGGGGTGCCAGGTGCCGCCTGCTGGGCGACCTCGTGCACGTTGCCGACGGTCGGGATGCCCGAGCCGAGGTCGAGGAACTGCCGGATGCCCTGTTCGGTGCAGTACTGCACGGCCCGGCGCAGGAAGGCGCGGTTGGCCTGCATGATCAGCGGGAGTTCCGGCCACATCCGGATGGCTTCGTCGCCCATCTGCCGGTCGATGGCGAAGTTGTGGTTGCCGCCGAGGTAGTAGTCGTAGACCCGGGCCGCGTTGGGCTTGTCCAGATCCAGGTTCTCTGGTTCGGGCGGTCGCTCGGGCATCCGCGCCTCCCTCAGGGCTGGGTGGTGCATGACCACCCAGCCCCGATGCTAGTCCCGGCCATCGCGCCGCGTCCCGTGGAAATCACACCGCGGGCTCGCTGGCCCGGTCGATCTTGACCACCACGCCGAGGGCCAGCAGGGCGACTGCCGCGCCACCGGTCATGGTGATCGCCATCGCCGGTCCGTCGTTGCCGAGCACACCGACCAGCGGTGCGATCAGCGCGCCGAGACCGAACTGCCCGGCGCCCAGCAGCGCGGCCGCGGTTCCGGCGGCTTCGCCGTGCCGGGACAGCGCGAGCGCCGGGGCGTTGGGCAGTACGAAGCCCATCGCGCCCAGCACCAGCCACAACGGGACGATGAAGCCGAACAGGCCGCCGGTCTCGGTGGTGGTCAGGACGGTCAGCACCAGCCCGGCGGCCGTGGCCGCTACCAGCGCGCCGATGACGATCTGCTTCGGCGTGTACCGGTTGAGCAGCACGACGTTGAACTGCGACGCTCCGATGAGCGCGATCGCGCCGACGCCGAAGACCAGCCCGAACGCCTGCTGGTTGAGGCCGAACTGCTCCTGCAGCACGAACGACGAGCCGGAGATGTAGGAGAACAGCGCCGACATCGCCAGCGCCGCCACGATCGCCAGCAGCACGAAGTCGCGGTCGGTGATCAGGTCCCGGTACATCCGCAGCACCGGCCGGAATTCCGCGGCCTGGCGGCGTTCGGGCGGCAGCGATTCCTTCAGCGCGAAGATCGCGACGACCAGCAGGATCGCGCCGAGGATCGCCAGCGCGGCGAACACCCCGCGCCACGACCCGGCCAGCAGCAACGCGCCGCCCAGCGTCGGGGCGAGGATCGGCGCCACGCCCATCACCAGCATCAGCCGGGACAGCGCGGTGGCCGCGGCGCGCCCGCTGAACAGGTCGCGGACCACGGCCAACGCCACGACCATGGTGGCCGCCGCGCCCACGCCCTGCAGCGTGCGCAGGGTGCCCAGCACCGCGATGTTCGGCGCGATGAGGCAGGCCAGCGATGCCACGATGTGCACGGCGGTACCCGCGATCAGCGGAATTCGCCGACCGACGATGTCGGAGAACGGGCCGATCAACAGCTGGCCCAAGCCTAGTCCGATCAGCGTCCCGGTCAGGGTCAGCTGCACGTTGGAATCGGAGGCATGCAGGTCGTTGCCGATCGCCGGCAACGCGGGCAGGTACATGTCGATGGTCAGGGGTCCGAGGGCGATGAGCGCCCCCAGCACGAGGATCACCCGGATTCGGTCGAATCCGGTCGGCTCATCGGCCACCGACTGCGCACGATGTGCCGGTGGACTGTGCACCGCAACGTTGTCCATCGTTACCTTTCGAATTCGCCGCGGGTGGCGGCAGAAACTGACTCTGGGCATCAGCGATCGGCTCGATCGTTTTGTTCCCGGCGGCGTGGTGATTCTGCTGTGATGCGAGCTACATCGGTGCGCCTTGGCGGAAACTCGCTGGCCCGGACCGGGTTGCGCATGCAATACGTTAACACTGCTAAATATCCACTGTGGACAAAGGGCGGTGTTTCGGAGAAATGTCAAATCAATTTAGCCGAATCGTCTTCCGGCGGAAAAGAAGCCGTGCGTCCGAATGGATCACCGTGCTTCTCGGGCGAAAACCGCCGCTTGGATTTCGCCGAGCGGCACGAGCAGTCCGAGCAGAATAGTGCCGTGCACTCCCGCGATTCGCCAAGGCCGGTTCGCTGGTCGACGGGCCCGTTGCCCTACCGGTCATGAGTACTCTTGAGCGGGCTGGCCGGTGATGGGAGCGGGAGATGCACGGATACACCCAGGACAAGGACAACTACCTCAAGCGCCTGGCACGCATCGAAGGGCAGATCCGCGGGTTGGCCCGGATGATCGAGGAGGACAAGTACTGCATCGACATCCTCACCCAGATCTCCGCTGCTACCAAGGGACTGCAGGCGGTGTCGCTGCGGCTGCTGGACGAGCACCTCAAGCACTGCGTGGCCGAAGCCCTGGCCGAGGGCGGCAAGAACGCCGACGACAAGGTCCGAGAGGCCAGCGAAGCCATCGCCCGGCTCGTCAAATCCTGAAATGAGACCCTGAAATGAGACGAGGTGAGGGGCACCCGTGCCCCAGTTACCCGGTCACGGGTGCCCCTCGCCGTTCATCCGCGGTCAGCCCTGGGGGAGCAGGCCGCGCATCGTGTTGATCTCGGCCTGCTGGGAGTCGATGATCCGTTGAGCCAGTTGCTTCGCCGCCGGGAACTGGCCGCTGCTCACCTCGGTCTGCGCCATCGCGATCGCGCCCTCGTGGTGCCTGATCATCAGCGACAGGAACTGCCGGTCGAACTCCGCACCCCGAGCCTGGTCGAGCTGCTGCCTCTCCTCATCCGACATCATCCCGCCGTGATCCATGCCGCCGTGATCCATACCGGGCATGGTGGACTCCCCGACGCCCCAGTCGCGCAGCCAGCCGGAGAGCGTCTCGATCTCCGGGCCCTGCGCGGCCTCGATCTCCCGGGCCAGGTTCTTGACCTGCTCGGACTGGGCGCGCTCCGGCGCCAGCCGAGCCATCTCGATCGCCTGCTGGTGGTGCGGGATCATGCCCTGCGCGAAGGTCACGTCGGCCGCGTTGTGCGCGGCCGGGCTGCCGCTCTCCGGCTGGGCCGCGCTGGTCGGCGCCGCGTGGCCGGGCATGTTGCTCATGTCCTCACCGCCGCCGCAGGCGGCCAGCACGGCTGTTGCCGCGACCGCGCCGATCGCGACGATGAGCATGCGAGTGCGTTTCATGGTCTTCCTCGTCCTTCGTGAGCTGAATCAAGACATGGCGGAGCCAGCCGCGGCATCGAGACCGCGGCCGGTCAGCTGTCCATCAGCGACGAAGCACGCACAACGCGGCGAGGCGACGGGGTACCGGAGCAGGCGGTCGGAGCTGGTCGAGCGCCGTGCGCGCGAGCAACCTGGGTGGCTCGGCCAATGCGCTGGCGATGCGGCGCAGCAGCGGGAGCAGCAACAAGACGAACCCGGCGGCGATCGCCAGGCACAGGTGCAGCAGGCCGTGATCCGGCATCGTGGGTGGCGCGCTGTGCTCGGCCGCCATCGCGGCGTGCGTCGCGACCGCCGCGGGCGGATGGGCCTGGTCGTGCTGCGCTGGTACGTGGTGCATCAACACCACGCACAGGGCGAGGACCACCAGCAGCCCCCACCGGATCAGCTCCGACCGAGCGCGCACGGGTACCACGATACCGAGACCGGGGTCAGGACTTGACCAGGCGCGCGATCGCGTCGCTGGCCTCGCGGATCTTCTCGTCGGCCTGCCCGCCGCCCTCGGTCAGCGCCTCGGACACGCAGTGCTTGAGGTGCTCGTCGAGCAGTCCGAGGGCGACCGCTTGCAGCGCCTTGGTGGTGGCCGACACCTGGGTGAGCACGTCGATGCAGTACTCGTCGTTGTCGATCATCCGCGCCAGCCCGCGCACCTGGCCTTCGATCCGGCGCAGTCGCTTGGCGTAGTCGTCCTTGTTGTGCGTGTAGCCGTGCATCGAATCCTCCCCGGATGCTCGCACCACCCGCATTTATACCCCAGGGGGGTAATTTCGGCAAACCGCGCTCACAGGAACCCGCCGGGCGTGACCTGCTCCTTCGCCGACTTCGGGTCCTTCTGCTCGGCGCGCCGCAACCACAGGACCCCACCGAGCTGCACCAGCGCGGCGCCGCCGGTCAGCACGGCCGCGATGACCGCGAACGACGGCCAGCCGTAGACGACGCCCAGGACGACGGCGGCCGCGAAGAACAGCGCCGTGCGCACCAGCAACACGGTGAGCCGACTCTTGTTGATCACTCCCGGACACCTCCCCGCAGACCTTCGCCACCGAAGTGTAAGCGGCCCGCTGAACTCGCTGAACAACACCAGCGCCGTCCAGCAGTTGGCGGACAGCCGAGGAGCGCACAACGTGCGGGTCTTCGGCAGTGTTGCGCGGGGCCAGGACGCCACGGCCAGCGATATCGATCTGCTCGTCGATCTCGATGAGGGAGTTGGCCTCGTGTCGTTGGCCGGATTGCAGCGGGAACTCGCCGAGTTGCTGGGTGTGGATGTCGACGTCGTGCCGTCTTCGTCGCTGAAACCGGCGATTCGTGACGAAGTACTCGCAGAAGCGATCGAACTATGAGCCGCCGCGACGATCAACGGCTGGCGGACATCCTCGCCGCTGCTGCGGCCATTGCGGATCACATGCGCCTGCGGTTGAACGGCTTCTTGCTCACCTTGCGGCCCAGGGGGACGTGAGGTGAATTCCGCCGGTGATTGGAGTCTGGTCGTCGGGTCAGTTGGGTTCGGTTAGGGATCGGGCGATTCGGTTGCGTTCGAGTTCTTCGTGGGCGGACTGGCGTTCCGCTGCCGCTACGACGTCCGCCGCCTGGTCGGCGGCCACCACCGCGACGCCGTCGGCGTCACCGACCAGGTAGTCGCCGGGGGCGACGACCACGCCGCCGACGGCTATCGGCCGGTCCAGGTAGCCGGGGCCGAACTTGTACGGGCCCGCCGGGGTCACCGCGCGGGCGAACACCGGGAGGTCGAGGTGCTGGAGCGCGGGCACGTCGCGAACCGCGCCGTCGATCACGATTCCGGCGCAGCCGCGGGCTTTGGCGCGCCCGGCGACGAGTTCGCCGACCAGCGCGCGGGACACGTCGCCGCCACCGGCGACCGCCAGCACCTCGCCGGGTTGGATCGTCGCGACGGCGTGGTGCACCCAGAGGTTGTCGCCGGATCGCGTCAGCACGGTGCGGGCTCGACCGGCGAGCACCGCACCCGGCCACATCGTGCGAATGCCCGAGTCGCACACGTTCAGGCGCTGCATCGCGTCGGAGATGTTGGCGACGGGCAGCCTCGCCAGTCGATGGACCAGGATGTCGGTGTTGTCCAACGGAATTCTCCTCCACGCCGGAATTCGACAAGCACCTGATCATGTTGCGCGCACCGCGTCGGGCCGGGGGACCGGATTCACCGGGATGGGCCCCGAACGTCGGTGCGGATGCATCCTGGCGGCGGTACGGGAGGGGGTTTTGCCGTGTTTGGATCGTTCGTGGTGATCCGCCGCCTCACCACCTGCACACCGACGCCGCTGTCGTCGGCGTCCGCGATGGAAGGAGGCTGCGATGATCCGTCGCACCAGTGCGATCGTCGCCTGTGCCGCAGCACTGACACTGGTGTTACCCCCGACCGCCTCGGCAGCCGAGGCGACCCCGGTCGCCACCGGGCTGGACATCCCCTGGGGTCTGACGTTCCTGCCGGATTCCTCGGCGCTGTTCACCCAACGCGACACCGGGCAGATCATGTCCCTGAAAGACGGACAGGTCACCGAGGTGCAGCGGATCGAGGACTCCCAGCCCACCGACGGCGAAGGCGGCCTGATGGGGCTCGCCGCCTCACCGAACTTCGCGTCCGACCAGACGGTGTTCATCTTCTACAGCACCGTCGAGGACAACCGGATCGCCAAGGTACGTCTCGGCGAGGCACCGCAACCGATCCTGACCGGCATCGCGAAGAACCAGTACCACAACGGCGGTCGACTGGCCTTCGGCCCGGACGGCATGCTCTACGCCACCACCGGCGACGCGCAGGATCCGGACAGTTCGCAGGACGTCAACTCGCTCAACGGCAAGATCCTGCGCATGACCCCGGAAGGCGCGCCCGCGCCGGGCAATCCGTTCGGGGATTCGCTGGTCTACTCGATGGGCCACCGCAATCCGCAGGGCCTGGCCTGGGACGGCGCGGGTCGGCTGTTCTCGGCGGAACTGGGGCAGAACACCTGGGACGAGGTCAACCGGATCGAGGGCGGCAAGAACTACGGTTGGCCGGTGTGCGAGGGCCAGTGCGGCGACGCCCAGTTCGTGGACCCGCTGGTCACCTGGCCGACCGCGGAGGCCTCGCCCAGCGGCCTGGCCATCCACCAGGGCGCGGTCTACGTCGCGGCGCTGCGCGGCCAGCGGTTGTGGCAGATCCCGCTGAACGACGACGGCACGCTCGGGCAGCCGACGGCGTTGTTCCAGGGGGAGTTCGGCCGACTGCGCACCGTCCTCCCGGCCCCGGACGGCACCCTGTGGGTCACCACGTCCAATCAGGACAACAACGGCGTGCCCAGCCCGGACGACGACCGCATCCTCAGCGTCACCTTCTGAGCGCACGATCGGGTGAGGTGTGAAGGGCACCTTTCGCCAACTATGTTGGTAAAAGGTGCCCTTCACTCCACCATCTGCTGGCCCTCGACGGCGTTGCGCGCGAGCGGTTTCTCGCTCAACACGTGCAGGCCGCGCTTGAGGGCGGCGATGGCCACGATCTCGACGTTGCGGCGTGAGACGGATCACATGGTCAGCGCTGTGGTTGTGGCGTGTCAAGACATCTCGTTCATCAGGCCGCAGATGCCGTCCGGGGACAGCACTTTCGCGATCGCCGCACCGGCGAGCCCGGCTGAGCTCGAATGACCGCTCGATCAATGACCGAGAAGAAAATCAACCACAGCTCTTGCTGACCTAAAACCGGCGATCTAGCTTTGATTGCGGCGAAAATCGGGCGTGAGACACCCGAAACTCCTGACCCGCCACTGATCGTCGGCTGACACCGGGAGATCCCTTGGCCACGCTTTCCGTCCAGCTCTACAGCGTCCGCGAACAGCTCGCCGCCGATCAGGCAGGCACCCTCGCGCGGCTGGCCGAGATCGGCTTCCGCTACGTCGAACCGTTCGGCCTCGGCTCCCCGGACCGGTCGATCGCGGACCGCCTGGCCGCGGCCCGGTCGCTGCGCGCCGGACTCGACGCGGCGGGCCTGTCGGTCTCGGCCGTGCACACCGCGCTGCCGGGCGATGTGGTGGAACTGGCCGAAGAATGCGTGATCCTCGGCGCCGACACGGCATTCATCCCGCATCCCCGCCTGGTCGCCGGTTTCGGCGAAGACACCTTCGCCGATCCGGCGGAGGTCGACGCGTTGGCCGACACGCTCGGCGCCGCTGCCCGGGAAGTGGCCGCCGACCTGCGCCTGGGCTACCACAACCACTGGTTCGAATGGGCCGAAATGCCCGACGGAAGCACCGGATACGACCGCTTCTGGACCCGTGTCGGGGACGATCTCATCGCGGAACTCGACATCTACTGGGCGGTGGCGGCGGGCGCCGACCCGGCGGCCGTGCTGGCGACCTTGGGCACCCGAACCGTCGCGGTGCACCTCAAAGACGGCCCGGCCGAACGCGGGGCGCCGCAGACCCCGATCGGCACCGGCAAGGTCGACAACCCCGAAGCGCTCCGCAACGCCAAGGGAATCCGCTGGCACGTAGCCGAGATCGATACCACCGAACTGGACCCGTTCGAACTCCTCGCCACCAACGCCAACACCCTGGTAGCCGAAGGCCGCACCCGCTGGGCCTAGCGGTCGTGATGGTCGCTGGATCGGGGGATGGGTCGGCGTGCGCGTGCCGCTGGGCGTGGCGATGCTCTTCGCGGTGCTCGCGGGTGCCCTGCTGGTCGCACTCGTTGGTACCGCGCGGATTCTGCAACTCCGCCGCTCCGCCAAGCACCAGGTGCGCAAGCCGAAGTAGTGCGACCCCCCAGAACCGAAGCGGTCCGATTGGAACGGGCGCGTCACTGCGCGGTGAAGCCGCCGTCGATGGACAGCCCCGCACCGGTGATGAAGCTCGCCTCGTCGCTGAGCAGGAACGCCGCGAACGCCGCGGTCTCCGCCGGTTTCGAGATCCGCCCCATCGGGTGCAGACCGGCGATCTGCGCTTCGCTTTCCGGGGTGGCTCCAATGCTTGCGACGAAAGAGGATCAAGTCTGGCGGGTATCGGCCGTCGCGTTGCGGGCGGCCGTCAGCGGATGCCTTCGCGGCGCAGGCGGTGGGCCAGTTCGGCGGTGACCTCGGTGAGCAGTTCGCCCGCTTTCCTGGCCTTCGCGTCGCTGGTCTGCTCGATCGGCATGGAGCAGCTGATCGCGTCGGTACCGGGGATCCGGTAGGGCACCACGGCGGCCACGCAGCGGATGCCGAGCGTGCCTTCCTCGATCTCGGCGGCGTAGCCGCGCTCGCGGGCCATCGCGCACGCCTGGTGGATCTTCTCCAGCGACACCAGCGTGTTCGGGGTGAGCGCGGCCAGCGGATCGGGCAGCAGTTCGGCGACTTCCTCGCGGGTGAGTTCGGCCAGCAGCGCCTTGCCCAGCGCGGTGGCGTGCGCGGGCAGCGTGCGGCCGATCTTGGAACTCAGGTAGGTCGAGTTCTCCGATTCGCGGGTTTCCAGGTAGATGACCTGGTTGCCGACCAGGCGGGCGTAGTGCGTGGTGAAGCCGGTCTTCTCCCGGAGTTCTTCCAGTGCTTCGGTGGCGAACCGGATCGCCGGGTCGCGATCGAGGTAGGCGGTGCCGCAGATCAGTGCGCGGACGCCGAGCCGGTAGCGGGTGTTGCTGGTGTCGGCCTCCAACCAGCCCGCGTCCAGCAGGGTGCGCAGCAGCCCGTGCAGGCTGGAGCGGGGGAAGCCGGTCCGGGCGTGCAGGTCGGACAGCGACAGCCAGGAGGGGTGTGCGGCGAAGGTCTCGACCAGGTCGATCGCGCGGCGGGCGGACTTCACCCCGGCGGCCTCGGTTGCGCCGCCTGCGTTGGGGACGTCTGCCGATCGCGCCATCTGGGTTCCTCCTTCAGGACGCCACGCGTGGTGCCACGATCCTAATCACCTGGTGCGGTCAGTTCGGTTCGCCGAGGGGCGCGGTGGTGAACGGGCCGCCCAGGTGGGGGGACGGCACGCCCGCCTCGACTTCGGCGGCGAACTTCTCCGCGTCGTCCTGGGGTTGGTAGCCGAGATCCTCGGCTTCGGCCAGCGAGCACAGTCGGCGGGTGTTGGCCGACACGCCCCAGATGACCCGGTAACCCGGCGACGGGTGGCTCAGACAGGCCTCGAAGAGCAGGGCCGCGTCATCGGGGGAGAGCCACAGCGACAGGCCGCGCACGTCCGACGGGCGCTCGAAGCAGGAGCCGATGCGGATGCAGATGACGTCGATGCCGAACCGGGAGTGGTACAGGCTGCCGAGCGCCTCGATGGCCGCCTTGCTCACGCCGTAGTAGGTGTCCGGCCGGGCGGGCGAGTCCGCGGGCAGGCCTCCCGGTCCCGCCGCGTCGACCGGGCGGAATCCGGCGGCGTGGTTGCTGGAGGCCAGGATCACCCGGCCCACCCCGGCCTGCCGGATCGCCTCCAGCACGGTGTGCGTGCCGTCCACGTTGACCGCGAGGGTCTGCGTCCAGGAGTTCTCCCGGCTGTGCCCGCCCAGGTGCAGGACCGCGTCGACACCTTCGCAGGCCTCGGCCATCGCGGCCGGATCGGTCAGGTCCGCGGTGATCGTCTCGACCGCCTCGCCCGGCTCGGCCGGGGGCAGCGGGGCGCGGTCGAGCAGCCGCAGGACGCGGCCCTCGCGGCGCAGCCGGGACCGCATCATGGTGCCGATGATGCCCGCCGCGCCGGTGATCAGGATGCGTTGTCGCAAGGTGGATTTCCTTTCGTGGTCAGCGGATTCCGGCTCGGCGCAGGCGTTGGCCGAGTTCGGCGGTGGTGCGCACCAGCAGTTCCGCGGTGCAGGATCGGTGACCGGCGAAGGTTTCCAGCAGTTCGATGGTCCGCCGAGCCGACTTCACCCCGGTCGAATCCACGCCGCTGCGGGTCGGCATGTCGGCTCCTCTCCGGGCACACCCATACGCCGGTTGACACGTGATCGGGATCATACTAGCGTCCTCCGGCAGATTTCGGATAGTCGAATTTATTCACGAATCCACGTTCCGTTCAAGAATATGAACGCGAGAGGGTCGGGCCAGTGCATGCACTCGACTGGACAATGGTGTGCGGTTATTTCGGTTTGATGCTGGTCATCGGCTGGTGGTCGCACCGCAGGGTCAAGACCGACAGGGACTTCTTCATCGCCGGCGGCCGAATGCCGTGGTGGCTGGCCGGGATCTCGCACCACATGTCCGGTTACAGCGCCGTGCTGTTCGTCGCCTACGCCGGTGTCGCCTACACCGACGGCGTCACGGTGTACTTCTGGGGATTCGCCAGCATCGGCATCGGTGTGGCGATCGGATCGTGGCTGTTCGCCGCGCGCTGGAACCGGCTGCGGGCCCGCTTCGGGGTGGCCTCGCCGCTGGAATTCCTCGCCCGGCGCTACAACATCCCCGCCCAGCAGGTGCTGGCCTGGAGCGGTTCCTCGCTGAAGATCTTCGACGTCGCCGCCAAGTGGTTCGCGGTCGCGGTGCTGCTCAACTCCTTCGCCGGGCTGCCGCTGCTGTGGGGCATCATCATCACCGGCACGGTCACCCTGCTGTACTGCACCGCGGGCGGGCTGTGGGCCGACGCGCTGACCGACTTCGGCCAGTTCGTCATCCAGGCGGCGGCCGGGATCGTGATGATCTGGGCGGTGCTGGCCCAACTCGGCGGGATCTCCGCGCTGTGGACGCTGTGGGACCGGCTGCCCGCCGGGCACATCTCACCGGTCACCGGCCAGTACACCACGGTATTCCTGCTGGTGTACGTGCTGGTCAAGACGCTGGAATACAACGGGGGCATGTGGAACCTCGCGCAGCGCTACATGGCCGCGCCGAACTCGCAGGCCGCCCGGCGCGGCGCGGTGCTCTCCTCCGCGCTGTACCTGATCTGGCCGCTGGTGCTGATGTTCCCGATGTTCGCCGCGCCGCTGTTCGTGCCGGGTCTGGAGGACCCGACGACCTCGTACGCCGCGATGACCCAGCAACTGCTGCCGCCGGGGATGATCGGCCTGGTGCTGGCCGGGATGTTCTCCCACACCATGGCCATGGTCGCCTCCGATGCCAACGCGATCTCGTCGGTGATCACCCGCGACATGCTGCCGGTGCTGTGGCGCAAGGCGCGTGACTTCAACGAGTTCCAGCGGCTGCGCACCGGTCGCATCGCCACCTTCAGCTTCATCGTGGTGAGCATGGTGGTGGCCACCCAAGCGCAGCAGCTCGGTGGTGTGCTGTCCATCGTGGTCTCCTGGGTGGCCGCGCTGATGGGGCCGATCTCGGTGCCGCTGCTGCTGGGCATGCTGCCGTGGTTCCGGCGGTGCGGTTCGCGGGCGGCGATCGTGTCGTGGGCTGGCGGGCTGATCACCTACGGCGTGCTCTACTACGGTCTCGACGCCAACCCGACCGCGACGGTGGCCACTCCGATCCTGGTGTCGTTGGCGCTCTACATCGGATTGGGCCTGGTCGCCTCGGAACGCACCCGGGAGATCGACGAGATGCTCGAAGAGCTGGATCGCGAGGCGACGGCGGACGCGCCGGTGGCGAGCAGGGGCTGACATGCACGTGACCGGCTACAGCTACCCGTGGGACGTCGGAGCCGACTTCGTCGACCGGGTCCAGGACCTCGGCGTCGACGAAGTCGCGGTCGCGGTGTCCTACCACAGCGCCCGTGCGGCGACGCCGTGGTCGCCGCACGGCACCAGCGTGGTGGCTCGGCACGCCGCGTTCTACCGGCCGGTGCGGGATTGCTGGGGTGCGCTGCGCCCCGCGGCGCCCGACTGGGTCGACTCGCCGGACAGCGCAGGGGATGCGCTGCGTGCGCTGGCGGCGGCCGGGATCCCGACCGCCGCGTGGCTGGTGTTGACGCACAACTCGTTGCTGGGCACCGAGTTCCCCGAGTTCGCGGTGCGGAACTGCTTCGGGGAGCGCTATCCGTGGGCCCTGTGCCCGGCGCACGAGGCCGTGCGGGAGTTCGCGGTGCGGTTGACCGGGCAAGCGCTGGCCGAACTGGACGTGCGCTCCGTCGTGTTGGAGGCGTGCGGGCAGCTCGGCGCGATCCACCAGCACCAGCACGAGAAGACCGACGCCGTGTGGTCGCCCGCGGCGGCCCGGTTGCTGTCGGTGTGCTGCTGCGCGGCCTGCACCGCCGGTTGGGCGGAGCGCGGCGTGGCCGCGCAGACCGGCCGCGACCTGCTGCGCGGCGAGGTTCGGCGGCTCATCGCCGAAGGCGAGATCGGCACCACCGAGGACCGGCTTCCCCTGGAAGTCCGGGAAGTCCTGCTGGCCGGTCGGCAGGCGACGACCGACCGGCTGCGGCACGCCGTGCGCGAGCAGATCGGCGCGGGTCGCCGGGTGGTGCTGCACGGCAGCACGGATCCGTGGGCCACCGGAGCGCTGCCGGGCTTGACGCCGAGCGCCGCGCAAGAGGTCGACGCCGTCGTGCTGCCCTGCTGGAACCCCGGTGCGGAAACGGTGGCGACGGTGGCCGCGGCGGCCGGGGAACTGCCGGACGCGGTCGACATCGGCGGCTACGTGACCGCCGTCGGGCCTGAGATCGCCGACATCGCGAAGTACGTCCAACAACTCCGCGATGCGGGCGCCGACGAACTGCACCTCTACCACCTCGGGCTGGCCGGGCCCGCCCGTTGGCCCGAGCTGCGCCGAGCCGTCGAACAGGCCCACCAGCCAAGGAAACCGGCGAGACCCGTGTCCTGATCATCGGCTGATCGCCTCGCAATTCCGGGACGGCATCGAAATCCGCCGGTGGAATTGCGTTAAAAAACCGCTGGGGCCGACGGTACCGGCCCCAGCGGATGAGTGCGGAATCAGGTCAGCTTCGCGTCGCCGACCCGGAAATCCCGGAACTGCGCGTGCACGTCCCGGCTCGGTCCCCAAGAAGTGTCGTGACCGCCGAAGAAAGTGGAGAAGAAGATTCCCGAGAACGGGATTCCCGCGATCTGCTCGATGGCCTGCTCGCGCAATACCTCCTGACCGTCGTACCAGACCGTGATGGTTCCGCTGTTGCGGTCCACCGACTGCTCCACGGTGTGCCACTGCCCGTCGTTGCGCCACGACCACGCGCCGAGCCCGACGTCCTTGCCGTAGCCGTCGCCCAGCGACGGGTCGTAGACGTAGACCTCGGCCTGCGGCTGGCCGTCGCGGATGCGCCACATGTACCGGGTGGACCAGGCCTGGCCGTGCTGGCCGCCGCCGGATTCCCCGGGCGGCCCGCCGTAGAGGCCGGGCAGTTTGCCGCCGCGCGCACCGAAGTCCCAGTCGGTCGGGAACCGCACCTGGTAGCTCAGGTGCAGGACCGGTGAGTCGGCCAGGTCGCCCCGGCCGATCGAGCGGAGGTCGGTGAAGAACTGGCCGCCGCCCTCGCTCGGGCAGTCGCCGCAGGACGGCGCCGACGAGCCCTGGCCGTAGAACACGTCGACCTCGTCGCCCTGCGGGCTCATCCGGTCGAAGCCGAAGTTGCCATCGGCGATGTAACCCCAGTTCTGCTGCCAGGAACCGCTGGGGAAGTCGGCGAACCCGCCGGTCCACGGCTCGGCCGCGGTGGGCACCGCGCTCGCGGGTAGCGGGGCCAGCGCCACCAGCGCGGCCAGCGACAGCCCGGCGAGACCGATCAACCGAGTTCGCCGGAGAGCACTTCGTTTCCTCACGTCGTACACCTCGCATCCGACTGCTGCGCGCGGTTTCGCGCGCGTACGTTTCCGATGTCGACCGGGCGGCGGAACGGTCTTGCGCCGGGATAATCCCAACAATTCCGGAGCAGACACCAGAAACGGGCGATCGGTCAAGCCTGGCAACGATTTTGGCTACTTTTTCCGCGACTGCTGTTCAAGAATGTGATCGGGTGCCGCTGATTTCTCCCGGATATGCGCGCTGGGGCAGCTTTTCGGGCCGCCAGACGCCGAACAGCCGCCGTGTGGCCGCCGACCGAGGCCGCACCGCTGGCGGGACTGCCGTGCTGTTACTGGGAATTTACGCCGACCGGTGGTTGCGGCGGACTCGAAGGGTCGGGCCGCTTGGATGCACTGTCGTGAGTGCGCGGGCGGGCTGGAGCCCGCGCCTACCGCACCGATCCAGTCAAGCAACAGGGCCTCTTTGGTGAACTTTCACGGTCAGCACTCGATCTGTGTGGTGTAACGACACGAACGTTCGACTCCGATCACTATCGAGTGATCTTGATCCGATACAGTGCGTTCGCACCAGGGGGACACGGACGTGTCAGCAGGCGGAGTGCGGGCCCCACGGGTGGTCAGGAGCAGGAAGGAGAGCTCTTCCGACATCACTCGGATCGACGAATGCCTGTCAGGCAGCGCAGGAGGTTCCGGCGGCGCCAGGCCGTCCGCTGGGCACTGCGCCATGACATGCATCCGCACGACGTTCAAATCGCCTCGCCCGCGAGCGGGCGAGAACAAACGATGGAAAGTGCGTAGATGTGACAATCCAAAACGAGTCTTCCACTCCCCCTGAAAGGTCGAGGAGACGCCGGGCCAGACCGTCGAACAACTCGATCCGATCACGACTGACATGGGCAGTCGTCATCCCCTGGATCGTCGTCGGCATCCTGTGGGTGGTCGGTTGCTCGCTGTTCGCCTTCGAAGCTGTCTACACGCAGCAGGTCGCCTCCGGTGTCCGGCAGATCTCGCTGCCCGCCGTGACCGCGCTGGACCACGTCCAGCGGGAACGGCTGCGCAGCCTGGAGGTCATCAGCCAACCCACCATGAACAGGTCGGACCTCCTCTCGCAACAGCGGGAAACCGACAACAGCCTGGCGGCGATGCAGGAGACGGCCGGTGCGCTGATCGAATCGGCGCCCGAAGAGATCCAGCGCCCGATGCGGGAGCTCACCGGCTACTTCGGCAGACTGCCCGAACTGCGTTCCCGGATCGCCTCCCAGCAGGCTTCGGTCAACGAGGTCAACGACTTCTACAACGGCCTGTTCGACACCGCCACCAGGCTTTTCGACGTGCAGGCACGCATCACGCCGGACGCCCAGACCATGCAGGGCGCCCTCACCGGTATGGAGATGTTCCGCGGTTCGGACACGTTCTCCCGCGAGGCATCCCTGGTCGGCACCGCGTTGGCCACCGGCGAGTTGACGCCGGACCAGTTCCGCCAGATGGTGGGGTACATCGACGCCCACCACGCGCTGGTGAGCACCCACGCCGACGCCCTGCTGCCCACGGTTCGCGACGATTACCAAGCCATGCTTGGCAGTCCGGCTTGGCAGCAGCTGATCGCCGCCGAAAACGCACTCATCGCCCGCGGCCCCTTCGAACGCGGCGATGCGGTCCCGGTTCAGGTGACGGACTGGCGGCGGATCACCAACGACGTCAGCACCGACCTGTCCGGACTGGTGCGCAACCAGGCCGACCAGGTGTCGGAATATGGTGTCGCCAGCGGTAATGATGCGCTGTGGACGGTGGCTTACGGCAGCCTGATCGCCCTCGCCGTCGCAATCGTGTCGTTCATCTTCGCCCGCCGGGTCTACCGGTCGGTCGTCGACGAGGCACTGCTGACCCGATTGCAGGGCCTGCGCTCCGAATCGCTGGACCTGGCGCAGAAGCTGCCGGAGGTGGTGCGCCGACTGCGCGACGGCGAGGCCGTCAACGTGGAAACCGAGATGGTCGCGCTGGAGAACTACGGCACCGACGAGGTCGGCCAGGTGGCCCAAGCCATCCGGCTCTTCCAGCAGGAAGCCGTGGAAGCCGCGGTCGGTGAAACCCGGGCCCGGCAGGGCGCGCGTGTGGTGTTCGTCGGCATGGCGCACCGCATCCAGCGGTTGCTGCGGCACATGCACGGCACCATCGACCAGTTGGAGCGCAACGAGGAGAACTCCGGGCAGCTGGCCAAGCTGTTCGACCTGGACAACTCGACCACCCGCGCCCGGCGCACGGTGGAGAACCTGCTGGTGCTCGGTGACCAGCAGCCGGGTCGGCGGTGGAGCCGACCGGTGCCGCTGATGGACGTGCTGCGTTCGTCGGTTTCGGAAATCGACCAGTACTCGCGGGTGGTCATCGGGCACGTCCCGGACGTCACCGTCAACGGTTCGGCCGTCGGCGACGCGATCCACCTGATCTCCGAGCTGATCGACAACGCGACCGCGTTCTCCCCGCCGCACACCCAGGTGCACGTGGACGCCACCGCGGTGGCCCGCGGCGTCGCCGTCGACATCGCCGACCAGGGCCTGGGCATGGATCCGGCGATCCGCGACCGGGCCAATTCGATGATGTCCGAGCCGCCGGAGTTCGACCGGCTGGTGCTGGAGAACAACAAGGCCGAGCAGTTGGGCCTGTTCACCGCTGCGCGACTGGCGCAGCGACGCGAAATCACCGTGGAGTTCGGCGTCTCCGCCTACGGCGGTACCCGCGCCACGCTGCTGTTGCCGGATCGGATGCTGGAATCCACCGCGGCCAGCACGAATGTCGGTAACGGCGCCAGCAGCAACGGCACCGACAGAGCCAACGGCAATGGTTACTCCGGCGGTGGCATCGAGCCCGAGAGTGGGGGCAAACACCAACTCGCCGAGCCGGCATTGGTGCCACGGCCGCGGGAATTGGGCTGGAATGGGGTCATGACTGACCAGCCCACCCCGTCGGCACCGAAGACGGCAGAAAGCGCGTACGAGTGGCCCATGGCGGAGCCGGGCCAGCAGTCCAACCCTCCCACCGCGCAGTTCGAGGCCGTGGTGGAACCTGAGCCGACCCCGGCACCCCAACCGGCCGCGGCTCCGCAACGGCGCCGGGCCGCGGGTGGACGTCCGCCGTTGCCCAAGCGCGTACCGCAGACCCATCTGGCCGATGGCCTGCGGGAGGACCCGGACCAGGAGGAGCAGACCGTCGTCGCTTCTCCGAGCAGGTTGGCGGGTTTCCGACGAGCATTCCGCGGCGGATTCGGCGACACGCCCGACGACCGCTCGTGAGCAGACCAGACAACAAGCAAGTGTGTGTGAGGTGGGCATGACCGAAACAGCTTCGAAACTGAGTTGGTTGTTGGACGATTTCGTGCAGGGTGTGCACGGTGCGGACCACGCGGTGGTGCTGTCCAACGATGGCCTGGTGATCGCCAAGTCCGTGGGTCTGGACAGGGACTCCGCCGACAAGTTGGCGGCCGCTTCGTCGAGCATGCGCAGCATCGGCAAGGGTGTCAGCAAGGACTTCGGGCGCGGCACGGTGGCGCAGACGCACGTCGAGATGGAAAGCGGCTTCCTGTTCATCTCCGCCGCGGGCAGCGGCGCGTGCCTGGCCGTGCTGAGCGCGTCGGAAGCCGACATCGAGTTGGTGGCCTACGAGATGGGCCGGTTGATCACCCGGGTCGGATCCTTCCTGTCGGCCGCTCCTCGTGAGCTGCGCGGCGTGGCGGCGGAAAGGACCTGACCGTGGACGAGGCGTGGTTTGACGATGAAGCCGGACCGATAGTCCGTCCGTACACGATCACGCGCGGTCGCACCCCCGGCAGGCACACTCGGCTCGATACCGCGACCCAGGTGGTGACTGTCGAGCCCCGTCCGGAGACACCAAGGCTGGAGTTGGCGCCGGAGCACCGGTTCATCCTGGACGCGTGCATGCGTCCGGTGTCCCTCGCGGAGCTCGCCGTCATGCTGGCCCAGCCGTTGGGCGTGGTCCGGGTCCTGTGCAGTGACCTGCTCGACCATGGCGCCGTCTTCGTGCGCTCGCCTCGTACAGAAGTCAGCCGAGAAATCTTGGAGCAGGTGTACCGTGGGCTTTGCAGACTCTAGCCTGGCCGGAGGCCGGCCACCCCAGAATGCCAACGACACGAGCAGAAACGGCACGGACGCCGAATCGGCGCCGATTCCGGTGAAGCTCGTCGTGGCAGGCGGTTTCGGGGTGGGCAAGACGACCCTTGTCGGTGCGGTCAGCGAGATTCCGCCGCTGACCACCGAAGAGGAGATGACCGTTGCCAGTGAAGGCATCGACGACCTGACCGGTGTGGAACGCAAGGAGACCACGACGGTCGCGCTGGACTTCGGGCGCATCACGATCTCGGACGAGATCGTGCTGTACCTGTTCGGCGCGCCGGGCCAGAACCGCTTCTGGCCACTGTGGAACGACCTGGCGGTCGGTGCGGTCGGTGCCGTGGTGCTCGTCGACACGCGGAAGTTGGAAGAAGCGTTCGCCTCGGTGGACTTCTTCGAACGGCGCAACATCCCGTTCGTGGTGGCGGTCAACATCTTCGACGACGCCTACCACTACGAACCGGAGGAAATGCGCGAGGCCCTGGTGATCTCGCCGGAAGTGCCGATCGTGATCTGCGATGCCCGCGACCGTGAGCTGGCGAAGAACACGCTGATCACGCTGGTGCGGCACGCCATCGACCGCACCCCGTCCGGCGTCGACGTCAGCTAAAACGAGGTGAAGGGCACCTTCTACCAACTAAGTTGGTGAAAGGTGCCCTTCACTGTTCGCCCGTGCGGAACGTTCAGACCGCGATGGGTTCGGCTCGGCAGCGGAACGGGCGGAGCACCGTCGGAGCGTGGGTCAGGCGATAACCTGGTACCTGCTCGGGGTTCTTGGCGATGCTCGCCAGGATGTCCCCGACGTATTCGAGGTGGCTGTGGTCGTAGACCCGGCGCGGTAACGCCAGCCGGACCAGTTCGAACGGTGCCGGGGTGACGACCTCGCGGTTGGCGTCCAGCTCACCGAGGTACAGCGAGCCCACTTCGGCGCACCGGATGCCGCCTTCCCGGTACAGCGCGCAAGCCAGCGCGTGACCCGGGAAGTGCCGCGGTTGCAGGTGCGGCAGCAGCCTTCCGGCGTTGAGGTAGATGCCGTGCAGCCCGGACGGGCGGACGGAGTCCACCCCGGCGTCGCGCGCGCGGTCGGCCAGGAAGGCGGCCTCCCGTTCGCGGTCGGCGAGGTAGTGCGGGTCGAGCACTTCGCGCAGGCCCTGGGCGAGTTGTTCGAGGGTGTGGCCGGTGAGTCCGCCGTAGGTGCGGAAGCCCTCGGTGGCGATGATGTCGACCTCGCAGCGGTCGGCCAGGTCCGTGTCGTGCAGGCCGATGAACGCCCCTTCCGGCGCGAGCCCGTCCTTCTTCAGGCTCGCCACCGCGCCGTCGGCGAGTTCGAACGCGCGCCGGGCGACGGCGCGGGGGCTCCAGTGGTGGTAGCCGGGTTCCCGCTGGGTGATCAGCCAGGCGTTCTCGGCGAAGCGCGCGGCGTCCAGGATCAGCGGCACACCGTGGGCGCGGGCCACCGCGCTGATCGCTTCGAGGTTGGCCATCGACACCGGTTGTCCGCCGCCGCCGTTGTTGGTGATGGTGACCAGGATCTGCCCGACCTGGTGGCCGTCCGGTCCGGCGAGGATGTTCTGCACCGCTTCGATGTCGATGTTGCCCTTGAACGGCTCGTCGCTGTCGAGGTCGCGGGCTTCCGGGCAGGGCAGGTCCCAGGCGACCGAGCCCAGTCGCTCCACATTGGCCCGGGTGGTGTCGAAGTGGGTGTTGCTGAGGCTGATCTTGCCCTGCCCGAGCAGCGCGGTGAACAGCACCCGCTCGGCGGCCCGCCCTTGGTGCACCGGGAACACGTGCCGGTACGGCACGATGTCGCGCACCGATTCGCGGAACCGGAAGAACGACTCGGCGCCCGCGTAGCGTTCGTCCGCGCGTTGCGCCCAGGCCTGCTGGTCGATGGAGACCGCGCCGGTCCCGGAGTCCGACAGCAGGTCGATGCTGACCTTGTCGGCCGGGATGTTGAACGGGTTGTGCCCGGCACGGTCGAGCTCGTGGATCCGCTGTTCCCGCGTGGTGATCGGGATCGGTCGCACGACCGCGGCGACGAAGGGCCGTAGATGCGCCATTCTGGCGTCCTCCCTAGAGGATTGCTGTTCTGTTCGCCGAGTATGGGGTGCTGTGGTTCGGCGAAGAGCGGGGCACCCGTTGTGCCGGGGGTGTGCCGCCGTATGCCTCGGAGGAGACGTAGACCGTGGTCCCGGTCCGGTTCGGACTCAGCCGCAGCGACACGTGCGCGAGCAGGCCAGCGTTGGCCTCCAGCGGCCGATCCGTGACCGCGGAGATCAACTCGTCGAGGAACGCCGGGGGGATGTCGCGCTGTCGGAGGTGCGCCAGCACCCGGTCCCGCGCCACGACGTCATCGCGCACGTAGTCCCGGATCGGCAGGTAGAGGCTGTAGTTGCTGGGTTCGTCCAGGTCGCCTTCGACGAAGGAGTAGCTGGAGACCAGCGGGCGGCCGAGGAAGATCGGCGTGTCCCCGGCCAGCACCGAGCAGAACTCGCGCACCTGCCCGGGGTCGATGTCGCGCACGGCGGATGCGGCGAACTCGGCGTCGGTGGGCTGCGCGGCGTACTGGCTGATGTAGAGCTTCACGCGGGACTGCGGGCTGCGGTCCAGGTCGAGGGCGAAGAAGGTCAGGTGGTCGACTTCGCCGCGCTGCAACGCGTATTTGCTGACCGTGTCGTAGGCGCCGGGCATGCCGAGGCGCTCGAACGCCTCCCGCACCAGGTGCGGTGCCTCATCGGCGCCGCGCACCTGGGGGTTGAAGTACACCTTGAACTTCGGTGCGCCGTCGGCGTCGAAGATGAACGAGAACCACCAGGAGAACTTGCCCTGCGGTTCGGCGGAGGAGAACAGGTCCCGCACCGAGTGCAGCCGGTCCAGGGAGAGGTCGTAGCGGCCTGCCAGGGAATCGATCAGGTCCTCGGCGGCCTGCAGGTTGACGGCGGGGCCGGGGTGGGCCGGGAGGGTTTCGGCCAGGATCCGGAGGTGACGTGCTCCGTCGTCCTCGAACTGGATGGAGAACTCGATCGGCGTGGCGTCGTCGGCCACATCGGACGGCCACAGCGGCGGTTCCGACAAAGGTCGTGAATCCGCAGCTCCGAGGACATCACCGAGCAATCGGATCGGGTGGGTTTCGTCGACGCCCAAGACTTGGCAAAGGTTCCGCATCTGGTTTTTGGTTAAGTCACCCAGTGTGGCACCGATGTCGCACATTACAACCCCGATCCATGTGATTTGAGCGTGCAACAAGCTGCATTTAAAGTTACGGTCGGTCACGATAATACGTCCAATGTTGAACTACCACCCCCGCCGGGGTGATCTTGGGCGTCTCTTTATGTACATGATGGAACGTCTCTCAAATGCGCAGCGTGACGAAAACATTCGGACGCGCGGCCGAGATCAACTCGTAATGCGTTTGCGGTTCCATACTCCAATTGCAACTGCTAGGAGGTCCAAAAAGGACAGTTGTGAACAATCACCCGAACCGTGCTCGCATCTGGTCGCCCAGCGCCGGTTATTCAGCCGTTGTCCAAGGGGTATTGGGGTCGACGGAACAATGGAATCAGCACGTCATCGACTATCTCGACGATGATTTCGTCCGGAATCGGAACCCCGTTGAACAGGAAGTGGTGGCGCAGCAGCGCTTGCCCGGCCTCCAGGCGGCGCGCGGTGACCGCCGCCGGGTCGATCTCGCCCCGTTCGACCGCCCGCTGGGTGATCTCCTGCATCCGTCGACGGCCCGCCCCCTGCGAGTGCCGCCGCGTCTCGGCGGTCCGAACCGGATCGTGCAGCACATCGCTGAGCACGCCGCGCAGCGCCTCGCCCGCCGGACCGGCCAGCAGTTCGGCGATCTCGCGCAGCACCGCGAGCAGGTCGCCGCGCAGGCTGCCGGTGTCCGGTGTGGACGACGCGTCGGGCAGCAGGTGGCACACCGCGTCCATGACCAGTTCCATCCGGGTCGGCCACCGGCGGTACAGCGATGCCTTGCCGGTCTTCGCCCGCTCGGCGACCCCCTCCATGGTCAGCTTCGCGTAGCCGTGTTCGGCCAATTCGGCGAGCACCGCTTGGAAAATGGCGTCATCCAAGGCCTTCCCGCGTCGCCGCGGCCGCTTGCGATGGTCGATGGCGTCGTCCGGTAGCACGGTGTCATCCAACGGCACGGCGGTCCTCCGGAACGCTGAACTTAGAAAACGGACCGTTCTCTACCAGAGTAGCTGCGTCGAGCCAGCCGCACAACGGCGGTCAGCGTCCCGATCACCTGTGTCCGGCCGATGGTGTCAGACCTGTCGAGGAGGGGTCTCCGGTAGACTTCTTCGGCCGGGGCAAGAGTGGAAGCGAGAGTCTTGATGGCACGTGATGCGGACCGCGACGGTTCCGCCGGAGGGATATCCGGGGTCTTCAGTCGGGTAGACCCGTTCTGCTGGGTTGCGGTGGTACCGATGCTGCTCCTGGCCTTGGTCACCACACTTATCGGCGTGCCAGCACTGGGGTTGGTGCTGCTGGTCCTCGCCCTGGTGGTGCTGGGCTTCGACATGTGGGTGAACAACCGCCGCAAGGCGCGGTCCCACCGCCAGCCGCCCCGCCGCTCGCGCCGCGACGATCACGACGACCTCGACTTCGAACCACCGCGCCGCGCTCCGGCCCGGCGGCCCGCCCGCCCGGAGCGCCCTACGACAGCCCAGCGCGGCGGCACCCAACGCGGCAGCGCCCAGCGAGATGGGGCCCAGCGAGATGGGGCCCAACGAGGCGGTACGCAGCGCGCCGCGAACCCGCCGCGCCGCAACAACGGTGCAAACGGTGCCAGCGGCGCCGGGCAGGGTGGTCGACCGCAGCAGCGCCCGGCTGGCGGACGGCCCGGCGCCCGTCGCTGACGGCCGCGTCGCCCTGCTGGGCAACGCGGCCATCGGAGCCGAACTGGCGGTTAGCGCGATACCGCCGCAGATTCGGAGCTCTCGTAGACGGCGAACTCGTCGGCGTCCGGATTGCGGGCGAGCAGCAGTCCGATGGTGGTGAGCACCGCGGTCGCCGCCAGGTAGATCGCCACCGCGACCCAGGTGCCGAATCCGGCCAGCAGCGCGGTGAACACCAGCGGCGCGACTGCTCCGCCGACCACCCCGGCCAGCGTGTACGCCAGCGAGCTGCCGGTGTAGCGCAGGCGAGGCGAGAACTGCTCGGTGAGCAGCGCCGCTTGCGGCCCGTAGAGCATGGCGTGGATGCCCAGCGCGATCACCATGCCCAGCGCGATGACGATGAACGATCCGCCGCTGATCATGGGGAAGAACACGAACGGCCAGATCGCCGCGGCGATGGTGCCGACCAGGTACATGGTGCGCCGGTTGATGCGGTCGGACAGGGCGCCTGAGGCGGGGATCAAGAACAGCTGGAACGCCGAGCCGATCATGACCACGGCAAGACCCGCGCTAGCGGGCATGTCCAGTTCGGTGGTCAGGTAGGTGAGTACGAAGACGGTGAACAGCGAGTACAGCACGTCGGGGCAGATCCGGATGAGCACACCGGCGAGCAGTGCCCGCGGCTCGTTGCGGAAGACCTCGGTCACCGGTGCTTTCGGCTGCTCACCGCGCTCGGCGATCTTCTTGAACACCGGCGTTTCCTCAAGCTTCATCCGAAGCCACAGTCCGAACAGGACGAGCACACCGGAGAGCAGGAACGCGACGCGCCAACCCCAGGACTCGAACTGCGCGGTGCTGAGCACCAGCGCCAGCAGCGCCAGCACCCCGTTGGCCAGCAGGTTGCCGGCAGGCGGTCCGATCTGCGCTGCCGACGCCCAGAAACCGCGCCGACGAGGATCGCCGAACTCGCTGGAGAGCAGCACCGCGCCGCCCCATTCGCCACCGACGCCGACACCCTGGGCGAATCGCAGGATCACCAGCAGCACGGCGGCGTACCCGCCGATCATGGCGTGGGTGGGCAGCAGCCCGATCAGGAATGTCGCGATGCCGGTGAGTAGCAACGTGAGCACCAGCACCTGCTTGCGGCCGAGCACGTCACCGAGCCGACCGAACACGAACCCGCCCAACGGACGCGAGAGGTAACCGACGGCGTAGGTCGAGAACGCCGCCATGGTGCCCGCGAGGTCATCCCCGGACGGGAAGAAGAGCTTGCCGAACAAGGTCGCAGCGGCCACCGAATAGGCCGCGAAGTCGTAGTACTCAAGCGTGGTTCCCGACAGACTCGCCACGAACGCGCGGCGTAACGAGCGCCGGTCAGCGGTCTCCACTGGGTTTGTCATCGCGGGGTTTGTCATCGTGCCGATCCGATCTCGTGCGTCCTGTGATGCGGATCGCTAAAAGCTAAGGATTGTTGAACGATCCGTCAATACTCTTGTTCCCGATTAGACTGAACGGCGTATTGCGTTCGGTGAAACCGTCGAATGCGGAGGCGCGAGAAGGCCCAGTGGTCCCTTCACCTGCACCTGGGCGTCATGATTCGCCCGCCGGGGCGCGTTGGGCAGGGATGAGGCCCCGGAGGTTGTCGCGATGGGCGGCGGGGAGGGCTTTGCCGCCTGGTCGCGGTGTTCGTCTGAAGTCCACTGTGGATGGTGGGATGAACATCGGGCGTCCGTCGCGGATGGTGATGTCCCACCGGTGGTTGTGGATGACGCGGTGGTGGTGCGCGCAGAGCATCACCATGTTGGACAGTTCGGTGGGGCCTCCGTCGATCCAGTGGCGAATGTGGTGGGCGTCGGGCGTTCCCGGTGGGCGGTCGCAGCGGGGGAACGCACAGGCGCCGTCGCGCTGGAGCAGCGCGACGCGAATTTGCGGTGGCGCGGTGCGTTTGCCGCGCCCGACGTCCAACGGCAGGCTGTCGCCGCCCATCACCATCGGCAACACATCGCAGTCGCAGGCGATTCGACGGACGTTCTCGGCGGTGATGGACTGCTCGGTCGAGTGCAGGGTGCCGGGCATCCCGTGTTCGTCGGCGAAGCCCAGTCCTCGTTTGAGGTCGTTGAAGTCGATGGTGATGGCCAGTTGCGGCCGCTGGCCCCCGGCCCGGGGCGTCCGGTCGGAATCCAACGCGAGATCCAGCATCGCGGCGAAGCCGTCGGCGTTGCGCTGCCCAGCGGTGCGAGGATCCTTCTCGCCGTCGGCTTCGGGACGGGGCGCGGACAACGGCTCGATCAACGCGGCGAACTTCGCGCCGGTTTCCCGGTCGAGTCGCGCTTTGATGACCGTCATTCCGTCGCGTGCGGTCGAGTAGTGCAACTCCCGCGCTTCGTGCTGGGCTTCTTCGTCGCGGTAGGCGCCGTCCTGGTCGAGCAGGTAGCGGATGCGTTCGGCAACCTTGGCCAGGTCGCGCGGCGGCATCTCGCGCGCATACCCGGCCAGCATCGACTCAACCTCGCCCACCCGGTGGCAGCGGGCGTATTCCGGCAGCGCCCGAATCCCGTCGACGATCACACGCGCATGCTCCAGGCTGATCGCCCCCTCGGCCAGAGCTTGAGCGGTGGCGGGCAGATCAGCAGGCATGATCTCGCCGTAGGAAGTGGCCCGATCCTCAACATTGCGCGCCACCACGACACGGGTCTTAGCGTCGCGATGATTGATGTTGAGCAACTCCCGCAACCACACAACCATCGACCGCGCCCCGTGCTCCGCCGACAACCCCCGATGCTCCGCCTCGGCGATCAGCTGCAACTGCCGCATCATCACAGCCCGCAAAGTCCGCTCGGCCTCGGCGATCCCAGCAACAATCTCGCCATCCGAGCACGACACCACCGCCGACCGGGCACCAACGGTGCCCAAGGTCGTCTCCTGAGTGCCAATCAACGGTGCCATGCCCCAATTATCCCGCACTCGAACGCACATTCGCACGCATTTCCAGGTCACTTGATCAGGTGAAACCCACGCCAGAGACCGAAACCGCCAGCCACACAACAAAAAACCACAACTCGCCGCCAGGCGACACGACAGAACAACCCACCCCACACCTAATCCCCACTCACAAACAACCCGCCACCACGCCCAAACCACCCCGTAGCCACCTAAAACCGCAACCCACCACGCCAAAGCAACAACCCACAAGAACCCGCCACCCCTGCCAACCCCGCCCGAAACCGCCACCACGCCACCCAGCGCAACCCCCACGGAACCACCCCAAACCAACCCAAAACAGCCCCACCCCACCCGAAAACGGCCACCCAGCGACGCGGACGAGCCGATCCCACACCGGGCCATCCCCGCGATCCACAGCCAAACCGGGGACGCGTGCCGGATGTCAAGCCGTTCACCCCCGAAGGGGCGGCCGCAGGCCGGGCTTGACATCCGGCGCGCGGCCCCCAAAATCCACCGTTCGCGGGGATGGCCCCCCAACTCCAAACGTCAAAAAGCCCCAACCA
Source organism: Saccharopolyspora antiqui (assembly GCF_052246905.1). Classification (NCBI taxonomy): domain Bacteria; kingdom Bacillati; phylum Actinomycetota; class Actinomycetes; order Pseudonocardiales; family Pseudonocardiaceae; genus Saccharopolyspora; species Saccharopolyspora antiqui. Next base: position 245,328 of record NZ_JBQQBO010000009.1, read on the forward strand.
CGCCCAAAAACCGACCCCAAAGCCAAACCCGCCCCACACCACCGAAAAACCCAGCGCCAACAAGGCCCGAACCAACACCCCACCCAACCCCACGAACCCCGACAACAAAAAGGGGCGCCCGGCCCAACGCCGGACGCCCCACGATCCGCCAACATCACCCACCAGCCGCAAGAACCGACCGATCCACCTTCGACACCCCCAACTCCTCGGTAGGCACCCGGTAGGTCTCCCGCCCGCTGGCCACCGCAAGGATGTTCAGCACGCACAAACCGGCGGTGAACAGCGCGACGTTGATCCAACCGTCCCGCCCGCCCCCGATGGCCTCGGCGATGCTGGGGGAGAACCCACCGAGCGCGAACCCGATCTGCGTCCCCACCGCCATCCCGGAAAGCCGCACCCGAGCGGGGAACATCTCGCCGTAGAAGGCGGGCCAAATCCCGTTGGTGGCACTGTAGACGACGCCGAACAGCAGGATTCCGATCGCGAAGATCAACCCGTAGTTCCCGATCGACAGCGACCACAGGTAGCCGAACATCAGCACCGCACAACCCAGCGAGCCGCCGATGAACACCGGCTTGCGCCCGATCCGGTCGGCCAGTCCCGCCCACAGCGGAATCGCGAACAGCGCGGCGATGTTGGCCAGCACGCCGACCCACAGGATCGGCGTCCGCGCCAGTCCGACGGTGTTCACCGCGTAGCTGAGCGCGTAGACGGTGAAGATGGTGCTTACGGCGGCGATCACGGACGCGACCACGACGCGCAGCACGCTGGCCCAGTGGTCGCGGAACAGCGGGGCGAGCGGTGTCCCGGCCCGCTTGGTCTCGCCAGCCGCGATTTCCCGTTCGAAGACCGGTGTTTCGTCCAGCTTGCTGCGGATCACCAGGCCTGCGATCACCACGCCCGCGCTGAGCCAGAACGGCAGTCGCCAGCCCCAGGTCAGCAGGTGCTGTTCGGGTAGGGCGGCCACCGGTAGGAAGACCGCGGTCGCCAGGATCTGCCCGGCTTGGGTGCCGCTGAGGGTGAAGCTGGTGTAGTAGGCGCGGCGGTTCGGCGGCGCGTGTTCCAGCGACATCGAGTTCGCGCCTGCCTGTTCACCGGCCGCAGACAGGCCTTGCAACAGCCGGAGCGCCACCAGCAGGATCGGTGCGGCCACGCCGATCTGCTGGTAGGTCGGCAGGCAGCCGACGAGCACGGTCGAGATGCCCATCAGCAGCACGGTGAACACCAGCACCCGCTTGCGGCCGAACACGTCGCCGATGTGGCCGAGGATGAAGGCGCCGACCGGCCGGGCCAGGTAGCCGACGCCGAAGGTGGCCAGCGCGAGCAGCGTTCCGGTGGCGGGATCGGCGGCCGGGAAGAAGATCTTGTTGAACACCAGCGCTGCGGCGGTGCCGTAGATGAAGAAGTCGTAGTACTCCAGGGCGCTGCCGATCCATGCGGCGATGGCGGCCTTGCGCGGCTTGCCCTGCGTGGCGGTCGGGTGGTCCGTCACTTCGAAACTCCAGGAGTCCGTGCACCGTTGCTCAGACCGGCGACTTATGAACCATCTAGTTAGTCACCAAAGGTTGGAGTGCGGCGTGCCCCATGTCAAGAGCTTGTTTCGCCGCCGACTTCGGCCCAGTTCCCGAAGCTGTCCCCATCGGGCTAGCTGACCAGCGAAAACGCCGGATGCGGCGAGATCAGCGGTGGGCGAAGCCGTCGAGCAGCGCGGCCACGCCGAGGTCGGAGCACGAGGACATGATGATGATGGCCAACTTCGTGATCCGCTGATCAGCAGGTGGTGAGGTAGTCGAGCACCAGGTCGCCGAGCATTTTGCGGTAGTGGTCGCGGCGGTCCGGGGCGAGCATGTCGCGCTGGAAGATCGCCTGGAACGTGTAGCGGTTGGCGGTGCGGAAGACGCAGAACGAGCTGATGACCATGTGCACGTCCAGGGCGTCGACATCGTCGCGGAACTGCCCGCTGGCCCGGCCGCGTTCCAGGATCCGGCCGAGCACCTCCACCGCCGGATTGGCCAGGCCGGGCAGCAGGTCGGATTTGGTGAGGTGCTCGGCGCGGTGGATGTTCTCGATGCTGACCAGGCGCAGGAAGTCGGGGTGCGACTCGTGGTGGTCGAAGGTCAGCTCCGCCAGCCTGCGGATCGCCTCGACCGGGTCCAGGCCTTCGACGTCGGCTTCGCTCTCGATGCCGCGGATCACCGAGTAGGCGTTCTCCAGCACGGCGAGGTAGAGCTGTTCCTTGCCGCCGAAGTAGTAGTAGATCATCCGCTTGGTGGTGCTGGTGCGGGCGGCGATCTCGTCCACGCGGGCACCGGCGTAGCCCTTGTCGGCGAACTCCTCGGTGGCCACGTCGAGGATCTCCGCGCGGGTCCGGTCGGCATCGCGGTGCCGGATCTCGCGGGTGTCGGACGTCGGTGCAGCCACAGCGCTCCCTTGCGGTTTGGCACTCCGGGCCCACTGTAGTGCAGCGGGTCTTCCCGGATCCGAGGTCGCACCCTACAATTAACTAGCTGGTTCGTTAATTAGTCTAGGTCGGAGAAGACCAGGTGCGCAGGCAGGACAGCTACCTCATCGGACTCATCGGAGCGGGCATCGGCCCGTCGCTGAGCCCACCGCTGCACGAGCGCGAGGCCGATGAGCTCGGGCTCCGCTACCTCTACCGCAGGTGGGACCTGGACGTGCTGGGCGAGCCCGCCGATGCGATAGGTGGACTGCTGACCGCCGCGCGCGTCGCCGACTACGACGGCCTCAACATCACGCACCCGTGCAAGCAGGTGGTCGTCGAGCACCTCGACGAGCTCGCGCCGGACGCCGCCGCGCTGGGCGCGGTGAACACCGTCGTCTTCGCCGAAGGACGCACGATCGGCCACAACACCGACTGGTCCGGCTTCGCGCGGAACTTCAGCCGAGGACTGCCGGACGTACCGGTGGAGCGCGTCGTGCTGCTCGGCGCGGGCGGTGCCGGTGCGGCGGTCGCGCACGCGATGCTGACCCTGGGCACCGGGGTGCTCCGGGTCCTCGACGTCGATGCGCGCCGCAGCGGCGCACTGGTTGAGTCGCTGCGCGCCCGCTTCGGCGCGGACCGGGCCGAAGCGGGTCGCTCCGACACCGTTGCCGAGGCGTTGACCTGGGCGAACGGTCTGGTGCACGCCACCCCGACCGGAATGCTGGGGTATCCAGGCCTGCCGGTGCCCGCCGAGTCGTTGCGCCCCGGGTTGTGGGTGGCCGACGTCGTGTACCGGCCGTTGGAGACCGAACTGGTCGCCGCCGCGCGGGCCAGCGGCTGCCGGGTGCTCGATGGCGGTGGCATGGCGGTGTTCCAGGCCGCCGACTCCTTCCGGCTGTTCACCGGCGTCGAGCCGGACGCCGAGCGGATGCTGAGCCACTTCGCCGAACTGGCCGGAGGTGTGCATGTCCGCGCGTGACGCCCGGCGGGTGATCGCCACCGTGTGCCTGTCCGGCACCCTGGAGGACAAGCTGTTCGCGGCCGCGGCGGCCGGGTTCGACGGGGTCGAGATCTTCGAGAACGACCTGATCGCCTCCGCCGCCTCGCCCGCCGAGATCCGGCAGCGCTGCGCCGATCTCGGGTTGACCATCGACCTGTACCAGCCGTTCCGGGACTTCGAAGCGGTCCCACCGGAGGTGCTGCGGCACAATCTGCGCCGCGCCGAGCGGAAGTTCGACGTGATGCAGCAGCTCGGCGTCGACCTGATGCTGGTGTGCTCGACGGTCTCGCCGGACGCGGTGGACGACGACGAACTCGCCGCCGAACAGCTGCACCTGCTCGCCGAACGAGCCGCCGCGCGCGGCATGCGCATCGCTTACGAGGCGCTGGCGTGGGGCCGGTTCGTCAACACCTACGACCAGTCCTGGCGGATCGTGCGCCGCGCGGACCACCCGGCGCTGGGGCTGTGCCTGGACAGCTTCCACGTGCTGTCGCGGGGTAGCGATCCGACGCTGATCCGCACGATTCCCGGCGAGAAGCTGTTCTTCCTGCAGTTGGCCGACGCGCCGCGGCTGGACATGGACGTGCTGCAGTGGAGTCGGCACCACCGGCTGTTCCCCGGCCAGGGCTCCTTCGACCTGCCGACCTTCGTCGCGAACGTGCTGGCCACCGGTTATCGGGGTCCGCTGTCGCTGGAGGTCTTCAACGACGTCTTCCGGCAGGCCGACCCGAAACCGGCGGCGGTGGACGCGATGCGGTCGTTGCGGCTGCTGGAGGAACAGCTCGGACTGCCGGTCACCGGGTTGGCACCCGCCCCGGAGCTGGCCGGTTACGCCTTCGCGGAACTGGCGGTGGGGGAGGACACCAGCGATCGGCTCGCCGAGGCGCTCACCGCCCTCGGCTTCACGTGCACCGCAACGCACCGCAGCAAGCCGGTGCGGCTGTGGGAGCAGGGCGGTGCCCGCGTGCTGCTCAACTCCGATTCGTCCACTTCGGACGGTGCGGCGATCGGGGCGCTGGCGGTGGAAAGCGCGGACCCGAACCGCTCGGCGCGGCGTGCCGATGCGATGCGTGCACCGATCCTGCCGCGTTCACGCGGCCCCGCGGAGGCCAACCTCTCGTCGGTGGCGGCACCGGACGGCACCGAGGTGTTCTTCTGCCGCACCGGCGCCGAAGACGCCGCGAACTGGTTGGCGGACTTCCCCGGTGCCGCGAGCCCATCAGCGTCGGGGCTCGGCATCACCGGCATCGACCACGTCTCGTTGACCCAGCCGTTCGACCACTTCGACGAGGCAGCGCTGTTCTACCGCGCGGTCGTCGGACTGGAGCCGGAACCGATCTCGGAGTACGCCGCGCCGTTCGGGATGGTGCGCAGCCGCGGCGTGATCGACCGGGCCGGTTCGGTGCGCATCGCGCTGAACGGAACGCTGGTGCGCCGTGGTGAGTGGGCCCCGGCGGTCCGCGACCCGCAGCACATCGCGTTCGCCACCGACGACGCGCTGGCCACCGCGCGGGCGTTGCACGAGCGCGGTGCCCCGGTCCTGCGGATTCCGGACAACTACTACGCCGACCTGGAAGCGCGGCTGGACCTGGATCAGGAGCTGCTCGCCGCGCTGCGGGCGAATTCGGTGCTCTACGACCGCGACGAGCACGGCGAGTTCCTGCACCTGTACACCGAACTGTTCGGCTCGCGGATCTTCTTCGAGGTCGTCCAGCGCATCGGTGGCTACCGGGGCCGCGCGGTGGCGAACGCGCCGATCCGGATGGCCGCGCACCGCAGGCAGCGCTTGGCGAACACCGGCTGACCGGACGATGCCCGGCGGGCTCCGCTCGCGCGGACTTGGGCGATCCCGCAACGGTGCGCGCTTCGCAGCAGAACGTGGCATGGGTTGATCAAAGGTGGGCTATGGTGGGCGCATGCCCGTTACACCGCCAGAGCGCAATGACGCACTCTCGAATGAAGGTCACCCCTGGTGGACGCTGATCGGGCCCGGATTTGCCACGATCATCGGCCTGTTCATGCTGACCGCGGTCTACCGCACCGACTTGATTTCTCCCGTTCAAATGGAACTTGGCTTGTCGGGCCCGGAGTTCCTGGTGGAGGGCATCGTCGCGTATCTGATCGCAGCCGCGATCGCCTTTCCGCTCGGATTCCGGCTCGGCGCGCGTTTCCTGATGGCGGTGACCTTGCCTGCGATCGGTGTCATGCTCATCGGTGTGCTGCTGATCGCGTTCGGCGGTGGCGCTGGCATGTTCCTGGTGGGGCGTGTGCTGAACGGGCTCGGCGCGGGCGCGGCTATCGGAGTGACCACGGCGCTGGTGCAGGGGATCAGGGAGCGGCGGAGCATCGCGGCCGCAGTGGTGGCGGCTCTTGGTGTCCTGGCTGTGGTGGTCGCCCCGTTGATCAATCAAGTGATTTCGGGCGCGCTCAGTTTTCGCTTGATGTTTCTGGCGGCAGTGCCGTTCTTGTTCGCCGCGCTGATCGCAAGTGCCGTCATCGGGATCGTGCAGTTCGCCGTGGCCAAGCGCCCCGCCCAGCCAGGCCCGTACGGCATGCCGTACCCGTCGCCGGGACCTCGCCCCTGAACCATGACATCGGCGGCGCGGCGTCAGGTGAGGTCGTCGAATTCGCCTGCTTTGACGCCTTTGATCCAGGAGTCGATCTCGGCGCGGGTGAACAGGATCATGCCTGCTTCAGGGGCGTTGCTGTTGCGGATCGCGATGCGGCCGTCAGGCAACGCAGCAGCCTCGACGCACTGACCGCCACCGTTGCTGCCACCGCCTGAGAAGCTGCTCTTGCGCCACTGGACCTCGTCTAAGGGGCTCACCGATGCCATGGTGACCGCCACCTCGGTGCCGGACCCGGCAGGTTGACCCGGGGGTCGTGTGTTGGCAAAACGGCTCCGCACCCGGTTACCACGA
>NZ_JBQQBO010000010.1:0-240522 GCF_052246905.1 Saccharopolyspora antiqui
CCCCGGCGTCCCCCGGATCAGGCTGCCCTCAGCTTCAACCGGACTGCTGCGACAGCCCGGCGGCGGAGTCCTTTCACCCCCGCCCGGTCATCAAGCGCCTCGCGGCGCACGGTGCCGTCCACGATCAACAATGTGTCCGGGCTGTGCTTGCGCGTGGTCGCAGACAACGCGAGATAGGGACCGAGGTGGTCCACGACCCGCCCGGCTGCGGACTTGGAAATATCGAACAGCAACGCGACCTGCCGAAAGTCAGGTTGGTGCGGTAGTACACCGCCACCAGCAGCACCCGATCGTCCAGCGACAGACCCCACCGACGACCGGCGCCGGTCTGCTCAGCGCCACGACCTCGCACGATGCCCACCAACTTGCCGAACTGCCGCACCGACAGCCCCGTGAACGTCGGTATCCACCCCGGCTGGTCAACCCCGATCACCTGCACCATCACATGATCCACTACCACCCGGACCCGCGATTACGGGACAACCTTTAGGAGAAAAAGGCGAAGAACGAGGACAACGTCCTGCGGCGGAAGCCCGAGCTCCAGACCATACCCGCGTAGGGAGAGCGATCCGTTCAGCTGACGCCGTGGGACGTACTGCATGTCTCGGCCGGGCCATCGCGCTGTCGAGACGAGAAGCTGCGCGCGGACTCGCCGAGCACTGGGGCGCGCTGAAGTACAGCCAGGCACTGACCTTCATGAAGCTGTCCGCTGAGGGCAAGGTGACGGCGGACTACTACAAGGCCAACCAGTCAAGCGAGCTCGGTGTCGGCTTCGCTCTGGCGCTGGCCCATTGGGTCCTGGCGCAGCGCCATTCGGACCGTGTCGTCTCGATCGTGCCCGCGGACACGACGCTGCGCGCCGGCTGGGCTCTGACCAGCAGGGAGAAGGGCCGACGAAATAACTACCGGTATCGCCCGCAGTTCTTCGTCGAGCTGTGGAAACCGGGAGCGCCTTCCCTGGCGCTCCCGATCGCATGCAAGGGCAACCACAGCAACGCCGCGTACTCCCACGGCCAACTCGCCTCCGCATCGGCTCACGTGGAAGCGGTGCACATCGGGCCCTGGAACGAGCCGATTCGATCTGAAGTCGCATACCCGAACCGCTGACCTGCAAGCACAGCAATCTTCCCCGACGCCGGGCGGTTCTTCTGCACGGGCAAATCAGCTGCCCAGGATCCCCACCGCGGTCGGCGTCATCCACGCCTGCCCAGAACGGTGCAGATTGGTACCGGATCGGCAGCGGTGAGCGCGCGCCGCGAGCCACGGCGTGTCGGCACCCATGGTGCCGACCTGGACGGGCGCGCATGTCAGACTGCCAGGCAATGCATACCCCGTCCGACCTCGCCGACCTGCTCGAATGCGAACACCGCAGCATCCTCAAGCAAGCGTTGGCGGCGGGACTGCCCGGCGCGCCGCGCCCGGGCTCCGGACCCGACCGGCTGGCCGTCAAGCACGGCCACGCGCACGAGGCAGCCGCGCTCGAACGGCTGCGTGACGAGCGCAAGACCGTGATCGAAATCGACGAGCGCGACCAGGTCGCCGCCGCGAAGGCGACCGAGGAAGCGCTGCGGGCGAGCGCGCCGGTGGTCTACCAGGCCGTCTTCCACGACGGCGAGTTCTCCGGCCGCGCCGATTTCCTGCTCCGCGACGACCAAGGCCGTTACGAGGTCTACGACACGAAGCTCGCGCGGCACGCGAAGCCATCCGCGGTCGTGCAGCTCACCGCGTACGCCGACGCGTTGCGCCGCGCTGGTTGGCCGGCCGGGCCGGAGATGCACCTGCTGCTCGGTGACGGCACCACGCGCAGCCTGCGCGTCGACGATTTCCTGCCGCTGCTCGATCGCCTCCGTGACCGGCTCGTCACGCGGCCGCCACGGCTGCCGGAACGCATGTGGGCCGACGAACGCCCCGCCTGCATCGGCTGCGGCTTCGCTGACCACTGCTCGTCCGCGCGCGAGGCGGACCGGGACCTGTCGCTGGTCGCGGGCATGCGTGGCGAACAGCGGCGCAAGCTCGTGACGGCCGGGGTCGGCACGATCGACGCGCTCGCCACCGCCGAGCCAGCGGACCGGCCGCGTGACATGTCGGCGGGCACGTTCGCGACCTTGCGCGCGCAGGCCGCGATCCAGGTGCGGCAGGACGAAACCGGGGAATTGGCGTACGAGGTCATCGACCCGTCGGTGCTGGCCGAGCTGCCGCCGCCGAGCCCCGGCGACATTTTCTTCGACATGGAAGGTGACCCGTATGCGCTCGCCGGCGCCGGGCTGGAGTACCTGTTCGGCGCCGTCACGCCCGACGCGCGCTTCACACCGTTTTGGGCGCATACGCGTCCGCAGGAGAAGCGTGCCTTCGAGGAGTTCGTCGACTTCGCCACCGCCAGGCTGACCGATGATCCGGACGCGCACATCTTCCACTACGCGCCGTACGAGGTCACGGCCGTCAAGCGGCTCGCCGCGGTGCACGGAACGCGCGAGGAAGCCGTGGACGAACTTTTGCGCAGCGGCCGGATGGTCGACCTGTATACCGTGGTGCGCAAGGCTTTGCGCGTCGGCCAGCGGTCGTATTCGATCAAGTACCTCGAACCGTTGTACATGCCGGGAGCCCGCGACGGCGACGTGAAGACGGCCGCGTCGAGCATCGAGGCGTACGAGGACTACCTGACACTCACCAAGGCCGGCGACATCGAAGAGGCCGACGAGGTACTGCGCGGCATCGCCCACTACAACGAGTACGACTGCGTGTCCACGTTGCGGCTGCTGGAATTCCTGCACCTCGTCCGCGAGGAAGCGGGCATCGAACTCGCAACCCCGGCGCCAGAGTCCGAAGTGGACGCTCTGCTGCGGCGGACGGAGGAGGAAGAGGCCGCGCTGCGCCGGGCCGAACGCGCGGCCGCGCTGGCGGCGCTGGTCGACCCGCTGCTCGACGGCCTACCCGACGATCCCGTCGACTTCACCCCGGACGACCACGCCCGCGCGCTGCTCGCCGCCTCCGTCGGTTACCACCGGCGCGAGACGAACCCGGCGTGGTGGGAGTTCTTCCGGCAGCTCGCCGCACCGGTCGGCGACCTCGAGGTGGACACGACCTGCGCTGTGCCGGTGTCGGTGTCCGCGGAGGAGTGGGTGCCGCCGTCGGGACGGCTGCGCACGGCCAAGCGCACGGTCATCGTGGCGTGCGACCCGGACCGGCCGCATCCGTTCGCGATCGGGGACGGCGTGCGGCTGCGGTACGGCGCCGATGCGCGTGACGCGAAAGTCATGGCGGCGTCGGCGGTCGAGCTGACACTGGAGGAGAGCAGCGCACCGGACAGCACGTCGAACGAGCCACCGGTCGCGGTCCTGCCGGGCGGCCCGGTGCGGCCCGCGCCGAAGGACGAGGCCGTGGCCGACCTGGCCCGCCTGGTCGGGGAAACGCTCCCTGAGCTGCCCGCGCATCCGGGTGTGGACCTGCTGCGCCGGATCCCGCGGTTGCGCGGCGGCGCGCTGCCCGCACCCGGCGAGGACTCGGTGGCCACCGTGATCGAGGCGGTCGACGCGCTCGACGGGTCGGTGCTCGCGGTGCAGGGCCCGCCCGGGGCGGGGAAGACGTACTTGGCGGGCAAGCTGATCACGCACCTCGTGCGGTCCGGGCGGACGGTCGGTGTGACGTCCAACAGCCACAAGGCCGTGGAGAACGTGCTGTCCGCCGCGCTCGGCAACGCGCCGTCGATGGCGTGCGCGAAACGGCCGCGCCGGAAGCCGGATCCCGCGCTGCCGTGGGAACAGCCGAAGACGAACAACGCGTTGGCCAAATGGCGCGACGAGCACAACGACGGGCACCTCGTCGGCGGCACCGCGTGGACATTTGCGAACGCCGCCGTGCGCGAAGAACCGTTCGACGTACTGGTGATCGACGAGGCCGGGCAGTTCGCGCTCGCGGACGCGCTGGCCGTGTCGATGTGCGCGAAGAACGTGGTGCTGCTGGGCGATCCTCAGCAGCTGCCGCAGGTCGTGCAGGGCACGCACCCGGCGGGCGCGGAGGCGTCGGCGTTGGGGCACCTGATCGGCCACGCGGACATCATGCCGCCCGAGCTGGGCTACTTCCTGGACCAGACACGGCGCATGCATCCGGCCGTGTGCGCGCCGGTTTCCCGTTTGTCGTACGCGGGTTTGCTGCACTCGCACCCGTCCGCGGACCGTTCGGTCGACGGCTTCGCCTCCGGGTTGTACCTCGCGTCGGTGGAGCACCGCGGGAACACCACGCGGTCGATCGAGGAAGCGGCGCAGGTCACGTCAGTGATCGCGGACCTGCACGGGCGCACGTGGCAAGGCCGTCCGCTGACAGACGCGGATTTCCTCGTGGTGGCGCCGTACAACCTGCAGGCGCGGACGGTCACGCACGCGCTTGCCGACGCCGGTTTCGGCGACGTGCGCGTCGGCACGGTGGACCGGTTCCAAGGCCAGGAAGCCCCAGTGGTGGTGACGACGATGACATCCTCGTCAGCGATCGACCTACCCCGCGGACTGGATTTCCTGCTGTCCCGCAACCGGTTGAACGTGGCACTGTCGCGAGCGCAGTCGGTGGCGGTGCTGGTGTGCAGCCCGCAGCTGCTGGAGGCGGACATCCGGACGGTCGAGCAGATGCGGCTCGTCTCAGGAATGCTCGGACTACTGCGGGACGCCCACTCCTGGCCCGCTCGCTGACCCCCAATCCCTACTCGACCCAGCCCGAGTTCTGCAACGGCACTTGTCGTCGCGTTGACGACACCTCTTCAAAAGTCCAATCCGGACCGGAATGGACCACCACCAGCCCGTCCGTGCGCAGGTATTCGACCAGGTCCGCGTCGTGGCCGGTGATCATGCCGTGATCGCGGATCGTGGTGTTTCGGCTGTTGTACCTAACGTCGGTGACCGTGTTCGGCTGGCTCGGGTTGTTCGCCCGGCGTACCGCGACCAAGGATGTCGAGATCCTTGTGCTGCGGCATGAACTGGCAGTGCTACGCCGTCACGTAGGTCGCCGGCCCCGCTTGTCGTGGCCGGATCGAGCCATCCTGTCCGCATTGGCCCTGCCCTTGTCGATAACGTCATCCGCGCTGGTGAGACGCGGCGGGCACGGCGTACGGTAGGTCGACCGCAGTCACTCAACCCAGCGCTACTCGCTCGGTCGATCACCAGGGCATGATGATCGACTGTGCTGCGACGACTGGCCTGCCTAGGTGTGACGAACGCGTTCGCTATGCTGCACCTGCTGCTGACGAGTGACCGGGACAAAGACGTCGAGATCCGGGCCCTGCGCCATCAGATCACGGTGCTGGAGCGCCACCTCCGTAAAGAGAGGGTGCGGTTCACCCCAGCCGTGAGATGCCACCTTGCAGCGATCGGTGCACCCCGGCCCTATGCGCTGCCTCCCTGTCTGGGAAATTCGTGCCCTCCGCGTATCCCTCGATCTCGCTATAGACGCAACCGTCGCCACGATCAAAAGCGTAGGCAAGTTCTCTTATCCGAACGGTGACTCGACAAGACGCGACGTTGGAGCTCCGCGTGGCCGTGGCGGGACAGGTAGCAGTGTCCCGATGCCAAGCGCCTTCGCTACCAGCGCGACGGGGCTGCTCGGGCACACGTTGGGACACCCACAAGCACCTGCCCCAAGCGCAGACCGGTCGACATTTTCGCAGCTCATAAGGCAATTCCACCTGTCCCGCCAAGGCGTCCCAGATGGACACCCGACGGGACAGCCGGGACAGCAAAAGCCCCCTGCCTCAGCCGATTTCGGGAAGCAGAAGGCGTGTAGTTAGCGAGCAACTCCCCCCTCGGACACGTGGAGCACCCCAGGTCAAGCTAATGACCTGGGGTTTCTTCATGACCGCTTGGATGACCGCTTTCACTTCAGTCTTCCGACCTGCGCCTTTGCTGGTGGGGGCGCAAATCCCATCTGGATACGCACCTACCTACCGGTCCAGGTCTCGCCCACCATGTTCCAGAGCCTCGAAGACTTACCGCCGCGACCGCCGCAGCGTCATCAAGCGACTGGCACCGTCGCCGGTCACGACCGTCTGCACAATCTGCCCGGCAACGACTTCTTGATCTTCTTGCTCCAAAGCCTGTGGGGTTTCAAAATCCGGTCGCGCTCGCGTTCATCCAGCTGTTGCCTCGGGCGATGCGTGGGCATCGGCTAGTCACGCCGGACACGGTGATGCGGTGGCATCGTCGTTTGGTGGCGAGGAAGTGGACCTTCCCACATCGATGCGGACGCCCACCTATCGATGACGACATGGCCGTGCTGATCGCCCGTTGACAGACCCCTCCTGTCCACGGCAAACAGGTCCAACCTGGGCCGAATTCCTACGTGCGCAAGCAGACGGGATCCTGGCCTGCGATTTCTTCCACTACGACACGGTGCTACTCACCAGCCTTTATTGTTTCGCAGTCGTCGAGCACGCCACCCGTCGAGTCCATATCCTCGGCGTCACCGCACATCCCACCGCGGACTGGGTCGCCCAACAGGCCCGCAACCTGCTCATGGACCTCGGTAACCGGGTAAGGCAGTTCAGGTATGTGATCCGCGACCGAAACGCCAAGTTCACCCGTATGTTCGACGCCGTATTCGCCAGCGAGGGCATCCGGATCATCAAGACACCGATCCAAGCACCTCGCGCGAACGCCATGATGGAACGCTGGATCGGCACCCTCCGAAGAGAATTTCTCGACCGGACGCTCATCCTCAACGCCCGCCACTTACGCCAAGTCCTGGCGGAGTACGAAACTCACTTCAACACCCATCGACCACACCGATCTCTCGGCCAAGCCGCCCCGCTACGACCACTGGACGAGCTTGAAACGGGCGATATCAAGGTCATCAGACACGACCGACTCAGCGGACTGATCCACGAATACAGGCGGTCGCATAGGCTGGCCGAGTTTCGGGCACCCACAGGGTTTTCAACCGAGAAGAACCATCTCCACCAGGGGCTTCGTGTGCTTGTCTACCCGTCGGGAGTCGACGTGTCCAGCTCTGCCCTCCGCTTCCTCCTCCCAGGCGCGCAGTGTGCGGACGACTTCCTCCGCGTCCACCAAGCGGCTGCACGGCGAGCTCCTCCACCGGATGCGCGAGTTCTTCGGCCGCTACGACGTCCAGCTGCTGCCGGTCAGCCAGGTCGCGCCGTTCGACATCGACCTGGAGTACCCGACGGAGGTCGCCGGGGTAGTGATGGTGTCCTATTTGGACTGGATGCGGTCGGCGTACTACGTGACGGCAACCGGGTGCCCGGCCCTCTCGGTCCCGGCCGGATTCACCCCGGCGGGGCTCCCGGTGGGGCGCCAGTGGTCGGCCCGCACCGGGCGGACCTCCGCGTCCTGCGAGTCGGCCATGCCTTGGAGAAGGCCACCGGCCACGCCGCGAAGCTCCCGGACCTGGGCTAGCGAACGCTGCGGGGCCGCGAGTTTCGTTCGGCGCGAACCTCGCGGCCTCGGCCGTCAGGCGTCCGGGACCCAGCTTCCGTGCAGGCCGAGCGGCACCCGCGCGGGAAGGTGGATCCGGGCGACCGGTGGGCCGGTGAAGTCCTGCGCGGCCAGGACCACCAGGTCCGCGGCACCGCGATCGGGGTTGTGCGCGAACGTCATCAGATAGCCGTCGTCTTCGGCTCCTCCGGACGGGTCGGGCACGAAGACGGCTTCGCCGACGGCGGCGTCGGTGGCGAAGCGGTGCACCTCGGTGGTGCCGCGGTGCAGGTCGTGCTTGACGATGGCGTTGGCGAACGATTCGTCCGGGTGCTCGTCGACGCGCGCGTGCAGCGCAGCCGTCGCTGCGGAATACCCGTACCGGTGCGGCCGCGACACCATCGCCTCGTTCAGCCGGGGGAAGTCCTGAGGTCGATCGTCCAGCCGGTTGCGGCGGACCGCGCCGCCCGCCAGCTCGACGGTCCACCGGTCGAGCGTGGGGTGGACGGCGCCGGGATCGGTCGGGTCGACAGGACCGTCGGCGCGGATGAGGTCGATGACGAGCTCGGTGCCGTCCTCGTAGGCGTTGAGGGTGTGGCTGATGTGCGCCGGTTCGGTTTCCGACCAGCGGACCGGCCCGCCGGACCTGGGCATGACACCCAGCCGTCCCGGGTGCTCCGGGTTCCAGCCGATGGCGGAATCGGGTCCGGCCCCGGCGATGAGCGCTTCGAGGTCGTAGGCCAACGGTGTGTCGTACAGGACCACGTGGTTCTCGGTGAGCGCGAAGTCGTGCATGTACGGCGTGTCGGCCGGCATCGGGATGTTGGTCGCGCGGGTGACCACGCCCGTCGCGTCGGTGACGATGTGCTGTGCGTGCGGCATTCCCGGGATGTAGGCGAGGGAGTGCAACTCCCCGGTTTTGGTGTCCAGTTTGGAGTGTGCGTTCGCGCTGAAGCCGTCGGGAGTGGCCCCCAGGTCGCACGGCCCGACCGTGTCGAGTTCGTAGCCGAGCTCGTAGGGCAGCGCGCCAGCTTCGACGAGGGCGAAGGTGCGTCCGGCGTGACCGATCACGTGGACGTTCGGCGAGTAGTGCGCCCTCGGGTCGACCGGGGAGGCGGGCGCGGGCTCCCCTAGGGCGCCGAGCACGCCCGGCGAGCGCACCCAGCGGTTCCGGTACCACTCGGCCCGGCCGTCGCGGATGCGCACGCCGTGCACCATTCCCACTCCGGTGGCCCAGATGTGCGCAGCGGGGTCTTCCACCCCGAGCGGGTTGGGGCCGATGCGCAGGTAGCGGCCGTTGAGCTCGCTGGGGATCCGTCCCGTCACGGCCAGATCGTGTGCCGTGATCTCCTCGGCCACGGGCGCGAAATCGCCTTCGAGGTAACGGTTGGCGGCTCGTCCGACCGAACCTCGGGCATGCGTCTTCTCCACCGGGTCTCCTCATTTGCTGGCGAAAGGCCGAACAGTCGCGGACGGCAGTTCGAGACAACAAGTGCAATCGATGGGTACAAAGTACAAGAATAGGATTCAAGTTGCAAAAAATCCTGTCATATAAACAAATTTCGAGGATCCTGACCTAGGGCAGCCAAGCGGAAACAGTTCCATCGGACCATTGACTTTCCTAGAATTCGCAGAACCGGGGTGAGTTCATGTGCGGCCGACCGCATATCTGCCCTAGGGTAAAGGCGGCCCACGTGCGAAGGAGGCGACCGTGACCGGACGTGCCCCCCGGACCGAACCGCCGTACCTGCGAATAGCCGCCGAGATCCGCGCCCGCATCGCGGCCGGCGAGCTGCGCGCCGGGGACCGCGTGCCTTCCACCCGGCAGATCACCCGGGAATGGGGCGTCGCGAAAGCGACCGCGTCCAAGGTCCTGGAGACGCTTCGCCGCGAAGGCGTGGTCCGGGCGGTGTCCCGCGTCGGCACCGTCGTGTCCGACCGCGAGCTGAGCCAGGACCGCATCGCCGCTGCGGCGATCGCGATCGCCGACGAGCGCGGACTTGCCGGGCTGTCGATGCGCGGCGTCGCGGGCGCCCTCGGCTCGCCCACCATGTCGCTCTACCGGCATGTGCGCAGCAAGGACGAGTTGCTCGACCTGATGGCCGACGCGGCCATCGGGGAGATCGATCTCCCCGTGCCGCCGCCCGGATCGTGGCGGGCCGCGCTGGAACTGGCCGCCCGGCTGCAATGGCGGGTCTACCGGCGACATCCCTGGTTGCCGTTCGCCCTCTCCCTCACCCACCCGCAGGCGCTGCCCAACATGGTGCGCCACGGCGAGTGGATGCTGCGCGCGGCCGAGGAGCTCGGGCTCGATCCGGAGACCCGGGCGAAGGTGCACTTCGTGATCGTCAACTACGTGCGCGGCACCGCCACGAACCTCGAACTGGAAACCGCGATGGAGCAGCGGACGGGACTGTCCGGTGGCCAGTGGATGACGGCCCAGCTCGCCGCGTCCGGCGACGACCTCGCCGAGTACCCGGCGCTTTCGAGGGCCGCCGGCCGTTCTCCGGAGTTCCGCATCGACATCGACGATTTCTTCGAGTTCGGGTTGCAGCGCGTGTTGGACGGAGTGGCCGCGCTCGTCCTCCCGAAGTGACCGTGACTCGTGTGCACGACTATTCCATGCCAGTCGTCCTGAGGAGGTGTCGGTCGTGGAATGGCTTCCGTCGAGCAGCCCGGTGCGGCTGCTGGAGCAGCCCGATCCGAACTACCCGCTGCCCGAGCCGCACCGGTTGCTGGCCGCGTACCGGGCGATGGTGCTCGGCCGCCGGTTCGACGCGCAGGCAACCACGCTGCCTCGCAAGGACAAAGGCTGGCGTCCGCTCAAACAGCCAGCGCGGCTGCGCGCGACCTACACCCGCCCCGAAGGGGTGCGGCACATGTTCGCCGCACTGGACCTGATCACCGGTGGAGCCCTCCCGCTTCCGTGGACAGTCGCGAAAGTGGCACGACTCGGCACTGCCGTACCGGCCCGTTGTGGGGTCGTAGTGGCGGTGGAAGTTGTAGTTGAAGCCGGTTTCGGGGTCGTGATATTGGCCCGGGAAGCGGAGCGGTGTGGAGGCACTACCACGGTTTTGGTCGGTCGTGGCGCCCTAGAGGGTTGTGCGGTGGTACCAGGCGATGCCGCCGTGGTCGTTGATGAGTTCTGTGGGGGTGCCGACGACGTCGGTGACGATGGAGTAGAACTGCTCGTCGATCCATTGCTGGGGGGCGTGGCGCAGCGGTGATCGTTCGGTTTGCGTCAATGGCCGGAAGGTTCCCGGTATGTAGTTCCAGACCGTGACGCGAGCGTCGCTGAGCTGAGCGCCGTCGGTCTCGGCCGAGACGGCCCGTGAACGCAGTTACTTGAGCGAATCAGCCGAGCTCCGACAACTGGAGCCGGGTGGATAGCGCGCAACTCCCCCCTCGGACACAAAAATGTGGCATCCCTGCTACATCTCACGTGCTCCTACTGGAACCGCATCGAGAACCATTGGGGCAACCGACGCCTGGACGAACCCACCCCGTCAGAGATCAAGCAACTCGTCGAGTACATCAAGACCCACGTCGTCGCCCGCCGCAATGGACGCGGCGGACGCAGCGCCGGCGAACACCTCATCGCTGCCCTGCGCTGTTTTTACCGCCATGCCGAAGACGACGGACACATCTCCCCGGCCGATAACCCCGCACTCGACACCCTCCTCCTGCCGCTGCACACCGAAACCGCCTGCCGCGGAGGCGCACTCGCGCTGCGCCCCCAAGACCTCGACCCCACCCAGTGTCTGGTCTTCCTCCGGGAAAAAGGCGAGACCGTCCGCTGGCACCCCGTCTCCCCCACCCTTACGACCCACCTGCAACACCACGCCGAACAACGCGGAGCACCGCGCACTGCGCAGCTCCTGCGCTACACCAGTGGCAGGCCGATCATCACCCGACGCTACGACCACCTCTGGCACCGCATCGGCATCCACCTACCCTGGGTCGCCACCCGAGACACCGCCGGGATCGATATTAATTTCAATAAACACTGAACAAATCATTATCGTTGAATCAACGTGTGGCAACAACCACGGACGACCGAGGCGGTGATTTCCCGGAACAAACGAAGCCGCAGGCCAGGTCGCCCACCAAGCGTTCGTCAGCGAAGGGTCATCCGGTTGTCGGATTCAGCGGAAACTGCGGCACCTCTGACCAGTTCAGGGATTCGCCCAGGTGAGCCGCCACGACATCGGCGATGTGCTGAGCGCCAGCGATGTGATGCGGGCACACGTGATCGCTCCGGCCAGCACCAACGAGTCAGACGTCAACCTTGAAATCGCGCCCAACCTGACCTTTGAGGTCCGGGAACTCCCTGTGCACCAGCACCTCGAACCCCGCGAGGTCCGGGTTCGAGAGGTTCACCTTCTTGACGTTCTGCGCAAAGCTCTGCCCCTGCCGACAGAGCACCGTGGCGAAGAAATCCTCGACAAAGCCCTCGAATGCGCAGCAAGTCCTCCACGTCTGCTGCTGTGGCTTTGATAAGTCCAAGACCGTCCTTTCCGGATCACACGCCACCTCCAGCACCACGTGTTGACGCGTATGCCATCACCAGTGCTCCGGGGCAGCCGACGACACCGCGGCGATTAGGATGCGATCAACGAACGACGGACAGAGCAGCGACGTCAGAGAAGCGTCACCGGCCGCGTGCGGAACGCACGGGAGCCTTCTCGGGTGGCATCGCAACTCGATGGTGGGAGGAGGCAGGCATGCCCAGACCCGAGGACGGCTTCTTGACGAAAAGCGAGTTCGCCTACTCGTGGCTTCGAGACAGGATCATCTCCCACGAGTTCCCGCCCGGCGAGATCATGAACCAGACGCAGATCGCCAGGGACCTGGGCATCAGCACGACCCCGCTCAGAGAGGCACTGCGCAGGCTCAAGTCCGAGGGGCTCGTCGAGCTCGACGCCCACCGCGACGCGCGGGCCACCACGCTGTCCGCGGAGGAGGCGCGTGACCTGATGGAGACCAGGCTCGCGCTGGACCCCCTCGCCGCGGCATTGGCCGCCGAGAGGAGGTCGAAGGAGGACATCGCCGATATGCGCGCCGCAGCCGATTTCGACGCGCTGCCCGACCGCGCGGCCATGCCCGACCTCGCGGCGCATCGGCGGTTCCATCGGTCGATCTACCGCGCCTCGCACAACGAGATCCTGATCTCGACACTCGACGCGTTGTGGGACAAGGCCGACCGCTACCGCCTCATGGGCCTGCGTGATCGCGGCGGCAGGGCGAAGGCCGACCAGACGGCGGAGGAGCACCGGTTGTTGCTCGGCGCCGTGATCGCCGGCGACGCCGACGAGGCGTCAGCCGTCATGACTCGCCACATTCGCGGCAGCCTCGGTGCCAAGGCCGCCGCCCGGCTGGCCCGGACGGCGGCTGGCTCCCACTCTCGCGACCAGCACTGACCGACGGAGATCGGCGAGTCCGCGCAGCGCGATCACGTGTTGGCCGTCATCGCGCGGGTAGCTCGACCTCCACGGCCGCTCCATCCGAGCGGGGGTCGCTGGCCGCGTCGAACCGGCCGCCCGACCCGACCTCGATCAGGTTGGCGTGCCCCAGCCATTCGTCGTGCGGGGGCAGCAGTTTGGGGACGAAGCCGTGCTCGGCCAACGACCGCGCGGCGTCGGACGGGGCGTCGCGTTCCAGGTAGACCGTCCGGTTGGTGTCACCGCTGTCCTGCACCCCGACGATCCACCGGGGAGCGCCGACCGCCTCCGCGGGCGTCTCCCCCGCCAGCGATCGCAACAGCAGCTGGGCATGAATCTGCGGTTGGCCGTGTCCTCCCATCGTCGAGCTCACCCACCTCACCTGATCGTCCTTGACGACCAGGACCGGCATGAGCGTGTGCCGGGGCCGCTTGCCGGGTTCCACGACGTTGGGCGAGCGCGGATCGAGCGAGAACGACCTCCCCCGGTTCTGCAGGAGGATTCCGGTTGCGGGTTCCAGCACAGCCGAACCGAACGAGTTGTAGACGCTCTGGATGAGGGAGACCGCGAACCCGTCCGAGTCGATCGCGGAGATGCCGACCGTGTCCCCGCCGACGCGCCGCGGCCCCAGCACGCGCTCGGCCGGGTCCAGCTCCAGGCCGATCAACCGCTCGGCATCCACGTCGGCGAATCTCGGATCGGCCAGCAGGAGATCGCGGACGGCGTTGCTCCGCTCGAAGATGGCCGCCAGCTCACCGGCCCGTGCGCCCAGGACGTCGGCGGGGTCGCCGAGCCGCTGAACCCGGTCCAACGCCCTCAGCAGCATGAACCCCTGGGTGTTCGGCGGGCTGGTGATGACCTCGTGCGCGCGGAACGTGCCCCGGACCGGGTCGGCGAGTTCGGCCTGGAAACCGGCCAGGTCCTCGATGGTCAGCACCGAGCCGAGCCGCCTCAGACCATCGGCCAGACGTCGGCCCACGGATCCGCCGTACAGCGCGTCCGGCCCCTCGGCCCGCAGCTCGGCCAGCGACTCCGCCAGCGCGGGTTGGCGCAGGAGCTCACCCTCCCGCAGCGGGGTCCCGCCGGGGAGGAAAACCTCGCGACAGCCGGGATCCCGCATCAGCACGTCGTGTTTGTCGGCGATGGCCGCCGCGACGGACCTGCTCACGGGCGCACCCTCCGCCGCCAGCCGGATCGCGACGGTGAACTGCACCGCCCAGTCCAGGCGGGCGCCGAATGCTCTCAGCGATTCCCAGCCCCGGACCGCGCCCGGCACGGTCACGGTGTCGATGCCCCGCATGGGGAGTTCGGCACCGTGTGCCGCCCGCAGCCGCTCGACGGACTGCCCGGAAGGCGCACACCCCGTCGCGTTGACGCAGCGAACCGTGCCATCAGGGGTGCGGACGAGCGCCACCACGTCGCCACCGAGCGCGGTGTTGTTCGGATACACGACGTTCAGCACGACGGCGGCGGCGATCGCGGCGTCGATCGCGTTCCCGCCAGCGCGAAACGCCTGCTCGCCCGCGTCCGTCGCCAGGTGGTGCGGGCTCGCGATCGAGCCGTACCCGTTCGATGTCGCTGCCGTGGCCGAGGTGTGCGTCATGCCGTGGTACCCCGTTCTGCGGGCCGGGTCAGGGTCCGTGCGATCACCTGCGCCAGGGGCGGTATCAGCGAGGTGTAGCTCTCGCCCGTGAGGTGCAGTCCATCGTCTTCGAGTCCCCGGGCCGTCCCGCCGGGGCTGAGGATGCGATCGGTCTCCAGGCAAGCGTCAGCCCCGACGGCGGAACGCAGAACCTCACGATATTGGTCGAGCTCGCGGTTGGTGCGCATCCCGAGGCCCGGCCGTTCGATCTCCTCGATCACCGGAGGCAGGAAGGCCACGAGGCTGGCACCGGCGAACGCGTCGACGATCGCACCGATGTTCGCCGTGAACTGGTCGAGCGCGACCCGCTTCCACGGGGCGCAGTCGTTGCCGCCGAACGACAGCACCACGGTCGAGCAGCCGAGACCGGCGAGAACCGGGGCGCGCGTGACCCCGTCGGTGCTGTCCCAGCCGCCGGCGGCGCAGTTGTACAGCGTCGCGTCGCCGCCCAGCTCCCGCTCCAGCTGCTGGATCCGCGGCTTGGTGAACCGCGCCAGCATGCTGTCACCGAAGAGCATGATCTTGTCCATCGGTTCCCTTCCAGCTCGCGATGTCGGGCCCTCCCGCGTCACGGGTGATCCGGCCTCGTGGTCAGACGCGACAGAGCCGTCGCGCCGAGACTGCTGCGGATGTGCCTGCGCATCACCTCGGCAGCGCCAGCACCGTCCCCGGCGATGACCGCGTCCAGGATCGCCCGGTGCTCGGCTGCCGTCTCGTCCCGCCTCGCCTGATCACGCCGCTCGCGCAGGCCCACCATCCGGTAGCGGTCGGCCTTGTCCCAAAGGCCGTCGAGCGTGGCGATCAGCAGCTCGTTGTGCGAGGCGACGTAGATGGATCGGTGGAACCCACGGTGTGCCACCAGATCGGACACGTCGGGCCGGTCCGGCAACGGCCTCAGCTCCTCGAACGCCGCCCGCATCCGGACGATGTCCCGCGACGCGCGACGCTCCGCGGCGAGGGAGGCGGCGAGGGGGTCCAGGGCGCGGCGCATCTCCAGCAGGTCCCTGGCCTCCTCCGCCGACAGTCGGCTCACCCGTGCGTCGCGATGCGCACCGAGCTCCACCAGCCCCTCCGACTCAAGCCGCCGGAGCGCCTCCCGCAGCGGGGTGGTGCTGATTCCCATGTCCCGGGCCAGGATCGCCTGGTTGAGCAGCTCTCCCGGCCCGTAGTCGTGGGCGAGGATCTTGTTCCGCAGCGCCGCGTAGGCGAACTCGCTCTTCGTGGAGAAGTTCTCGAAGCTCCCGTTCATGGTCGTAACCCGCCAGACACCGGCAGACATGCGGTGTTCAGGCTGGCTCCTTGAGAACGGAGCGGAAGAAGTCGAACACCGTGCTGATCACCTTCGTTCCCGCCCGAGCGCCCCCCTCGACCAGCAGGAAGTGACTCGCGGAGTTCTCACCGCACCGGTCCGGCATCTGTCGATCCTCCCGTCAGGCCACTGTCGAGAGCTGCTGCGCGTCCACCGAGGGCACCCCGACACCCGGGTACAGGAGCGCGTCCTGCCGGTCGAACACCAGCCGTACACCGCCCTCCAGCGTTCCGTCCTGGGTGATCACCTTGACCACGCTCGTGCCGAGCCGCAGGTCGTACTCGAACCGGGAGCCGACGTACGCCCGGGTCAGCACGTCGGTTTCCAGCACGTTCGCCACGGGCGACTCGCCGTCCGCCGGGATGATGGACAAGCGCTCGGGGCGGATCGCCACGGTCACGTCCTGGCCTGTGGAGAACGTGTCCGGCGACGCGACCTCGACCACCGCGTCCGCGCTCTGCAGGCGGACCTCGACGACCCCGGGCCTCCGGTCGGCGACCTTCCCGAGCAGGAAGTTGCAGCTGCCGACGAACCCGGCCACCTGCGCCGTGACCGGCCTGTCGTAGATCTCGGCGGGCGTGCCGATCTGGCTCATCTTCCCGTCGAACATCACCGCGATCCGGTCGCTCAGCGACAGCGCCTCGTCCTGGTCGTGCGTCACGTAGACGGTGGTGATGCCGAGATCCTCCTGCAGGCGCTTGAGCCAGGCACGAGCCTGCTCCCGCAGCTTCGCGTCCAGGTTCGACAGCGGCTCGTCCAGCAGGAGCACCGATGGCGAGTACACCAGCGCACGCGCGAGCGCGACACGCTGCTGCTGGCCCCCGGAGAGCTCGTGCGGGTACCGGGCCCCCAGATGAGCGAGACCCACCTTGTCGAGGGCGTCCTCGATGAGCTTCGCCCGGTCCTGGCGCCGGACCTTGCGGATGGACAGGGGAACGGCGAGGTTCTGCGTCACCGTCATGTGGGGCCACAGGGCGTACGACTGGAAGACCATGCCCAGGTTCCGCTCCTCCGGAGGAACGAGGAACTTGCGCTCGGTGTCGACGAAGGGCACGTCGCCGACCGTGATCGTGCCCGTCGTCGGTTCCTCCAGCCCCGCGATGCAGTTCAGCGTTGTGGACTTCCCGCACCCGCTCGGACCGAGCATGGTGAAGAACTCGCCGTCGCGGATGGTCAGGTCGACCGCGTCCAATGCGGACACATCCCCGAATCGCTTGGATACCTGCGAAAGCCGGACGTCAGGCATTGGCGTGTCCCTTCATGAAGCGGCTCGCGATTCCTACGACCGCCGCGGTGATGACGATCTGCAACGTGGCGAGCGCGGCCACGGAACCGGTCTCCCCTTCCCCCCACAGGACGAGCATCGTCGTACCGATGACCTCCGAGTTCGCCGAGGCCACGAACAACGCCGACGCGTAGGCCTTCAGCATCGCCACGAAGGTCAGGATCATCGCGCCGACGAAGGCGGGGATCAGGAGTTTCCACAGGATCCGGACGAACGCGCCCAGCCAGTCCGCGCCCGACGTCCGTGCGGCGTTGTCGAGTTCGGAACCGATCTGCGTGATCGACGACGCGATCGAGCTGAACGCGGTGGGCACCACGCCGAACCCGAACACGATGATCACGGCGATGAGCGTCCCCTTTGCGATGAGGCTGAACGGACCGCTGCTCGGGAGGAGTGCGAAGGTCCAGAAGAAGCCGATGCCGACGATGATGCCGGGGATCGCCTGCGGTGCGAACGCGAGGTATTCGACCGCGCGCCGGAAGCGGAACGTGGACCGCCGCGCCACGACGACGGCGATCAGGGCGATCAGGCTGACCACCACGGCGCCCACCGCGGCGACGATGATGCTGTTCGTGATGGACCGCGTGTAGTCGTCGAACATGAAGATGCGGGAGTAGTTCTCCAGCGTCACCGTCCGGAACGGGTTCTGCATCGGGGTGAAGACCAACGTGAACGACCGGAAGACGAGGCCGAAGATCGGTATCGCGGCGCCGAGGACGACGTATGCGGTGACCAGGATCGCCCCCACCCACTTGACCCAGCCGAGTTCGAGGCGGCGCGGGCGGCTCGCCTTGCCGCGGACCGAGACGAAGCGCTGCGCCTTCTTCAGCACACGCGCCTGGAGGAACACCAGTCCGATCGTGACGACCAGGATGATCATCGACGCCGCGCCGAGCACACCGTAGTCGGGCTGGACGGACTCAAGTCCGTTGCTGTAGAGGAATGTCGAGAACACCCTGATGTCCGTCCGCGCGCCGTACAGGAGCGGAACGCTCAGGGACTCGATCGACGACGTGAACGTCAGGATCGTGGCGTACACGATCGGCGGCCGCAGCATGGGGACGACGATGGTGCGGAGAATCCGCAGGGGCTTCGCGCCGCACACCCGAGCCGCGCTCTCCAGTGCGGGATCGGCCTGCCGCAGCACGTTCGCGCAGAAGACGTAGGCGATGGGCGCGAGGGCGACCGCCTCGGTCAACGCCATGCCGGGCAGGCTGTAGAGGTTCCACGGCACGAATCCGAGCAGGTTGCGCACCGCGACGCTGATGAAGCCGGCGGGCCCGTACATGGTGATCCAGCCGAACCCGAGGATCAGCGACGAGATGTAGAACGGCCACTGCATCGAACCCGCGAGGACCCTGGCGAACGGCAGCTTGGTCCGGACCACGAGTACCGCCATCGGCACCGCGAACACGAGGGTCAGGACCGTGGTCAGCACGGCCAGCAGCACCGTGTTGACGATGACCTGACCGAACCCCGCCTCGGTGAACAGCTTGACGAAGTTGTCGATCGTGAAGATCTTCCCCGTCTCGTACAACGGCCGGTCGATGAACGACTGGTAGAGGATGGGGGCGATCGGCGCGATGACGAACAACGCGAGAAAGGCCAGGGTGGCGTACTGCAGCAGCACACCCTTGTCGATGCCGAGGACCCGCCGGTACTTCGGCGCCGGCAACGAGGTTCCGGGAGCAGCCGCCCCCTGAGCCTCGGGGCGGCTGCGAAGCTCGGTCGTGTTCGGGGTCATCGGTTCATCAGTTCTTCGAACCGGGCCCGGAACCTGTCGAGCTCCGCGTCAGGAGTCGCCTCGAAGGGGACGACGACAATGGAGTCCACACCGATCTCCTTGACCAGATCCTGGTACGTCCGCAGACCTTCGGTGCCGGAGATGCCGTCCCGGTAGGCGGTGAGCCCGCCCTCCGCCACCGCGCGCTGGCCCTCTTCGGAGAGCAGGAAGTCCACGAAGAGCCGGGCGGTGTTCGGATGCGGCGCCTTGTTCATGATCCCCACACCACGACCGAGCAACAGCGTGCCGTCCTTCGGCAGGACGAACTTGACCAGACCGGCACTCTTCTGCTCCTGCGAATAGCCAACCGCACTGCTGATCAGGAAGCCGGCCGAGTACTCGCCCGAGAGGATCTTCTCGATCTGGGTGCCGGAGGACGTCTCCGCGCTGGAGAGGGGAAGCAGTTGCTCGAACGTCGACCAGGCACGCGGGTTCTTCGGGTTGTCCTCCGTCCACGCCTTCGCCACGGTGAAGCCGAATTCGGTATCCGCGCTCCGGACCACGACCTTGCCGTCGAGCTCGCCGGGGTGTGTCCTGGCGTAGTCCGCGAGGTCTCCGAGGCTGGTCAGGTCCTCGGTGATCAACGACGTGTTGTACACCATGCCCATCGGGTCCATGGACATCGCGTACACGTTCGGGAGGAGCTCGGCGAACTCCGGCAGCTTCTCCAGTTCCGGCGACCGGTACTCGGCGAGCGCGCCCTCGTGGGCGGCGAACTCGCTCCATCCCTGGGTCGAGCTCACTACCAGCATGTCGGACTGCACCGAGTCCGTCGCCATCTGGCTCAGCAACTGCTGGTAGATCTCGACGCCGCTCTCCTTGGCCAGGATCGACTTGACCCAGGGGTACTTCTTCTGGAAGTCCCTGAAGACCGGGGCCCAGTTCTCCTTGGCGGTGCCCGAGCTGATGATCAGCTCTCCGCCCTCGGCCTTGGACCCTTCGATGATCTTCTGGTAGTCCACCGGGTAGTAGCTCGGCACCTGCTCCACGGCGATCTCGTTCGGTGCAGCGGCGGGCTCACTCGCGCAGGCCGCCGAGAGAAGAACCACCGCAGCCGCCCCCACAGCACCCGCTCGTCGCAACCATCGAGTTCGTTCAGCCATTTCGCACGCCCTCGTGACTCGTGAGGTGGACTTCAAATTGGCCGGTAACCTACAGCCTATAATCTAAGACTGTCAATCAAGTCACACCCGAGGACGGCGGTCGGCAAGCCCATGCCGACTTCGCGGCAACCCGGTCTCCACACCCAGGATCGGCGAGGATCTGCTTGTATTCAGGGGAAAACCACGACAGCACCGAGCCACGGGAAGACCCCGGTGCACCGCGTACCGCACCTCGCCCACGGCACGGCAGCCGACGCCGACCCCGGCGGGCCGGTTCCGAACTCGGACCCCAGCCGCCGTTCGCTATAACCTGTGGATGCCGTCCATCCAGCTCGTACTCGTCACCCAGTCCTTGCATTCCGGTCATTCGAGAAACCAATCCAGGGACTCCGCCGCGACATCGACATGCGCGACGCACATCGATTTCCCGACAGGAATCCGCGCATTCCCGTGCAGCGGTTCGACTCCCGCGTTCTCGTGTGCCGGTGGCACAGTTGCGCCGACAGCCTCGACGAGATGTCCTCGAACGCCACTACCGCGGGCGTACCACTTCTTCGAGTGCGTCGAGTCCCTGGTCGAGTTCGTCGTGGGTGATGACGAGCGGGGGTGCGAGACGAAGGGTGTGGCCGTGGGTTTCCTTGCACAGCACCTCGCGCCGCAGCAGCGCCTCGGAGACCTGGCGGCCGGTCGGTCCGTCGGCGGGGAGGTCCACTCCGGCCCACAGCCCACGCCCGCGGACCGCGGCGAGGCCCTGGCCGAGCATGGCCGCGAGGCGCTGGTGCAAGTGCGCGCCGAGAGCGATGGCCCGCTCCTGGAACTCCCCCGTTGCCAGCAGCCGCACCACGGCGCGCCCGACCGCGCAGGCCAGGGGGTTACCACCGAAGGTGGAGCCGTGCTCGCCGGGGCGCAGCACGCCCAGCACGTCGGCGCGGCCGGCGACCGCCGAGACGGGCACGATCCCGCCGCCGAGCGCCTTGCCCAGGGTGTAGAGATCCGCGCGGACACCCTCGTGGTCCAGCGCGAGCACCTGGCCGGTTCGGGCCAGCCCGGACTGGATCTCATCCGCGATCAGCAGCACCCCCGCCGCATCGCAGAGCCGCCGGACCTCGGCCAGGTAACCCGCCGACGGGACGATCACCCCCGCCTCACCCTGGATCGGCTCCACCAGCACCGCCGCCGTCCGCTCGGTGATCGCCCCGGCCAACGCCGCCGCGTCACCGTAGGGCACCACCACGAAACCCGGGGTGAACGGCCCGAACTCCGCCCGCGCGGTCTCGTCGGTGGAGAACGACACGATCGTGGTCGTACGGCCGTGGAAGTTCCCGCCGGCCACCACCACCTCGGCCGCCCCGTCCGGCACCCCCTTCACCCGGTACGCCCACTTCCGCGCCACCTTGATCGCCGACTCCACCGCCTCGGCACCCGAGTTCATCGGCAACACCAGCTCCGTGCCCGTCAGCGCGGCCAGCTCCCGGCAGAACAACCCCAGTTGATCGTGATGGAACGCCCGCGACGTCAACGTGACCCGGCTCAGCTGCTCCACCGCCGCCGCCACCAGCACCGGATGCCGATGCCCGAAATTCAACGCCGAATACCCGGACAGGAAATCCAGATATCGCGCCCCCGCCACATCGGTGACCCACGCCCCCTCCGCCCTGGCCACCACCACGGGCAACGGGTGGTAGTTGTGCGTGCTCCACCGCTCATCCAACGCGATGAACTCAGCGGGCGCGGTACCGATGATGTCCTCGGCAAAAGTCGTCATGGTTACAGGCTATAGCCTATGAGAAGCAGCCACAGCCGAGATCCGTTGCCGAGATCATTCGATCGTTGCGCTTCTCCGGCGGACATGCATCGATTCGTTGCTCAACTGCGCCGCTGGCGCACGCTCAGTTCGCCGCGCGTGCCATGGCAGCGAGGAACGTCTCGACCGAGACGTTGCGGCCGCACAGCACGACGGCCACCTTCTTGCCTCGGTAGCGTTCGGCGGTCTGGAGCAATCCGGCGACGGCGACACCGGCCGAGCCCTCGATCATCCACCGCTCCCCCTCGGCGATCTTCCGCATCCCGAGCGCGATCTCGTCCTCGCTGACGGTCACGGTTTCGTCGATCACCTCCTGGCAGACCGGGAAGGTGACCGAACCCGGTTCCACCGCCCCCGCCGAACCGTCGGAAAGGGTGTCGTACTCGGGCGTTTCGACGATGTGGCCGGCGTTCAGCGAGTCGAGCATGCACCTCGACGCCGCCGGCCACACGCCGACCAGCCGAGTTTTCGGGCTCAGCGCCTTGAGCGCGGTGCCGACCCCACCGGCGAGACCGCCCCCGCCGACGCAGAGGAAAACCGCGTCGAGATCAGGGGCCTGCTCGACCAGTTCAACCCCCAGGGTCCCCTGCCCCGCCATCGTGTCGAGGTCGTTGTAGGGGGCGACGTACGGCTGGCCCTGCAGCTCCGAATGCCGACGTGCCTCGATCTCCGAGTCGAGCGGGGATCCGTCGACCACGACGAGCTTCGCCCCCAGGGCCTCGATCGCGGCCATCTTCGAGGGCACGGCAGTATTGCTGACATATACGGTGACCCCGACACCGGCCAGGGCACCGGCACGAGCCACCCCGAGTCCGTGGTTGCCGGTGGACGCGGTGACCACACCGGACCGCGCGGCCTCGCCCAGCGTACGAATCTTGTTCGCGGAACCGCGCACCTTGAACGAGCCCGTTGGCATCAGGTGCTCCGCCTTCAGCCAGACGTCGCACTGCGCCTCCCGCGACAGAAACGCACTGCGCTGGAGCGTGGTCACCGGAACATCGGGGCGGATACCCTTGTGGGCAGCCAATATCCTCTCGAACAGCGTGACCATGCTCGAACTCCTAAGGTTGTCGGGTCTGCGGAACGGTGTTCGTGCTGCGGATCCGAACTCTACTGACTGCCCGCTCTCGGCCGACAGGATCAGCGCCCAGTCCACGACGATGGCATGCCTGGTTTCGTTGGGCTATGTTATAGCCTATATCCTTGTCCACGGAAGGAATGACTTGAGCACGGTGCGGACAGCGGCGCTGAACAGCTATCAAAGCCTCGCTCTACTCGATCTCGCAGGTGAGCGCTTTCGTGTGCACCGTCTCGACGCAGTTCCCGGCGCGGAACAGCTGCCGCTGAGCCACAAGGTGCTCCTGGAGAACCTGCTGCGCCACGAGGACGGGCACTCCGTGACGACCGAGCAGATCGCCGCGCTCGTCCGCGGTCGGGTGGACGGGGCCCCCGACGTCATCTCGTTCGCGCCGTCCCGGGTGTTCCTCCACGACACCAACGGGGTTCCGGTCCTGACCGATCTCGCCGCGTTGCGCGACGCGATCGCCGAGGCGGGTGGCGATCCACGCCGCGTGAGCCCCCTCATCCCCAGCCACCTGACCGTCGACCACTCCATCGCCACCGAGGTGTCGGGCCGCCCGGACGCCGTGCGCCGCAACATCGAAATCGAGTACGCGCGCAACGCGGAGCGGTACCGGTTCCTGAAATGGGGCGAACGGCTCGACGGTGTCCATGTCGTTCCGCCGGGCAGCGGCATCATGCACCAGATCAACCTGGAGTTTCTCGCGCAGGTTGTCGAGCGCCGCGACGGTTGGGCATTCCCGGACACCTGCGCGGGAACGGACTCGCACACCACCATGGTGAACGCGCTCGGCGTCCTGGCGTGGGGCGTCGGCGGCATCGAGGCCGAGGTCGCCCTGCTCGGGCAGCCGCTGAGCATGGTCGTCCCACCGGTGGTGGGCGTCGAGTTCGTTGGCGAGCTCCGGCCGTCCGTGACCGCGACCGACCTGGTGCTCACGATCGCCGAGACGCTGCGCGCGCACGGTGTCGTCGGCAAGTTCATCGAGTTCACCGGCGCCGCCGTCGCCGGGATTGCCCTGGCCCAGCGGGCGACGATCGCAAACATGTGCCCGGAGTTCGGCGCCACCGCCGCCATGTTCCCGATCGACGGTGCGACGCTCGACTACCTGCGGCTGACCGGCCGGCGGCCCGATCACGTCGCCGCCGTGGAGACCTACGCGAAGGAACAGGGGCTCTGGCACGAACCCGCCGGCAGCCCGCGCTACGACGAGCGGTTGCGGATCGACCTCTCCCAGGTGACCGCGTCACTCGCCGGCCCTCGCCGGCCCCAGGATCGCGTTCCCCTGGGCGACATGCGAAGCAACGCCGCCGCAGCGGTCGAGCGGGTCCGCACCGCCGGGCCCGCACTCCGCAGCGGCGGATCGGTCGCGGGCCCTGCGGTCGGCCCCGGCCAGCAGGTCCAGGACGGCGCTGTCGCCATCGCCGCGATCACGTCGTGCACCAACACGTCCAATCCGCATGTCATGGTCGCCGCCGGCCTGCTGGCCCGGAACGCGCGGGCACGGGGACTGGGGACCAAGCCATGGGTGAAGACGAGCCTGGCACCGGGTTCGAAGACCGTCACGGACTACCTGCGGCGCTCGGGTCTGTCCGACTCGCTCGACGAGCTCGGCTTCAACCTGGTCGGCTACGGCTGCATGACCTGCATCGGCAACTCCGGACCGCTGCTGCCCGTCGTCGCCGAGGCGGTCGCCGAACGCGGCGTCGTCGTCGCCTCCGTGTTGTCGGGCAACCGGAACTTCGACGGGCGCATCCACAACGACGTCTCGATCAACTACTTGGCGTCGCCACCCCTGGTCGTCGCCTACGCCCTCGTGGGCTCGGTCACGCACGACCTGCTGTCGGAACCGCTGGGGACGGACGCGGACGGCAGGCCCGTCATGCTCGCCGACCTGTGGCCGAGCGACGCCGAGATCGACGCGGTGATCAACGCGCACCTCACTCCCGAGCTGTTCAGCGACGCCTACACCGGCATCTTCGACGGCGACCGGAATTGGGCCGATGTGCCCTCGGCGACCGGTGACCGGTTCGGCTGGTCGGCCGAATCCACCTACCTGCGCCGCCCGCCGTTCCTGGACGCGGCGGCCGAGGAGGCGCCGAGGCCGGACGACATCGTCGGCGCGCGGGCGCTCGCGCTGCTCGGTGACTCGGTCACCACCGACCACATCAGCCCGGCCGGACGCATTCCCGTGGGGAGCAGTGCGGGACGCTATCTCACCGGGCTCGGCGAGACCGACCTGAACACCTACGCCTCTCGTCGGGGGAACTTCGAGGTGATGGTGCGCGGCGGGTTCGCGAACCCCCGCCTGCGGAACCTGCTGGTGGCGGAGGGTGGCGGGGTCACCCCCGATTTCACGCGGGACGGTGCTGTCGTTCCCATCCATGCGGCCGCGCGGTCGTACGCGGCGGCGGGCGTCCCCCTGATCGTCGTCGCCGGCGAGGAGTACGGAACCGGGTCATCCCGGGACTGGGCGGCGAAGGCGACCGCGCTGCTGGGCGTCAGAGCAGTGCTCGCGCGGTCGTTCGAACGCATCCATCGAGCGAACCTGGCCCAACTCGGCGTGCTGCCCCTGCAGTTCCTCGACGGACAGAGCGCCCGGTCACTCGCCCTGGACGGCACCGAAATGTTCGACATCATCGGCATCGAGCGCGCGCTGCGGACCCCGTCCTCCTCGGTGACGATCCGGGCCAGGCCAGCGAGCGGCGACCGGCCCAGCCTGGATTTCGACGTCAAGGTGCGGCTGGACACGCCGCAGGAAGCCGTCTACTACAACAACGGCGGCGTCCTGCCCTTCGTCTACCGGCAGTTCCTGCGGGAAGACATTGGCTGAGAACTCGTCTTCGAGCTCGTTTAGCGTGGGTGGCGGCCCCTGCGGGAGTTGCCGTCGCCGTCTCGCTCCGCCGATCCCCGACATCACAAACAAGATCAAAGACCGGCTCTGAGCACATTCGCAGGGAAAGGACACGGCGTCATGACCACAGAGTGGGCCGGACCGGACGGATCGGCGACCGACGTCTTCGCGGAGCCCGCACCCGTGTTCGCCGCCGGTCGGCTCCGGGACGTGCTGCGCGAGCATTGGGACCTGCCTGATCCGGAGCTGCGATCGCTCGACAGCGAACGCGACCTCAACGGGCTCGTCGACGGCCGGTTCGTCGTCAAGGTCTCCAACCCCGCCGAGAGCGCCGAAGTGGTCGACATGGAGGTCCGCGGGCTCGCCCACGTCCACGACTCGGACCCCGGGCTGCCGGTCCCGATCACGGTCCCCGCCCAGTCGGGCGCGCCGATCGTGCGCCTGCGCGATGACACCGGCCGTGACTGCCTGGCCAGGCTGATCACGCTGCTGCCGGGGAACCCGCTCGAAGGAAAGCCGCTCGACATCGGACTCGCCGAGCAGGTCGGCGCCGCCACCGCGCGGATGTCCGTTGCCCTTCGGGGTTTCTTCCATCCGGCGGCGGGCCGAACCCTGATGTGGGACATCAGGAGGATGCCGATCGTGCTGGCCGATTCGGGCATCGGAGCCGGGTCGTGGCAGGACCTCGCGGTCCGGGTGACGCCAGCGCTTGAGGCGACCCGCACGCTCCCGTCCGGTGTCCAGCACGCCGACGTCACCCTCACCAACGTGCTCTCCGAGTCGGGCACCGTCAGCGGCGTGATCGACTTCGGCGACATGCACCACACAGCCGCCGTCTGCGACCTCGCCGCGAGCCTGACGTCGGTACTGCGCGGAGCGGGTGGCGACGGCGACATGTGGCGGCTCGCCGATGCCGTGCTCCGCGGCTACCAGCGTCATCGTGAGCTGGCCCGGGCTGAAGTGGCTCTGCTCGGCGAACTCGTGATCGCCCGCCTGCTGACGACGCTGGCGGTGTCGGCGACACGACGCGGTCCGCATCACGACAACCACCGGTACATCACCCAGTACGACCAGGGCAGCGAGCAGGTCCTGGAGTTGCTCGGCCGGCTCGGTCCGGACCAGCTCGCGGACCGGATGGAACGACTTGCCGGTACCCGTGAGCTCGCGAGCGCGATCCCCGGGCACAGCCTGCCGCGCCGCCGAGCCGAGGCGATGGGCGGCGGACTGTCGCCGCTGTTCTACGGGCGGCCGGTCGAGGTGGTGCGCGGCGAGGGCCCATGGCTCCTCTCCCCTGACGGCACGCGTTATCTGGACGCCTACAACAACGTCGCCGTCATCGGGCACACTCACCCCGCGGTCACCAATGCGGTCAGCAGGCAACTGGCCGCGCTGAACACCCACTCGCGATACCTGCACGCCGGCGTGGTCGACCTCGCCGAGCGCATCCTGGCCACGATGCCGCCGGAACTGGACACCTGCCTGTTCACCACGTCCGGTACCGAAGCCAACGAACTCGCCTGGCGGCTGGCGACCGAATACACCGGCGCCACCGGAGCGATCATCGCGGAACACGCCTACCACGGGACGTCCAAGTGGATGGCCGACCTGAGCTCGAACGAGTGGCCGGAGGGTTACCGGCCGCAGCGCGTCGCAACGTACCCCGCACCGCACGGTCCCGCCGCCGAACTGACGCGAGCCGTTGCGGCGCAACGCGTTACCGGTGCCGCGGCGGCGCTGCACGGCACGGGTGAGAGCCCCGCGCTGGTGCTCGCGGACTCGCAGTTCACCTCCGAAGGCATCCTCGACGTGCCCGGCGAGTTCGCCGCCGGGCTCGTCGACGGCGCGCACGGCGTCGGCGCCCTGTACCTCGCGGACGAGGTGCAGTCGGGTTACGGCCGCAGTGGTCCGCACCTGTGGCGCTTCGCGCTCGCCGGAGTCACGCCGGACATCGTGACGCTGGGCAAGCCGATGGGTGCCGGTTACCCCATCGGCGCGGTCGTCACCCGGCGCGAGATCGCCGACGTCCTCGCCAGGAGCTATGAGTACTTCTCCACCTTCGCGGCGACACCGGTCGCTGCCGCCGCCGGTCACGCCGTCCTCGATGTCCTGCAGCTGACCGGCTTGCCCGAGCAGGCGGTGGAGGTCGGAACCCGGCTCCGCCAGCGGCTGCGCGACCTCGCCGCCGCCGAGCCGTTGCTCGGTGACGTTCGCGGCATCGGACTACTCGCCGGCGTCGACGTGCTCCCCGCCGATGGGGCGAGCTCCCGCGCGATGACCCGCGCCCTGCTCGATCGGCTGGTCGAGCAGGGCGCGTTCGCCGGTTCGACCGGCCCGCGCGGCGATGTGCTGAAGGTCCGGCCGCCGCTGGTCTGGGAGCCCGCGCACGTCGACCTGTTCATCGACCGGCTCCACCGGGCGCTGTCCGCGCTACGGGCCGAGGGGGCGTGACGCCGTCACCGGTGCCGGGGAACGCCCCGGACCGGTGGCAGCTCGGTCGGGCCTGAGTTGACGTTGACCTCGCGAGCTACCGCGACGCCAGCGGCGTCGAAGCGCAGCGTCAGCTGGTCGACGAACGGCGATTCGAGGAAGTGCCAGGTGAGGCGCAGGACGTCGTCCGTGGTGGGATCTTCGTCGCTCGGGGCGGACCACTGCGCGGCCGCCAGGATGGCGGCGGACGCGTCCTGGTAGGAGTGGTGGAGCCGCCACACGCTCGCTCCGGTGTCCTGCCGGATCCAGTGCCCGACGCCGTGTTCGACTTCGTGGCGACCGAGCTCATCATCGAGGACGAGCAGCACCGATTCGTCCCGCACCTCGACCGACAGGGAATGTAGGCCGTGCTCGTTGGGTTCGAAGTCGTAGGTCTCCCGGAAGCCGACCCGGCGTGTCCCGGCACGCAGTGGCTCCGGCTGCCGCGCGTGCCGCACCCACCGGCCGATCTCGTCACTTCCGTCCAAAGAGGACTCCTGGTCGCCCGCCATGGCACCGAAGGCGTTGCGGAACGTCTTCCGGAGCATTTTCGGGAGATCGTGGTAGGTGCCGTTGCCCATCGCGCCGGTGACGACGACGACCCCGTCCTGGTCGGGGAAGACCATGCACTCCTGGCCGAAAATGCCCGAGGCGTTGTAGATCCCGTCCTCCGTGGTCCAGAACTGAAAGCCGTAACCCGAGTCGGCGACGGCGTCCGTGGCGGGACCGACGAGTTCCGTTCCATTCCATTCCCCGCTGAGGGCGCGCCGGACGTGCAGGGCCGAGGCCTTCTGCGGC
Organism: Saccharopolyspora antiqui; assembly: GCF_052246905.1. Lineage (NCBI taxonomy): Bacteria > Bacillati > Actinomycetota > Actinomycetes > Pseudonocardiales > Pseudonocardiaceae > Saccharopolyspora > Saccharopolyspora antiqui. The sequence continues at coordinate 28,976 of NZ_JBQQBO010000010.1, forward strand.
CAGCCGGTCGGCAGGACCCGCTTGCCCTGCCACACACCGTCCTGGAGGTAGAGAACCCCGAAGGCGAGCAGGTCACGCGGTCGCATCGAGAGGCCGTTGCCGCCGCTGGCCACGCCGTCCGGGTCCCGTTCCCAGTCGAAGTCCACGATGCCCAGCGGTTCGAACAGGCGCGGGCTCAGGTACTCGTCGACGGGCTGCCCGGACGCCTCCTGCACGATCGCCGAGAGGACGTGGCTCGTCGTGCTGCTGTACACGAACCTGCGGCCCGGCAGCTCGACCACCGGTTCCTCTAGGAACTCGCCGACCCAGCCGGTCCGCCGCAGCCGGGTCGTCGCACCCGACAGGCCACGACCGTGCCCGGTCTGCATGGTCAACAGGTCACGAACCCGCATCCGGCTCAGGTTCTCGCTGGGAGCCGCGGGCAGCCGACCATCGAAGAAGTCCACGACCGGGTCGTCGAGCCCGAGCAGCCCCTCGGCCTCGGCGAAGCCGACAGCCGTGCCGGTGAAGCTCTTGGTCGCCGAGTGGAGCTTGTGCTTGAGATCCGGGTCGTGCGGCCATTGCCACAGATCGAGCACGGTACGCCCGCGCCAGTGCACGAGCAGCGAATGCAGTCGCATGCCTCGGTTCGACAGGTCCCGAAGAAGCGTGCTCACGGGGCCCATGCCCACGGTCGCCAGATCGGTCGCCATGGTCACCGTCCTTTCGTGGGTGGGCCGAACGTCGGCCGATATCGTTGCGGCGCTGGTTCCGTGCCGGCCGAGGTGGCCCGCGCGGGGCTGGATCACCGCCTGCTCACCAACTCCGCCATGAACTCCTGGACCACGGGAATCACCTCGCTGCCCTTGTGGGCGACGCCGGGAACGACGTCGAAACGGACCTCGATCCCGTGCGCGGTGAAGTTGTCGCGCAGCGTCTCCAGCCGCTCGATCCGGGTGCTGCCGGTCTTCTCGACACCGTCCATCCAGTTGGGCCCGCCGGGGTTGTTGATCTCCCAGCTCTCGACGTCGTCGCCGCCGACCACCATTTGCACCGGAACCCTCCGCACGGCCTCGATGTCGATCTCGATGCCGAAGCGCTCCGCGAACCCTCCGGTCCCGAGCCACCAGGGCAGCGAGTCGTCGAGCTGCGTGATTCGGCCGGGCGCGCCGATCGAGATGCCGGCCAGCCGGTCGGGATGCGCGTAGAGGAAGCGGTGCGCGAACTGCCCGCCGCCGGAGAAGCCATGCAGGTAGAACTTCTGGGTCTCGGTGTTGAACCGCTCACCGACCTCGTCGACGATGTGCAGCAGTTCGTGGTCGAACCGGATCCCCTCGTACTCCAGGAACTTGAAGCTGTGCAGCTCCCCGGGCTCCACCAGCCCGGCCGGGAACAACGGCGTGAGGATGACGCAGCGGTGCTCGATCGCGAAGCCCTTCCACCGGTCCCGGTAGAGCTCTGCCGACCGCCCGGTACCGTGCTGGATCACGACCAGCGGCAGCGGTGCCGCGTCGGGCGTGTGGTCCTTGGGCACGTACAGGGCGTAGGACAGGCGCTGGTCGTGCCGCGAGGCGAAGAACGGCGTGCCGCCGATGAAGTGGGCGCCCTGCGAATCGCGTTCGGCGGTGTTCACCATGGTTTCGTGTGCTCCTTGCTCGTCACTGGCTAGTTCGGGTCGCGGGGTCGCGACGCGCGCGGGATCCGCCGTCAGAAGGCGGTCAGAACGTGGTGGAAGTGCTCGACCTCCGGCAGCCCGGCGATCGAGTCGCCGATGAGCTCGCGCCAACGCCGGAACTCCGGCGAGTTCCGGAACCCCGACGTGTGATCGTCGACCGACTCCCAGCCGACGACGAGCCGGTACCGCAGCGGGCTCTCGTGCGAGCGCTCCAGGACGAACGTGCGTGCTCCCTTCGCACGCTGGAACAGGGGCGCGGCCTCGGCCACGGCCGCCTCGAACGCCTTCTCCCGGCCCGGCAGTACGGTGATCAGCGCTGTCTCGCGCACGATGCTGGCCGAGCTCACGGGCCCGTCGGGGTGCTCGGCGTCGATCCGGGAGCGCTCCCCCGACTCGACGATCGTTCTGGTCGCGTCCGGCGAGGCGTACGTCCAGAAGATCTTCATCGGCTCGGTGTCCGAGGCGTTCTCGAAGTGATGGGGGATGTTGGCCGGCACGAACGTCGTGTCGAATACGCGCAGCCGGGCCCGCTCACCGTCGATGTCCACAATGGCCTCGCCCTGCACGATGACCACCGACTCGGCGACGTTGTGGGTGTGATGCGCGATCGCCGCTCCCGGCTCGAAACTGGTGATGCCGTTGAGAAACGCCGTGGCACCCCGCGCGCTCGTCACGAGCGGCACCGTGCGCGCGCCTGCCCCGCGGTCCTTGGCGGGCAGCTCGTCGGGCCGCAGGATCGATGGCTGCTGCCGGTTGTCGGCGGTCATGCCTGGACCACCGGGCCGATCCACACGGTCTTCACGTTGACGAACTCCCTGATTCCGTTCGAGTTGCTCGGGCGTGTGCACGTCGTACCCGGCGATGCGGTCGCCGGGTTGACGGACAGGGGCATGTCCATTCCTTTCAACAGTGCGGATCGCGAGGATGGACGTCAGTTCGGGGTCGAGACCGCACGTCTCCCGGTGAGCAGCCGCGCCACCACGTGGTCGGCGAACTCGGCGGTGCCCAGGCTGCCGCCCAGGTCGCGGGTGCGCGAACCCGGATCGTCGAGCGTCCGCTCCACGGCGGACTCGATGCCTGCCGCCGCCTCGACCAAGGCCTCGTTGCGGTCGCGCCGGCCCCGCCAGTCGAGCAGCATCGCCGCGGAGAGGATGAGCGACGTCGGGTTGGCGATCCCCTGGCCGGCGATGTCCGGCGCGGAACCGTGCTGTGCCTGGGCCACCGCGACGTCGTGGCCGACGTTGAGCGAGCCGCCGAGGCCGAGGCTGCCCGAGAGTTCGGCCGCTTCGTCCGAGAGGATGTCGCCGAACATGTTGGTGGTCACGATCACGTCGAAGGTGTCCGGCCGCCGGATCAGCGCGGCCGCGGCGGCGTCGACGATCAGTTCGTCGAGCTGGACGTCGGGGAAGTCCTTCGCGACCTCGCGCACCTCGCGGAGGAAGAGCCCGTCGGAGAGCTTGAGCACGTTGGCCTTGTGCACCGCGGTCACCTTCCGGCGGCGTCCTCGGGCGAGATCGAACGCCGCCCTGGCAACCCGTTCACAGCCCCGGGCACTGATCTTGCGGATGCTGAACGCGTTGTCGGCGTCCGGCATGAACTCGCCGGTGCCCGCGTACATGTTGCGGTCGGAGTAGAAGCCCTCGGTGTTCTCGCGGACGAGGACCAGGTCCATCGGTGCCCGCAGGACACTGAGCTCCGCCCTCGACCGGCATGGGCGGACGTTCGCGAACAACTCGAACCGAACGCGGAGCTCGGCCGACGGGTTGAGCCCACCCTCGTGCCGCGGCGGGTACTCGTAGTGCGACACCGGACCGAGGACCACGCCGTCGACCTCGGGGATCCGGTCCAGCACCGTCGGCGGGAGCGTCGTGCCCTCGCGGGCCAGGCTGGCGAAGCCGATGTCGGCGGTCTCCAGTTCGAGGCCGAGGTCGTACGCGGCGTCGGCCGCGTCGAGCACCTTTCGGGTCGGGGCGAGGATCTCCGGGCCAATGCCGTCCCCGGGCAGTACGAGCAGTCTCATCGTGGCGACCAGTTCACCTTCTGAATCTTCGTCCGGGCGGACGACGCTGTCCGGCGAAGGCGCCGGGAACAGCCGTGCCGGTGTGTTGTCTGCGAACTCGTCGACGGCCGGCGGGGTGGCCGATCGGAACCCGTCATCGCGTGCTCGCGAAGGCGGCCCGCAGTTCGGCGACGCGCTCGGGTTTCCAGTTCGGGCCTGGTGCGGACGACAGGAGCATCTCGGTGTAGGGGTGCTGGGGGCGGCGCAGCACGTCTGCCGTGGCACCCTGCTCGACGGCCTCTCCCTTGTACATCACGAGAATCTCGCTGGTCACTTCACCGACCACGGCGAGGTCGTGCGTGACGAACACCAGGCTCACCCCGGTGTCGACGCGGATCTCGTTGAGCAGCCTCAGGATCTGCGCCTGGACGGAGACGTCCAATGCAGACACCGCCTCGTCGAGCACGAGCACGGCGGGGTCCACGGCGAGGGTTTTCGCGATGGCGACCCGCTGCCGCTGGCCGCCGCTGAGTTGGTGGGGCCGGGATCCAAGATGCTGCTCGGAGAGCCCGACACAGTCCATCAGCTCGGCGATCCGGGCCCGCACGGTCTCCTTGGCCGGATCGGGCAGATGTCGGCGCAGGACATCACGCAGTGCGGCCTCGACGCTCAGCCTTCGGTCCAGGGAACCGTATGGATCTTGGAAGACCATCTGGACTTCCTTGGCCCGGCGCAGGCGCGCGGACCTGCCGCGCTCCTTCCGCTCCCTGCTACGGCCGTTGATCGCGATCGTGCCAGCGTCGGGCCGGGTGAGGCCCACCAGCACGCGGGCGACCGTGGTCTTGCCGGAGCCGGACTCGCCGACCAGCCCGAGCGCCTCGCCCTTGCGGACGCTGAAACTCACGTCCTGCACCGCGACCACGCGGGCCGCCCCGCGCCGCCCCGGAAACGTCTTGGTCAGGCCGCTGACCCGCACCGCGTCGCTCATGCCCGCGCCTCGATCGAGTTCGGGGCGGATTCCCGATCGGGAAGCTTGGGGACGGCGTCCGCCAGCGCCTTGGTGTACGGGTTGGCCGGGTTCACGAAGATCGTGCTGGCCTTTTGGTGGTCTACCACGGAACCGTCCTTCATGACGTAGACGCGGTCGCAGTACGCGGCGGCGAGCTGCAGATCATGGGTGATGAACAGGACACCCATCGACCGCTCTCGCTGGAGCCGCCGGAGCAGCGCGAGCACCTCCGCTTGAGTGGTCACGTCGAGCGCGCTCGTCGCCTCGTCCGCGAGGAGCAGGCGGGGACTGATGCTCAGCGCCGCGGCGATCACCACGCGCTGCAGCATGCCGCCGGAGAGCTGGTGCGGGTACGCGTGTAGCACGTGGTCCGTGTTGTCGAGCCCGACCTCGGCGAATAGCGACGCGATCCGCTCGCGTGCCTGCGCTTTGGCGACACCGTGGACGTGGACTAGCCGTTCGGTGGCCGAGTCTCCGATGCGGCGCACCGGGTTGAGCGCCGCTCGCGGCTCCTGGAAGATCATGGCGGCCAGTTCCGACCGGATCTTCTGCACGGTCGCCCGGTCGTCCGCGACAATGTCGTATCCGCAGACCGTGATGGTGCCCGACAGCGACGCGTGGTCGGGTGCCAAGCGAAGCGCGGCTCTCGCCGTCGTCGATTTGCCGGAGCCGGACTCGCCGACCAGTCCCACCGTCTCGCCCTCGGCGACATCGAGGGACACGCTGCGCAAGATTTGCCGAGAGCCCGCAGGGCCGGGCACCGACAGGCTGAGGTCTTCGATCGCCAACAACATACGCGTCACGTCCTCACTGCAAGCTTGTCGGAAAGGCGAACCCCGACGACGTTGGTCGCGACGACCACGATCGCGATCGTGAGACCCGGGATGATGGCAGGGCCGAAGAAACCCTGGATCACGCCCGCACGGCCCTCCTGCACCATCAGGCCCCATTCGGAGCTGGGCGGCTGCGCGCCGAACCCGAGGAAGTTGAGCGCGGCCAGGCTCATCAGCCCCTCGCCGAACAGCACCACGAGGTAGCCGACGAGCGTGGGCAGCAGGTTCGGCAGCACGTACCTGCCGAGCAGCTGGACGCCGCCGACTCCCTGCAACCGGTAGGCGTCTACGTACGGCCTAGCCAGCTCTTCGAGCGCGATCGCCCTGGTGAACTTGGCGATCACCGGCGCGAAGGCCAGGCCCATACCGATGACCGCCGTCGCGGACCCCCGATCGAACACCGCGATGATGAGCACCACGAACAGGAGTCCCGGGAACGCGAACATGACGTCGGTGACCCGGGCGAGCACGGTGTCGACCCAGCCGCGCCGCCACGCCGCGATCACCCCGATGAGCACGCCCAGCGCCGTGGCGAAAGCGAGCAGGGCGATCGCTCCGAGCAGGCTCGGCCTCGCGCCGTGGATCACCCTGGACAGGATGTCCCTGCCGAGCTGGTCGGCGCCGAGCCAGTGCGCGGAGCTGGGAAGCGCCCAGATGGCGGAGAAGTCCGGGTCGTCGGGCTCGTACGGCGCGACGAGCGGGGCGAACACCGCCGCGGCGACAGCGACGGCCAGGATTCCGACGCAAACACCGAAGGTCCACCGGGAGCCGCGCCGACGGCCCCCGGCCGAGGCTGTCGGGTGTGACCGGAGACTGTCGATCGTCACGATCGGTCACTCCTTATCAGGGTGCGTGCGTCGAGGAGGGGGTAGAGCAGATCGACGAGGATCGTGACCACCATGTACGCGAGCACCATGTAGAGCAGGATTGCCTGTACCACGGCGAAATCGTGCGTGTTGATGGATTCGACGAGCAGGCTGCCTACCCCGTTGAGGCCGAACACGCTCTCGATGACCGTGGTTCCCGCGAGCATTCCCGCGATGGTGAGCCCGCACATGGTGACCACCGGGCCGAGCGAGTTGCGCAGCACGTGCCGATACACGATCCGCCGGGTGCCGAGCCCGTAGCTGCGTGCCGCTTCGACGTGATCGAGGGCCTGCTGCTCGACCATGGTCTGTCTGGTCACGCGGCTGATGAGCGCGAGCGATCCGAGCGCGAGCGCCACCGCGGGCAGCGTCAGGTGATACAGCCGATCAGCGAAACCGGCACCATCGCCGACCACCGGGAACCAGCGCAGCTGCACCGCGAAAACCGACACCAGTCCGAGCGCCACCACGAAGTTCGGCACGGAGTTCACGAAAGTGGTGCCGCCCGTGATGAACGAGTCGAGTGGGCCGCCCCGGCGCAGCGCCGAGGCGACACCGAGCGAGACGCCGATGACGACGAACAGCACCGTGGCCATGGCCACGAGCGTCAACGTCATCGGCAGCCGCGACGCCAACAGCTCGGAGACCGGCTGCTGGTAGAAGAAGGACGTGCCGAGGTCACCGTGCAGCACGCCCTTCGCCCACAGGGCGTACTGCACGACCAACGGCTGGTCCAGGTGGTACTCGGCGCGCACCGCCGCGATCCGCTCCGGCGTCATGTTCTCCGGATTGCCGATCAGGAAGGTCACCGGGTCGCCTGGCGCGGCATAGATGCCCGCGAAGATGACGAATGAGCTGATGGCCAAGGTGAGGAACATGGCGCCGAGCCGCCGCAGAAGTGTGGCCGCCATGCTCAATTGCCCTTCGCTCCGAGGTCGGCAGCCCACGAGTAGTTCCGGAAGCCACCGGACGCGGGAACACCGGTCACGTCGTTGGCGAGCACGACCGTGGTCGGGCTCTGCACGACGGACAGCCACGGCATGGCCTCGGCCCACCGCTGCCCGAGGTCGATCGCGAGATCGGCCCGCTTCGCGTCATCCAGCTCAGCCCTGGCCTGCAGCACCAGGGCGTCGTACTGGGGGTCGTTGAGGACCCAGTTGACCGACGAGTCGGAGGCACCGTTCTTGTAGAAACCGACCGGGTCGTTCTTCGAGATGAAGTAGTCGTCGGTGAACAGGTCGGCCTGCTTGCGGAACTCCGGATCGCTGTAGTAGTCGCCGTACTGCTGGGGCGGGATCTGGATGATCCTGGCATCGAGGCCGATCGTCTTCGCAGCGTCCACGATCGCGTTCGCGATCACGTCGCGCACCGTGGTGCCGTCGCTGGCGACTACGATCTGCTGCGTGTTGCCGACCTCGGCGACGAGCTTCTTCGCCGCCTCGATGTTCTGCGCGGTGGGCTTGGCCGGTGCCCCAGCGGCCAACTGCTCCGACGCCGCCCGGAACTTGTCGGCCTGGTATCCCCACGCGCCCTGGCCCACCGGTTCGGTGGCAGGCAACCCGAAACCAGCGAGCGCAGCCCGTGAGACGCCGTCCCGGTCGAGCGCTAGCGAGAGCGCCTTGCGCAGTCTCACGTCGGTGAGCGCGCCGCGCTCAGTCACCATCGAGTTCCACACGCGGGTGTCCGGGCCCTGGCTGACCGTCGTGTTCGGACCGTTCGCCAACCGGGCAGCGGACGCGATGTTCTCCAGGTACGCGCCGTCGGCCTCGCCGGTGAGCAGCGAGTTGACGACGGCGTCGTCATCGGCCCACCGGATGGTGAGCTCACCGGTCTTCGACACGCGCGCCTTGTCCCAGTAGTCCGCGAACTTGCCGAGGACGATCCGCCGCCCGGACTCCCACGACTTCAGCTCCAGGGGCCCCGTGCACGCGTCGCCGCCGCTCGGCGTGCCGAAGGCAGCGCCTTGAGCCTCGACGGTCTTGCGCTCGAAGACGACACCACCCGTACCGGCCAGGGCCTTCACGAACACGGCGTCGGGCTGCGTCAGCGTGACCGTCACCTCGGTGGGCCCGGTCTGGCGAATGTCGCTGACGTTGCCGAACTCATCGGACTCGTTCGCCCCGTCGGCGCGGTGCCGGTTCATGCTCCACACCACGTCGTCCGCCGTCATCACGTTGCCGCTGTGGAAACGGACGCCCTGGCGGATTGTGAACACGAGAGTCGTCGGCGACGTCCACTCGTACTTCTCGGCAAGCCCGGGCTTGATCGTCAGATCGGGCTGCGCCTGGACGAGCCGTTCGCACACGTTGCCCATGACGGTGTCGGTGGTGGCACCGGAGGCGTCGTTGTCGAGGTCGAGAGTCGCCGGCTCCTTGGGCATGAACCAGGTGGCCTTGTCGAGCGGCCCCGTGGCAGCAGGCGTGCTGTCGACCAGCCGCACGTTCTCCCTGGCCTGGGACGGAGAGACGCCCCCGCCGCCACAACCGGCGACCAGTACGAGTGTCGCGCACCCGAGCGCACCGGCGGAGAGCCGGTGGGAATGGCGATGTCTTGTCATGACAGTTCGTTTCCCTAGTTGGCGTTGTTGTGGGAAGTGGTGCGATCGCCGCCCGGCCCGTCGTACAGGCGCCACGGCAGAAGCTCGTAGTCGTTCTCGCAGGGATTGCCCGCGGCCAGCCGGTACTCGCCCGTGGTGAGGTCGACGAGGCTGGACATGATCGTCTTGTTCCGCCTGACGGCGGGCCGGCCGGGATCGGCGTGGGCGCACACGCTGTCCGGGAGTCCTGTGTGGTCGCTCATCGTCTCGGCGATGACCTTGCGGACCCCGGCCGAGTCACGGGCGCCGGAGGCAAGGCCGAGACCGCGCGTGATGATCGGCACCCGGTACAGGGAGTCCACGGGAGACGGCCGGTACGTCTCGCGCAGTCGTTCGGGGACACCGAATTGGTAGTGGTTACCGTGCACAAGGATGCCGTCGGCGGGGTAACCCCAGCGATGCGCCACCGGTGTCGTCTCCAGGTCGATGGCAACGCCGTCGCGATGCGTGATCAGCAGGTTGGTCGCGATGTGCTGGTGCACGTCGAACGGCACTTGGAGCGCCGCACGCAGGCTGGCAGAGTCGAGGATCAGCCGCCGCAGCACCGGCTGGGGCACGCCGATCCCGGCTTCGAACCGCCCGCCCAGGCCGTTGGCGTTCAGCGCGATTCCCGCGGAGTTGGCGCCCTGCCTGCCGATCTGTCCGGCCTCGACCTGCATGATGATCGTGGGCTTGGGCGGCTGCACCACCCGCAGCAGCACGGTCGTGGCCTCGACCCCGGCGCGCCAGTCCCAGTTCTGCCCGCAGTAGGTGTGTCCGTCCCCTGTCACCTCGGGCAACAGCGCGTAGGAGCTGCACCCGTCCACGGGCTCGGACGAGCGGCCCCGGCCGAAGCCGCTGTCGTGATTGCGCACGATCTCGCCCCGGGCGTTGAGCGCGAGGATCTCGTCGGGATGCAGGCCGGCACCCTCGGCGATCGCGTCCATCTCGACCAGCAGGTCCGGTGCGCTGCCCTCGATCAGCGCCCGCCACTGACGTGCCGCGACGAGCACGTCGGGCCAGTCCAGACCGGACGACGCCGCGAACGCGTCCCGGTAGAACTCCACCGAACCACGGATCTCGGCACGCGCGGCCTCGCCGTAGGCGGCGCCGCGTTGCCGCGCATCGCCGGAGACCTCGATGAGCGGGACCACTCTCTTCGGCATCCCAGGAATATCCTCTCACCGCAGACAGCGTGACCGTAACGTGGACTACAAATTGACGGTATCCGTAGCAAAGACTACGGTGAAGATAGCCGTATCGAGAAGAAAGTCAACCTCCGCTGTGAACGATCAGCCCGAAGACGACCCGCTGCGGGAGCGGATCGCGAGCAAACTGGCCGACCTGCCTCCCGCCGAACGACGGGTCGCCGAGTACCTGCACGACCACGCACCGGAGATCATCTTCGCGACGGCGGGCGAGATCGGTGCGGCGACCGAGACCAGCGACGCGACCGTCATCAGGACCGCCAAAACGCTGGGCTACTCGGGCCTCCCCGAGCTCAAACGAGAGGCCGGCAGCCGGGCGCTCGGCAGGACCCGGCCGTCAGCACGGCTCCGGAGCCGGATCGACAAGGCGAGCCGAGAGACCGAGTCCCTGCTCGACCACGTGTTCACCGAGGCGACCGAACGGCTGCTAGAGACCCGCAGGCTGATCACGGAGGAGGACTTCGTCGCGGCCGTCGACCTGCTCACGAACGCCCGCGAGGTCGTCAGCTTCGGCCTCGGCCCGTCGGAGATGAGCGCGCACTACCTCACCCTCCGGCTACGCAGGCTCGGTCGGCAGGCCCGGCAGATCAGCACCACGGGGTTCCGGCTGGCCGACGACCTGCTAGGGCTCCAGAAGTCCGATGTCGTGGTCCTCTACGTGCCCGGCCGGCTGTTCAACGACGTCTACGTCCTCCTCGACCACGCACAGGCGGTGGGTTCCCCCGTCCTGCTGTTCTCCGATGCCCTGCTGCCGGTCCTCGCCGATCGCGTGACGCTCACCCTGACGGCCGTGCACTCGGGATCCGGTTTCACCGGCGAGGGGCTCAGCGCGCTGCTGCTCACCGACTGTGTGGCGCTCGGCATCGCCGCCAGAGATCGCGATCGGGCCACGAACACGTCCGAGTTGCTCAACTCGCTGCGCAACGCCTTGACCCAGCCCGAGCCGCGCAAGCGGACGACCCGCCGTCCCCGGCGACCGGAGAAGGGCACCGCATCGTGATGCGCCGCGAGACGTGCGACTGAGGACGAAGAGCGGAAACAAAAGTGAGGCCGAGACCCTCGATCAATTCGGCTTGAACACAGCCAGCACGATAGCCGATCCCTGGTAACAACGGCGACGAGCATGCGGTTCATCGGGGCGCCAGCCGGAGCGCCGTCGGGGGAGATGAAAGCGATCCAGCACATCAGACATGTACACGTCGGTTTGCCCGGTCGTACTGCTGACCTACAGGCGGGTATAGGTTTCGATATCTTGTTCGAATTCGGAGATGGTGGCGGGTGTGAGGGTGGGGCGGGTGTCGGCGATGGCTTTGAGGTAGTCCTCGGTGGTGGCGGGTCGTTGGTCGGTGTGCAGAACATCGCGTTCGAATGCGGTTTGTGCGCCTTTGCGCGCGGCGAATTCGATGTCGGCCGGGGTGAACAGGTCGCAGTGTTCGACGAGTTGGTCCAGGTCGACGGTGTCGCGTGCGGGGCCGAGGTAGCGCGACCAGATCGCGCTGCGGGCGGGCGGGTCGGGTGGTCCGACGGGGATGAGGTAGTCGAATCGCCCGGGGCGGAGGAAGGCGGGGTCCAGGGAGCGCACCGAGTTGGTGGCGCAGACCAGCAGGCGGTGGTCGTGTTCGCGGAAGCCCGGGATGAGTTTGAGGAGTTCGTTGGTGACGCCGTGGGCGAGGCCGGCTGTGGGGGTGGCGCGGATTCCGGCGATTTCTTCGACCTCGTCGATGAACAGGACCAGGTCGTCCAGGTCTTCGAGTTCGGCGAACACCGCACGCAGCGAGGCGGCTAGCCCGTCCGGGGAGTCCGCAGCCAGGCGTGAGGGGAACAGTTCCACGAAGGGCCAGTTCAGCCGGGAGGCGATGGCTTTGGCGAAGCTGGTCTTGCCGGTGCCCGGAGGGCCGAACAGCACGACGGCCTTGGGTGGGCGCACGCCGTGGCGTTCGGCTTGCACGGGGTGCGACAGGGGGAGCACGACCCGGCGCTCGATGACGCTCTTTTCTCTTTTCATCCCGGCCAGGGCTTCCCACTGGCCGACGGGCAGTAGTCGGCCGCCGAGCTGTTCGAGCAAACCGAATTCGGCCGGGTCCAGGAGCTCAACCTTCTCGAAGTAGATCAAACCGGTGCGGGGCCGGTAACCGGAGTTTTCCATGGCCTTGAACCCAGCCGCGCCCTCCGGGACCAGGCTGCAGATCCGGTGCACGCCCAGAGTGCGGAGCTTCTTCTCTAGTTCAGCGAGCAACGCACTGCCGATCCCCCGGTGGCGCCAGCGGGCGTCTAGGGCGAACAGCGCCAGCCAGGCCCGCTCGCCTTCAACTTTGGCTGCGGCCATGCCCACCACATCGTGTTCGACGACGGCCACCAACGCCGGATGTCCGGCCCGCGCGATAGACACCACCTCGGCCGCCGAGAACACCGGTTCTACAGGGTCACGGCTCTGATCCCAGATGTGGATTGCTTGATCCAGATCGTCATCGCGAAAGTCACGCACCCGCCAAACCGGCATGGCACACCTCCCCTAGTAGCACAGTGGTGGCAAATGGTGTGCCGCTCGACGGGCGTGATGGCCCACCGAGCGGCGGTCTGGTTGGCCAGTCAGTCGACGGTGGGTTCGTGGCATGTGCAATTGAAGTCCATGGCGGAAGAGTCGGCGAGAGCGGTGACGTCGCCCACTTCGCAGTTTTCGACGACGTCGCGCTCCGGCGACAGGCGCAGGCCCGTCATGCGACTACCCGCGATCTCCTCCCGCGAGGCCTCCGCGTGCGGCTGGGTGCCCGAAACGGCTAGGTACCAGTCGTCCGCAAACCGGACCAGCCGGTAGTTGGAGAGACCTTGGCGTCGTCTGGCCCGTTCATATTGGCTGGCGTCGGCACTTCCTGGCGCCAAGGCGATGTGCTCGTCCAACACCGACAGTGTACGTCCGGCAAGGAATGTCGTTCGGTCTTGGAACATTCCCTCGCAAAGCAACAGGTCCATCTGGAATTCCGGTCGTCGCCGGGTCCTCGGAAGCCCCGCGCTGGCCAGGTTCACGCCGACCCGGCTGCCGTCGCGTGCCGTACGCGCGGCCGGGCGACGTGCTCAAGATCGAGAAACTGTCGGTGCTGCATCGGGCGAGACGGAGAACGGGGTCATGTCCAGGTTCAGCCCAACGCACTGCCCGTCCGCGTCCGACATACCCGCGCCGGAGCGCTCCCACGGCCGCCACCACGCCAATCCCCCGGCCACCACTGCGAGCACCAGCAGCGCCGAGATGATCTTGTGGCGGCGCCACCACGGCCAGGGGCGTACCGGGGCAGGCGTCGAGCGTGGTAATGAAGACATCCCCAGGTCCAATCCGCGTCGGCCTGTGACACCAGGCTGGTCGACTCCGCGGGCACCAGCCACGGGGCGGTGGCCCACGCAGCGACGGTGACGAACTCCTCGATGTCGACGTCCAGCAGGTGATGCGACAGCCGCAGGTCATCGAGGCGCTCCCGCCAGGAGCGCGCCTTGGCCGGATCGTCGGGCCACAGCGTGTCCCGCCGCTGCTTGTTCAACGGGCCGCCATCGAGCAGGTCCTTGATCGTGTGCACGGCCTGCGGCAACCCACCGCTGGCGCGCTGCGCGAGCCTGGCTTCCGGGGAACGGACGCTGGTGCGGAGGATCCGGGCGGTCTCCTCGATCTTCAGCGGCTCCAGCAGCACCGGAAGGTAGGTCGCGGTCGGCCAGCGCTCAGCCGGATTGGTGCGCCAGTGACCGACGTTCCGGCAGCGCGGCACCACCGACACGTCATCGGGCTTGCTCTCGACCGACTTCCACGGCGGATGCCAGTCGGACTCCCAGTCCGGGTGCCAACGGCCACTCGTGGCGATGATCAGCAGCGGATCGTGTTCCTCGTGCTGACGCAGATGCCTTTCGCGGGCGGCGGTGATGTCCTCGATGAACCGGAATCCGCCGCCGTGATCGACGTTGTCCAGCAGCACAATCCAGTTGTGCAGGTGCGGCTGCCTGGCTGGATTCACGCACGCGCACGGGCTCTTGGGCTCGGGCTTGCACCTCGTCGGCGTCGCGCAGTGCGGGCCCCTCGCCCGACCGCGAGGACCGGTGTCACGCGGGCGAGATGCTCAGGACCGCCTTCCCGTCGCCCACGGCCACAGCTTTCACCTCTAGGCCGTTCATGATCGTGGATCGCCCGGTGTCCAGCGGCGACGTTATCGATCCGGATTCGAGCTTCGCACCGATCTCCATCACGCCACCGGCGATGCTCCGCACCCGCATCAGGATGAACCCGTACTGCCGAGGTACTGGGACCACGGCCGAGGGGGATACCAGCACCTCGCACGTCCCGTCCCCGCAGGCAACCAGGTTCTCGCCGTCCTTGGCCGCGGGCAAGGCGGCCGAGCGGCTGGGCGCCAAGGAAGGAGGGCGATGCTCCCTTGGGCGTCGTTGCTCCGATTTGGCGTCCTGGCCCGGTAAAGCTGGCCTTGCAATAAGCTGGTGCCACGTTGTTCGAGCCACCCCAGCCAGCGGAGCGGAGGAGCGGTGTGCACTGGTCGTTTGATCAGCGGCCGATACCGGCTGACGGAGCACATCGGGTCAGGTGGGAACGGCGCGGTCTGGCGCGCCAATGACGAGGAACTGGGCCGGAACGTCGCGATCAAGCACGCTCTGTCGCAGCACAGCGAGCAGGGCGCCGAACGGGTCGGCCGCATGCGGCGCGAGGCCAGGGTCCTGGCGCAGGTGAACCACCCGAACGTCGTCACGTTGTTCGACGTGGTGGCCGACAGTGGCGAATGGCTGCTGGTCATGGAATACCTCCCCGTGCCGGACCTCGCCCAGCACGGCACCCTGCCTCCGGCACGGGTGGCCCGGCTCGGCGCTCAACTCGCCGCCGGGTTGGCAGCGGTGCACGCCGAGGGCCTCGTGCACCGCGACATCAAGCCCGGGAACGTCCTGGTCACCGTCGACGACGTCGCCAAGCTGAGCGACTTCGGGGTCTCGCGGGCCGTGCACGCCGACGTGACCTTGACCGACACCGGCCTGCTCTCCGGAACACCCGGCTTCATCTCCCCCGAGGTGGCCAACGGCACGGAACCCACTGCGGCGTCGGACGTGTTCTCGCTCGGCGCCACTTTGTTCGCCGCGGTCGAGGGCGTGTCGCCGTTCGGGGATTCCAAGAACCCCCATGTGCTCCTGCGGCGGGCCGCGGAAGGCGACGTTTCCGCACCCCATCAGGCCGGACCGCTCGCTGCGGCTCTGTCCGCGTTGCTACGGGTCGACCCGGCGAAGCGGCCGACAGCGGCGGAAGCCGCGTCGATGCTGGCGGACATCGCCGCCGGCGCTGGGACCGAAACCGAGCCGGGTCGTCGACGCGGCGGTATCGCTGTCACGGCCCTGATCTCCGCCACCGTGGTCGGCGTGCTGGCGCTCGGTGCCCTGCTGGCGACCAACCTCTTCCCCGGCTCCACGGACCGCGCCGCACAGCCGGGCTCGGCCTCGGTCGTCGGCGACCCCCGCACAGCAGACCCCTGCGCCCTGACCAATCCGGTAGCGCTCGCCCGGTTCGGCGAAACCGAACTGGACGTCGACTACGGCAACTTCAACCGGTGCGATGTCATCGTGCGGTCCGGCGACAGCGAGGTGGACATCGAGGTGCGGCTCACCACCACCGAGGCGCTGCTCGGGCGGGTCGAGAAGATCGGCGCGCTGGACGTCGTGCGCGAGCCGGAAGAAAGCGGCGAATGCGCGCGAACCCTGGCGCTTCCCGACAGCCGCACGTGGGTCGCGATCAGCGCGGAGCAGGAAGGTGAAGGCCCCGCCGACCTCTGCGGCATGGCTGAGACAGCGGCGGTGAGCGCGGCCGAGGTGCTGTCCCGGGGCGAGATTCCGCGCCGCCCGGCCGCCGAGTCCGCGTCGCTGATCAACGTGGACGCGTGCGCGCTGCTCGACCCCGCTGGGCTCTCGCGCTTCCCGGGTGTCGACGCCATCCGTCCGCAAGTCGACTTCGGCAACTGGACGTGCCGGTGGAACAGCACCACCAGTTCTGCCTCGCTCCGGCTCATCTTCGAGCGCAACCAGCCGTTGACCGCGAGCGACGGGCAACCCCGCCAGCTCGCCGGCCGCCAGGCCTTCGTCACGCCCGGGAGCTTCGGCGACGATTCGTGCGAGGTCGGCATCGTGCACCGGGGATATCCCGGCGAAGACGGGAAACCGATGGTCGAACTGCTGCTCGTCGTGGTCAACGGGCCGCAGCCCATCGACGAGCTCTGCCGCCTGGCCACCGACCTGGCCGAACCCGCCGCCGCCAAGCTCCCCCGTTGACTACTACCGCACGTCATGTTCCGGGAATCGTCGAGCAGTCGCGGGTCCGGCGGCACGAGGGTGGTGCTTCCCATGAGTTCGCGGATCAGGTTGTGGTTCAACGCGTTCGAAGGCATCGCGGTCACGAAGATCCCGCCGCGCGACCCGGCTTGAGGACCTCCTTCGCCACCTGGGAGGCGGTCGAGCCGCCGTCCGGTTTGCCCGAAGATCGCAACTAACAGGCCGTCAGCGCCCTGCCTTCCGCAGGAAGCCGCAGGCTGGGGGAGGAAACGTGATAGACCGAATATGCACGGACAACGTGCCGCCAGGCGAGCGCGTCGACTACTGGCAACACGTGGTCTCCGAAAGGTTCGTCCGATGTGTTACACGAATTGGCCAGCAGGACGCGACGTTCCGAGGCAGCATTGCCTCGACCAGGCTCGTTGCAGTCAACTACTCCCTCGTCGAGTATTCCGCGAACGGGAGTTATGAAATCCGTCGTAACGCGAGGCACATCCGCCAAGAGGACGGCAGCGGGTTGGTTGGTCGTGTGAGTGTGGGAGCACGAAGATCCCGAGGTCGCGGCTGACCGTATTGCGCAACTGGCGCAGGAACGCGGAACCCACAGGTGTCCCTGATAACGCGTGGCGAGCAGTGGGCATTCAGCCACCACCAGTCTTGTCGACCTTCGGTTGAAGCGCTAGAAGCAGGGTGCCTCGGAACTTGCACCCCCACCAAGCGATCCGCAGCGTGGGCGGGACACCGATCGGGAGTGGCCGCACACAAGCAGCAGCCCCGGATCGTTACAACGGACAGTCCACGACGACGATACTGACGAGCATCCACCGGAACCATGAGGGAGACCCACCGTGTCGATCTTGGACCCTGTGCCTGACTTACCGGCGACCGTGGACACCAGCCAGCCGAGCGCGGCCCGCGCCTACGACTACTTTCTCGGCGGCTCGCACAACTTCACCGCCGACCGCGAGTTCGCCGACCGAGTGCTGGCCATCGCGCCGAGCATCCCGGCCGTGACCCGGCTGAACCGGTCGTTTTTGCACCGCGCCGTGCTTTACTCCCTCGACCAGGGCATCCGCCAGTTCCTCGATCTCGGCTCCGGCATCCCGACGGTGGGCAACACCCACCAGGTCGCCGAACACGCCGGCGTCCCGGCCCGCGTGGTCTACGTCGACAACGAACCGGTGGCCTACCACCACGCCCAGCTCGTGCTGGCCGGGTCGGAGACGACGACGATCATCCAGGCCGACATGCGCGAGGTGTCCGCGGTGCTCGACGACCCGGACACCCGCCGACTGCTCGACTTCAGCCAGCCGGTCGGGCTGCTCGTTGTCGGCGTGCTGCTGTACCTGAAGGACCCGCAACCAGCCGAGCTGATCCGCGCCTACCGGCAACGCCTTGCGCCCGGCTCGCTGGTCGCCGTGTCCACACTGACCGCCGAACACGCCTCGCCGGCGCTGCGTGCCGAGATGGACCTGCTGCGCGGTGCCTACGAAGCCGCCGGCGAACCCGTGTACCCACGTGACCACGCCGAGATCCTGTCCTGGTTCGACGGCCTCGACCTGGTCGACCCGGGCCTGGTCACTCTGCCCGAGTGGCACACCGACGACCCGAACGAACTCGATGACGTGGCCAGACCGCTTGGCTACGGCGCGGTCGCGCGAGTGCCCTGACGCGAGATCTGCGGCGTTGCCCTTGCCGACAACCTCGTCTGCCCTGTTGAGACGCGGCGGGCACGCCGTACGGGCGGGCCGACCGCAGTTGCTCAATGGTGCGCGCAGGCAGGGGTGCGTGCGTCGGCGGGTCAGCGGGGCGTGGCGAGCTCCACCAGCCGCGTCACGTCCTGCAGCTCGGCCACCTTCCACAGGGCCTCTTCGAGCTCAGTCGCCTGGGAGGCGCCGAGAACCGGGTCGGCCAGACCGTGGAACTTCGCGGCGAGGTCGGCGTCGCTGATCCGGTTCTGCGGGGTGCCGGTGGCGTGCTCGACGACGACCTCGATCCGCCGACCGCCCGTGGTCCGGCCGACGGCCACGGCCTCGCTGTGGTTCAGCTCGGTGCTGGCCACCGGCGTGATCCGGGACATGAGGGAGCGCACGCGCGCGTCGACCACCTTCTCGTCGGTGAACTGGTGCTCGCCCGCGGTGCCTTCGAGCAGCGCGATCGCGCACGCGAACGTCACGCTGAACTTGCCCTCAAGGCCGGTGCGCGGCTCGGTCTTGCCGGTGAGTTCGAGGACGAGGGGGTGGACGGTCAGCTCGACGCGCTCGATGTCGTCGGCGGTGAGGCCGTGCACCGTGCGCAGCTGCCGCACGGCGTCGATCGGCGGATGGGTGACGACGCCGCACGCGTAGGGCTTGACGCCGTTGTCGAAGATCTGCCACGTGTCCCCCAGCTCGGAGGTCAGGTCCTCGGGCGTGGAGCGGGTCGACATCACCGCGAACATCCCGCGCCGGCCCTGCAGCGGGTCTGGCGCGGCGGTGAACCCGCCGGAGGCGAGCAGCGCGGCGAGCATGCCCGCGGACGCCGCGCGGCCGGCGTGGAAGGGCTTGGTCATCGTGCCGAACTGCTCGCGGTGACCGGCGGCCTCGGTGGCGGCGATCGAGACGGCCGCGACGGCTGCCGCCGGGTCGAGGTCAAGCAGGCGGGCGCTCGCGACGGCCGCCCCGAGCGGCCCGGTGGTGCCGGTCATGTGCCAGCCGACGTCGTAGTGCTCGGGGTAGATCGCATTGCTCGCCCGCGCCGCCAGCTCGTAGCCGAGCGCGTGCGCGGCGATGAGGTCGAGGCCGCGGCTGCCCTTCCACTCGGCCAGCGCCATGCCAGCGGCGTAGAGCGGTGTGGTGGGGTGCAGGATCGTCGGGACGTGGGTGTCGTCGAAGTCGAAGGCGTGCCCGGCGATCCCGTTGACCAGCGCCGCGTCGGTGACCCGCAGCCGCGTGCCCGTGCCGAGGACCGCCGCCTGCCGCTCGCCCCCGAGGGCGGCGAGCTGAGCCGCCGCGATCGTCGGCGCCGGTGCGCCGGAGGCGCCGACGACAAGCCCGACGTGGTCGAGCAGGCAGCGAGTGCTCTCGTGCAGCACCTCGGCGGGGACGCCCGCGCTCGGGGTCTCGACGACGAAGTCAATCAGCTCGCGGGTCCCGGCGTTCGTGCGGTCGTCCCTCATGAGGTGGCCTCCTGGGCTTGGGTTGGGGTTGCGGTCCGTACTGGGGTGAGGCCGTAGCCGAGGCGTGCCGAGAGCGTGCTGCCTGCGCTCATCGCCACCGGGGCGAGCACTTCGAGCTCCTCGCGGCCGGCGCGGGCGGCCGGGATGCTGATGCTGAGCGCGGCGATGACCCGGCCCGTGTGGTCGTACACCGGCACCGCGAGCGCGACGACCCCGACGACACGCTCCTGCAGCGACATCGCCCAGCCCCGCTCGCGGATCTCGCCGAGCTCGGCGCGCAACCTGGCCGCAGGCACCACGGTCTCGCCGTCGGCGGCGATCAGCTTCGAGCGCAGGACCTTCTGCCGCAGCGCCTCGTCGGCGTAGGCGAGGAGCACCTTGCCCGGGGCGCCCTGGTGCACCGGCCGGGGTGCCCCGATGTCGGTGTAGGTACGGCGCAGCGCCTGCGTGCTCTCGACCTGCGCCACGGTGCGGCGGGCCGGGGTGGCGTCCAAGACGTGCAGGCCGACGGTCTCGCCGCTCTCGTCGCGCAGCCAGGTCATGATCGGTTCGGCCTGCCGGTCGAGCGTGAGGTGGCCGCGGGCGGTGTCGGCGAAGCTCAGCAGGCGCGGGCCCAGCGAGTACGTGGGGCTGTCGGCGAGCTGCTGGGCGAGCCCGTGCACGGCCAGCGCGGTCAACAGGCGGTGGACGGTGCTGCGGCTCATGCCGGTGAGGCGCGCGATGTCCGAGACCCCCGCGATCGGGCGTTCCGGGGTGAACGCGGCGAGCACGCGCACCGCGCGGTCGATCGACTGCACCCCGCTGACCTGGATGTCCTCCGTCTGCATTTCGGGATACCTTTCCGTAATCTGGTACGCTCCAAATCTACAGCTCCTCCCGCCCTCGCACCAGGAAGGCCCGCGGATGCGCACCCTCGTCGCACTCGGAGTCGGCCTCGCCGGAGGCCTGGCGGGGTGGTGGTCGAACCTTCCCGCGGGGCCGCTGCTCGGGTCGTTGCTCGCGGTAGCCACGGTCAACGTGTTCGCGGACGGCCGACTGTCGGTGCCGCGGGCGGTGCGAATCCCCGGCCGGATCCTGGTCGGGGCGACGATCGGGTCGCTCGCGACGCCAGCCCTGTTGCACACCCTGAGCGCGAGCATCGGCTGGGCGATCGTGCTGACCGTCGCCGTCGTCTGCGGGTCACTGCTCGTCGGGCTGTGGTTCGCCCGCGCCACCGGCATCGACCGCCGCACGGCGCTGCTCGGCAGCTGCCCCGGCGGGATGGCCGAGATGGTCGCGCTCGCCGAGGAGTCAGGCGCTCGGGTCGACCTGGTGATCGGGATGCACCTCGTCCGCAAGCTCGTGCTCCTGACGGCGACGATCACGGCCGTAGCCCTGCTGTGATCCTCTCGATCGGGGCCACGCTGGCCGTGAGCAGCGCGGCAGGACTCATCGCACTCCGGTTCCGCCTGCCCGGCGGGGTGATCGTCTGGGCACTCGCTGCGGCCGCCTCCCTGCACCTCGCCGTCGCGGACCTTGAGCCGCTGCCTGGGGCCTTCCGGACCGCCGCGCAGATCCTGATCGGCGTTGCGATCGGCACGGAGATCACCCGCAGCCCGCTGCGCGCGCTCCACGACGTGCGCGGCGCGCTCGCCGTCGAGATGGCCGCGGTCGTACTCCTGTGCGCTGGCGCCGGTTGCCTGCTGGCCGCGCTCACCCCGCTCGACGCGAGCACCGCGCTCTTCGCCCTCGTCCCCGGCGGCGCGAGCGACATGGCCGTCGCCGCGGTCTGGTTCGGCCTGGACGCGGCGCTGGTCGCGGGGTTCCAGGTGGTCCGCCAGCTCCTCGTGTTCGTGGTCGTCCCGCTCGTGCTGGGGCGCAAGTGACGCTTGTGAACCTCTTTCAGCGGTGTTATCTTTTGCCCGCATAGCAGGACGCCGTACCGCAAAGCAGGACACACTGGAGTGCCATGCTGAGACAGCGCTGGCGAGAGCTGACGACAGCTGCCGCTTTCGCCCTCCTCGCCGTCGTGTTCCTGGTCGGGGCCAGAGACCTCGCGTTCGAGGCCCGCGGGATCCCCGGCCCGGGACTGTTCCCCGTCCTCGTCGCCGTGGCAACGCTCGCGTTCAGCGCCGCGCTGGCAGGTACCGCCCTCGTCTCCAAGAACGGAGCGGAGTCCGAGCCGGTCGCGTGGCGTCGGCCGGCGTTCGGTTGTGCCGCGCTCCTCGGGTGCTCGCTCCTCATGTCCCTCGTCGGGTTCGTCGCGGCGATGGTGCTGCTGGTCGGCCTCCTGCTGCTCGGCATGGAGCGACGCCGCGACCGGGTGTCGATCATCAGCGTCGTGGCGGTGCCGGTGGCGTTCTACGTCCTGTTCGCAGTGCTGTTGGACGTCCGCCTGCCCGACGGCCCGTTCGGCTGAAAGGGCGGATCCCGTGGAAGCACTGATCGGACTCGCGAACGGCTTCGCCGAGGCGTTCACGCTGACGAACCTGTTCTACGTCCTGCTCGGCGTCACCGCCGGGACTATCGTCGGCATCCTGCCGGGCCTCGGGCCGCCCGCGACGATCGCGCTGCTCCTGCCGTTGACGATCAACCTGGAGCCGACGACCGGCCTGATCATGCTGGCGGGCATCTACTACGGCGCGAAGTACGGCGGCTCGACCACGTCGATCCTGCTGAACATACCCGGGGAATCGGCGTCGGTGGTCACGACGCTCGACGGCTACCAGATGGCGAGGCAAGGACGGGCCGGGGCGGCACTCGGCATGGCCGCGATCGCCTCATTCGTGGCCGGCACGGTCGGCGTGCTCGGCTTCACGTTCCTCGCCCCGGTGGTCACCGCGGTCGCCTTGAACATCGGCCCTCCCGAGTACGCCGGGATCATGGTCTTCGCGCTTGCGTCGGTGGTGCTGCTGGCCGGCGACTCGATCGTCAAGGGCATGCTCTCCGCGCTGGCCGGGCTGCTGCTCGCCACCGTGGGCGTCGATATCATCTCCGGGGCCGACCGCTACACCTTCGGCCAGATCGACCTGCTCGACGGCATCGAGTTCATCGCCCTCTCCGTCGGCGTATTCGCCGTCGCCGAGGTGCTCGTGAACATCGAGCAGAAGATGGACCGCCCGATCTTCACCGTGCCGCGCAAGCTCCGCGAGCTCATGCCGACCAAGAAGGACCTGACCGACTCGCGGTTCGCGATGGCCCAGGGCTCGGTGATCGGCTTCCTCGTCGGCGCGCTCCCGGGCGCAGGCTCGACCGTGGCATCGTTCCTCTCCTACACGGTCCAGCGGCGGTTCTCGCCCAACAAGGACAGGTTCGGCAAGGGCGCGGTGGACGGCGTCGCCGCCCCCGAGGCCGCCAACAACTCCGAGACCGGCGGCGCGATGATCCCGCTGTTCTCACTCGGGATTCCCGGCTCGGGCACCACCGCGATCCTGCTCGGGGCGCTGATCCTCTACGGCCTCGACCCCGGTCCCCTGCTGTTCCAGGAGAACCCGGACGTCGTCTGGCCGATCATCGCCAGCATGTACATCGGCAACGTCATGTTGCTGGTGCTGAACCTGCCGCTCGTGCCGCTGTTCGCGAGCGTGCTGCGCATCCCGTACCACCTGCTCTACCCCGGGATCCTGATCGTCTCGGTCATCGGCGTGTACAGCGTGCGCAGCAGCATGTTCGACGTGGTGCTGCTCGCGGTCTTCGGCCTCGTCGGCTACCTGATGCGCAAGACCGACGTGCCCGCCGCGCCGCTCGTGCTCGCGTTCGTGCTCGGTCCGCTCGCCGAGCGGGCGGTCCGGCAGGCCCTGATCATCAGCCAGAACGACTGGTCGATCTTCCTCACCCGACCCGTCGCCCTCGGCTTCCTCGTCCTCGCGCTCCTGCTCTTCGTCGGCGCCCTGGTGGGCCGGGGACGGGCGGCCCGGCGCGAAGTCCTCGAAATCGACGCCTGACCCAGGAGGCACCATGCGAATCCCGTTACTACGGACGTGCGCCCTCGCTACGGCCGTCGTGTTCGCGGCCGCTGGGTGCAGCGGCGAGCAAGGCGCGAACGGGGAGTTCGCCCCGGAAGCTGTCGAGTTCGTTGTGCACACCGGTCCCGGTGGTGGCTCGGACGTCTTCGCCCGCGAGGTCACCGGGCTCCTCCAGCAGACCAGGCTGATCACCCCGAACAGCTGGACCGTCCGCAACGAGAACGGCGGCAGCGGGGCGGCCGCCATGGCGTACCTCGCCCGGCTCTCCGGCGAGGAGGAGACGGTCGCGCTCTCGACCCCGACCTGGACCACCACCCCGCTCACCACGAGCGGGTCGGTCACCCTGGACGACCTCACGTGCGTGGCACAGCTCGTGACGGAGCCGATGCTGATGGCCGTCAAGGCCGACGCCCCGTACAACACCCTCCAGGAGTTCGTCGCCGCGGCCAGGGCGGAACCGGGCGGGCTCATCCAGACCGGCGGATCGGTCACGTCGGTCGACGCCATCGCGGGCGAGATCATCCGAGCCAATACCGGCACCGACTGGAGCTACCTGTCGTTCGAAGGCGGCGGCGAGCGGATCGCCGCGGTCCTGAGCGGGGACGCCGACATGATGTTCGGCTCGCCCCTCGACTTCACCGAGCAGGTCCGCGCCGGCAACCTCAAGGTGATCGCCACCATCGGCTCGGAGGCGCCCGCCCTCTTCCCGGACGCCCCGACGCTCGCCGAGTCCGGCATCGACGTCCCGGTCCCGCAGCAGGTGCGCGGGCTCATCGGGCCGCCGGACATGTCCGAGGAAGCGCGCGCCTACTACACCGGGCTGTTCGAGAAGCTGGTCGCAACCCCGGAGTGGGCGGCGTACGTCGAGAAGAACGGGCTCACCACCGCGTTCGCCGACGGAGCCGCGTTCGAACGGAACATGACCGAGCAGGCCGGGCTGCTCCGCACGAACCTGGACCAGCTCGGGTTGCTGCCCCGATGAGCGCGGTGACCGCAGGGCTCGCCGCGTTCGTCACCGGTCCCGCGTCGGCCGCCGCGCCGCCGGAAGTGGTCCACCAGGCCAAGCGGTGCCTCATCGACTGGCTGGCCGTCACACTTGCCGGGAGCCGCGAGCCCGGCACCCGGATCGTCCGCGAGACCGCGGAGGCGATGGGTCCCGGACCGGACGCGTGGGTGGTCGGGGCGGCTCGACGCGTCGGCGCGCCGTTCGCCGCGCTGGTGAACGGCTTCGCCGCGCACGTCCTCGACTACGACGACACCTACAACCCGGGCCGCACCACGGTGCACGGCAGCGCCCCCGTGTGGCCGGCCGTGATGGCGGCCGCGAGCGGGCGCCGACTCGACGGCGCGGGGGCGCTGGCGGCCTTCCTCGCCGGCTTCGAGACCGAGGTCCGGGTGGCGCTCGCCGCTGGCGCCGGCCACTACGACGCCGGCTGGCATGTGACCGGCACCGTCGGCCACCTCGGCGCCGCCGCGGGCGCGTCCCGCGTACTCGGGCTGAGCACCGACCGGGTGGTGGCCGCGCTCGGTACCGCGGCGACGCAGGCGGCCGGGATGAAGGCCGTGTACGGGAGCATGGGCAAGGCACTGCACCCCGGCAAGGCCGCGATGGACGGGGTGCTGTCGGCAGCCCTCTGCGCGCGCGGGTTCACCTCCAGCACCTCCGCGATCGAGGGGCACCGCGGCTTCCTGCACCTGTTCGCGCCGGACCCCGAGCCGGAGCGGGCGCTCGACGGCATCGGCGAGGTCTGGACCGTGCTCGACGACGGCTTCAAGGCCTACGCGTGCGGCTCGCTCACCCACCCGAGCATCGACGCCGTGATCGCGCTGAGGCGCGAGCACGGGATCACCGCCGACCGCATCGCGCGCATCGATCTCGACGTCCATGACTACGTGATCACCACGACCGGCATCGCCGAGCCGCGCACCGGTCTGGAGGGCAAGTTCAGCATCGTCCACTGCGCGGCCGTGGCGGCGGTGGACGGCGCGGCCCGGCTCGCGCAGTTCACCGACGAGCGCGTGACCGATCCCGCCGTCGTCGCGATGCGCGGCCGCGTCCACCCGCGCCACGACCCGACGCAGGCGAAGGACTCGGCGACCGTGACGATCACCCTGACCGACGACACCAGACACTCCCGCACGACCACGCACAACCGCGGCACTCCGGGCAACCCGATGCCGGACGGCGAGATCGAGGCGAAGTTCCTCGACCTCGCCGGCCCGGTGATAGGAGCCGAGGCCGCGAAGGAGCTCGCCGGGCGCTGCTGGCGCCTCGACGAGGAGCCGGACGTCGACCCGATCATGGGGCTCGCGGCCGGGGAGCGGTCGTGAACCGGGTCGTGCTGGTCACCGGCGGCACACGCAACATCGGGCGTGCAACCGCGCTCACCCTCGCCGGGGCCGGGCACGACGTGGTGGTCGTCGGACGGAGCGCCGTCGCCGACGGATTCCTCGACGAGCTGCGCGCGCTCGGCGTGCACGCCACTGCGCACGCATGCGACGTCAGCGACGGGGAGCAGGTGCGCGCGCTGCGCGACACCCTTGCCGCCGACGGCCTCACCGTCGACGTGCTGGTCAACAACGCCTCCCAACGCCCGCACCAGCCGTTCCTCGAAATCAGCCCCGACGACTGGCGCTCGGTCCTCGGCGTCACGCTGGACGGGGCGTTCCACTGCACACAGGCCTTCCTGCCGCACATGATCGACCGCGGCTGGGGCCGGGTGATCAACCTGATCGGCGTTCGCGCCCAGTCCGGCGCCGCGGGCCGGGCCCACCTCGTCGCGGCCAAGAACGGGCTCATCGGCCTCACCAGGGCGCTCGCGCGGGAGTTCGGCCAGCACGGCGTCACGGTCAACGCGATCTCGCCCGGCACGATCGTCACGGATCGGGACACCGATCCGGAACGGCTCACCGCGCGCAGCGACGGCGGGGCGCTCGGGCGGCTCGGGCAGCCCGCCGATGTAGCGGCAGCCATCCGCTTCCTGGCGAGCGAAGAAGCCGGCTACATCACCGGTCAGATCATCGGCGTCAACGGCGGCGAGCTGATGGTCTAGTGGTTCCGGTCGGGACCTGGCCCGCCCCGAGGTTTCCGGACAGTGGCCCCAGATAGATTGGGGTTGTCTGGAACGGAGTTTGTGAGTGTCGGTGGTAACAGGGGTTAGGTTGCCAATCGATTGGCAACCAATCACTCGCAATCGACGGTAGCCAACGCGGTTTCGGCGACGACCGCCGAACTGACCGCGGAAAGCGACCTCATCGGATTGCAGGACGGCCAATTCACCGTCGTCGGTGGATGCCGTTCGGGGTGCGTTGGCCGGAGTGAGCACAGTGAGCACCCCGTCCAGCGCCGCAGCAGCGTCGGTGTCCATCGACCTGATCCGTCCGTTGGCGATGGTCGCCTGTACTGGGTGCAGGTAGCTCCCGGGCGCGAGGCCACCGCGGACACCGCGTCCCGTGCGTCGATGGCGCGTCGGTACTCGAAGGGAATCATGGCGCTATCTCCCGGATCGCGGCGACGATGTCGACGTAGGCGCCGCACCGGCACAGGTTCCCGCTCATCCGCTCGCGGATCTCCTCGTCGTCGAGCTCGACCTCGCCGGTCAGGTCCTCGGTCACATGGCTTGGCCAGCCCGCCTTGACCTCGTCGAGCATGCCAACCGCCGAGCAGATCTGTCCGGGGGTGCAGTACCCGCACTGGAACCCGTCGTGATCGAGGAACGCCTGCTGAACGGCGCCCAGTTCCTCTCCATTCGCAAGCCCTTCGGCGGTGGTGAGCTCCGCTTCGTCGTGTGCGACAGCGAGTGCGAGACACGTCGTGGCACGGCGTCCGTTCAGCAGCACCGTGCAGGCACCGCACTGCCCGTGGTCGCAGCCCTTCTTGGGTGATGTCACACCGAGTTCTTCCCGCAGCGCGTCGAGCAAGGTCGTCCGGGTGTCCACCGACAGCGATCGCACCTGGCCGTCCACCCGCAGGCTGATCGGCGATTCCATGTGTTCGGCTTCCTTCGTGGGTTGGCAGCGTGTCGGCCGCCGGTCGGTAATCTGGCTGATCGGTGCATGGCCGGGTCTGGTTCGCTGAGCGCGCGGACACCAGGTTGGCCTGGTGCCAGTGCGGGTAGATCGGGTCGGGAGCGCTGACCTCGTCGAGACGGTCGATGTCCTCCGCGGCACCGCAGGTTCAGGGGATGATGGTCGGGACCAGTCCGCCGTCGACGCTCAGCGCGCTGCCGGTGGTGGCCGCGGCTTGGTCGGAGGCGACGTAGGTGATCAGGTTCGCCACTTCGTGGGGGCGGATCAGCCGGTGCAGCAGGGAAGTGGCCGCGCGTCCCTCGGCGACGAACCGCCGCTCCTGTTCGGTGCGGTCGAGGCCGGGATACAGGTCGTCCCACATCGCTACCACGCCGCTGCTCATGGTGGGACCGGGCAGCACGCTGTTGACCGTGACGCCGGTGCCCGCGACCTCCTGGGCCATTCCACGCGAGAGTGCCAGCTGCGCTGATTTCGTCAGTCCGTAGTGGACCATGTTCGTCGGTGTCTGCACTCCCGCTTCGCTGCTGAGGAAGATCACCCGGCCCCAACCGCGGTCCACCATCCGCGGCGTGTAGTGCCGTGCCAGGCGCACCCCGGAGAGCACGTTGATCTGGAAGAACCGCAGCCACTCGTCGTCGGGGATCTCGAACACCGGCTGGGCGGCGAAGACCCCGACGTTGTTGACGAGGATGTCCACGTCGGGCAGTTGCTCGATGAGCGTGGCGACTCCTTCGGCGGTGCCGACGTCCGCGGCGATACCGCGCACGCCAAGCCGTTTGGCCGTCTCGCTGACCTTGTCGGCGCTCAGACCGTTGACCACGACGTCAGCGCCCGCGGCGGCCAGTCCCTGGGCGGTGGCCTCCCCGATCCCGGCGGTCGATCCGGTGACCAGCGCGGAGCGCGTGCTCAGATCGATCTCCATCGCACCAGTTCTCCTCTCCTCCATCCGCTCTCGCGGTGCACGCACGGGTGATCTTCGCTTCGGCCATCACCGCTCGTTCGCGCTGTAGGAACGTGCGCCCGAGACGCTGCCCAGGAGTTCACCAGGAACGAAGTCGATACTGCGCGGAGTGGGAACCGTCTGCCCATCCGGATAACTCGTGATCTTCGGAACGTCATCCCACGCGTACGACGGCGGATACCCGTCCACCGGATCGTCTTACAACACACAAACAACCTTGGCCACAGCAGCTCCCTCAGAATTCCACTTCAGAGAGAAGAAAAACGACGCCCTGCCCGTCCGGACAAGCCTTACGGGGCGTGCACGGTCAACGCCCTGTCCAGGGAGTCGAGGCCATCGCGGAAGATGCCGGTGAACAGATCGACCACCTCGGAGTCGCTCACCCCGTCCGGAGCGAACCGGCCGCTCCACACCACCTCGGCGCTCTCCTCATCCCCAGGAACCGGATACACCCGCAGAGTCGCGAGATAGCCGCGCACGGGGAAAGGTGACTGGAGGATCGAGTACGAGTAGTGGCGCTCCTGTTCGTTGAATTCCTGCATGCGCTCGACGATGACCCCTCCGTCGCTGTTGCGCAGCTCACGGACCCTGCCGCCTTCCAACGGAGTGCTCTGCGGGATGTAGGGCAGCCAGTCGGGCAGCGAGTGGAAGCCACCGATGAGCTGCCACACGCGCTCGGGCGAGGCTGCTAACAACCGGCTTACCGAAGTCGATGCCATTACACTTCTCCTGAACTCGTAAGCCTGCGAGGGAAACGGCGGTGCTCAGGCGCCACCCGGAGTCGGGGCCTTCGGGCTGATCAGCCCGTCCTCGCGAAGCTCGGCCCAGAAGACGGCCGGAACTTCCTCGCGCACAGCCGCTTGATCCTCGGCGATCCGACTGGGCCGGGTCGCTCCAGGAATCGCGGCGACGGCAACAGGGTGAGCCAACGAGAACTGCAGCGCGGCGGCCTTCACGCTCACGCCGTGCCGGTCGGCGATCTCCTTGATGCGCCGCACCCGTTCGACGACCTCAGCCGATGCCTTCTGGTACTCGAAATGAGATCCACCCGCGAGAACACCCGAGTTGTAGGGACCGCCGACGATCATCTCCAGACCCTGCTCGGCGGCCATCGGCAGCAGCCGTTCGAGGGCGTGTTCGTGATCCAGCAGCGTGTATCGACCCGCCAGCAGGAATCCGTCCGGGCGCGGCTCGTCCAGAGCCAAGGCCAGCTCTACGGGTTCGGTGCGATTCGTGCCGGTGCCCCACGCCCTGATGACGCCTTCGTCCCGCAACCGATCCAGAACCCGGAACGCCCCGGTGCGGGCAACCTCGAACTGCTGCAGCCAGGCATCACCATGGAAGTCCTGAGCGATGTCGTGCACCGTAACAACATCCAACCGGTCAACACCCAGCCGCTTCAGACTGTCCTCAATCGACCTCTCCGTGGCCTCGGACGTGTACACGGTAACCATCTTGTTCGGCCGACCGTGCTCGAAAATCCCACCCTTCTCGCCGAGATCACGTGCACTCGGACTCTCCACCTCGTCGTAGATCACCCGCCCCACCTTCGTCGACAACACAAACGAATCCCTGGGCTTCTGGGACAACAACTCACCCAGCCGCTGCTCCGCCAAACCCGCCCCGTAGAACGGGGCCGTGTCGAAATACCGAACACCCTGCTCCCAAGCTGCGTCCAGCGTCCCGGCCACCTCGTCCTCCGGGATCGCGCGATACATGTTGCCCAGCGGAGCCGTACCAAACCCAAGCCGACCGGGAAGAAACCCACTGAAACGCATAGTCACCCCCCTGCACTACATGCCCTATTCGCCCGAAACCCGACGCTACCCAAAACCAACACCGCCCAACTAAGGACTTTGGCCACTTCCTCCGAACACGAACGTTGCTGCGGCCGTGGCCTGGCAACGCGGACAGCAGAAATGAGTCGATGCAGTCGGATCTTGGCGTCGGTGAGTCGTTTCTTCAAAGCGTGATCCACAATGGATCGCAGCACAACAGCAAAGAGCCTCCGCAGCTGCGGAGGCCCTTACCGGAACGCTAGCTCGAGTTTGACGAGCGTCTTTCGCACTTCTGAACTCCGCCTCCTGCAGAACTTCCGACAGGGCTCAGGACTACGAACGTCCTTGAGTTGGACCATGCGTTCCTACGGGGCTGTCGCGTCATCGCCCCTTCGGTTCACCGACCCTCTCAATCGATTCACCGCACCCTTAGTACACACCCGTGCAGGGCATAAGTCAATGAAGGGAACCGTCTGAGCTGCTGAAACCAAGCCGCTGCGGACGAGAGCCAGTCGGCCTCGCTGGTCAGCGCCGGATGTGTGGTCAGGATTTCGAGGACGTTGGCCGAAGACCGGCGAGCCGCATTCGGGGTCGCACCGCGGACGGGCAAGGTGGACAGTTCCGGGTTACAAACGGGGGGCAGCCCGGCACAGGGCTGCACGACCGGTCGAACCGGCCCAGGTTGCGACGCCGCAGTGTGCGAAACGGGGTGGTCGAGGCGTGTGCTGCGTGGTGGTGCTGACAGCAATGGATCGAACGAACGCAGCAGGGCTGGCGGGTCCATTCTCGTTCGGTTCACGAGGGCGCCGCCGGGTGTTGGCGCGGTGATCCAGGGTCGCTCGGGGTTCGGTGTGGAGTGGGAGTGCTTGCTGGGGTGACTACGTATTCGTTCAGGTTGTACGTGGCGGGGCAGACGGAGCGGTCCGAGGCCGCGGTGGCGAACCTGCGGTTGCTGTGTGAATCCAAGGTCCCCGGCCGCTACGAACTAGAGGTCATCGACGCCGCCGAACGCCCGGACGTGGCGGCGGAGGAACGAATCCTGGCCACTCCCACGGTGGTCAGGCTCGCACCGCTGCCGCAACGGCGGGTGATCGGGGACCTGTCCGATCACGCCCGCACCGCGGCTGCCCTCGGCCTGCCGGACTCGTACGTGCTGCCATCGGAAAGGCGGTGACCCGTGACCGGCAGCAACGAGATCGAGCGGACGCCCACCGGTATCAGTGGCTTCGACCAGGTCGCGTTGGGTGGGCTTCCCGCTGGGCGGGCCACGCTCGTGAGCGGCACGACCGGCAGCGGCAAGACATTGTTCGCCGTCGAGTTCCTCGCCCGCGGTATCCGCGGCTTCGACGACGCCGGGGTCTTCGTCACGTTCGAAGAGGCGGCCGCCGACGTTCGCCGCAACGCTGCCTCGCTGGGCTTCCCCATTGAACAGTGGGAAGGCGAGGGGAAGTGGGTCTTCGTCGACGCATCGGCCGATATCGAGGAAACCTCGACCGTCGGAGGCTACGACTTCAGCGCACTGGTGGCCCGCATCGAGTACGCGGTCCGCCAGATCGGTGCCAGCCGCGTCTCCCTCGACTCGCTCGGCGCGATCTTCACGCGTTTCGTCGACATCGGCATCGTTCGCCATGAGCTGTTCCGGATCGCCTCCTCCCTGGAGATGCTCGGGGTCACCTCGGTCCTCACCGCAGAGCGAGCCGCGGAGCACGACGGTGTGTCTTTGTATGGCGTCGAGGAGTTCGTGCTCAACAACGTGATCATCCTGCGCAACCTCCTTGAGCAAGAGAGACGACGCCGGACCATCGAGATCGTCAAGTTTCGAGGTGCCCCGCACCGTACCGGGGAATGGCTGTTCGCGATCGACCCGCAAGAGGGGATCGTTGTCATGCCCCTCGCATTCCTCTCGTCGCGCGAGCGCGCGTCGCAGACCCGCGTCTCCTCGGGCAACACCGAACTCGATGAGATGTGCGGCGGCGGTTTCTACCGGGACGCGATCGTCCTGCTCAGCGGGTCCACTGGCGCGGGCAAAACGCTGACGAGCCTGAACTTCGCGGCTTCCGCGTTCGCCTCGGGGGAACGCTGCCTGTTCTACACGTTCGACGAGACCCGCGAGCAGCTCGGCCGCAACGCCGCTGGTTGGGGAATCGACCTCGATGCCATGGAAGCGACCGGATTGCTCCGGGTCGTGTCGGAGTACCCGGAGGTGGCGTCGCTGGAAGATCACTTCATCCGGCTCAGACGCGGTGTGGCGGAGTTCGCACCGGCCCGATTGGTCATCGACACGCTGTCCGCACTTGAGCGCGTCGCCAGTCCACGCGCGTTGCTTGATTTCCTCATCGCACTGGGTGCTGTGCTGCGGCCCCGCGAGATCACTGCACTACTCACGTCGGCGGCCGGCGCCCATCTCGCGTCCGCACTCGTCCCCGCGGTCGCGGTGGAGGTCGCAACCCTCGCCGATGTCACGATCCTGCTCCGCGACTTCGAACGCGCTGGCGAGATCCAGCGGGCCATTGCCGTCGTGCAGGCCCGGGGCACCGCGCATGACCACAGCATCCGTCAGGTCACGATCGACGGTGGCGGCATGCACGTAGGCGAGCCCCTGCGCGGTGGTTCCCACATCCTCGCCGCGAATCCCCTCGTCGAGGATCCGCAGTGGACGACCACGTCCGAGCGAGCACAGGGACCGAGAACCGATGGCTGACCCTCGCCCCGAAAAGCGTGCGGCGGCAGGCGCCGAGTCAGAGCGGACCACCGGCGCCGGGTTCCGTGACGGGGCAAACGAGGCCATGGTGGAGGCATCGGCGGACGGGATCATCGCCGTCGACGAGCGAGGGATCATCCGTCTCGCCAATCCGGCCGCCGAGATGCTCTTCGCCCGCTCGACAGGAGATCTCGTCGGCAGCGCGTTCGGTGCCCCGACGGTCGTCAACCAAACCAGCGAGATCGACTTGATCCGGCCCGACGGATCCGCCCGGGTGGCCGAAATGCGGGTCACCGCCACGACTTGGCACGGCGAGCACATCTACGTCGCAGCGCTCCGTGATGTCACGCGGCGAAAGCAAGCGGAACAGGACCTGGAAGTCGCACTGGAACGCCAGACCACCGTGGTCGCCGTGGCCGCCCACGAGCTCCGCACCCCTGTCGCCGCGATCAAGCTGCTCGTACATCTGCTGCGTGACCGGCGCTCTAGGCTCAGCGAGGAGCAGACCGTCGAGATCATCGATGAGATCGTCGTTCGCGTCGACCGTCTTCAAGCACTCATGCACAAGCTCCTCACTGCTTCCAGGATCGACGCGGAGGACATCCGTGCCGCCCCGGAACCCGTGCGCGTGCTCGAAACGCTCCTCGAACGGCTTGCCGAGTTCGAGGAGAAAGCTCAGGACGTGAGCCTGTCGTGTGACCCCGAATTGGTGGCCGTCGTCGACCGCTACGAGCTCTCCGAGATGCTCACCAACTACCTGGAGAACGCCTTCGCCTACGGACGCCCACCTGTCGAGGTACGGGCAATCGAGCAATCGGGCCGGGTCGAGATTCGGGTGTGCGACCGCGGGCCAGGCGTCCCGGACTCGTTCGTGCCCCACTTGTTCGAACGCTTCAGCCACGCGCCGCGCGCCGACCAACAGGCCGGGGGCACCGGCCTCGGACTGTGGATCGTCCGCAGCCTCGCCCAAGCCGCCGGCGGCGACGCCTGGTACGAGCCCAACGACGACGGAGGCGCCTGCTTCTGCCTCCGCTTGCCAGGAACACCGAACTGAGGTTCCACCTGTGGGGCGGACACGCTGAGTCCAGGCAGTCGACTGATTGCTCAATGGTGGCAGGCGTCGATCAAGCCTTGGATTCTGATCTTCGTCATGCCGTGGACCGCGTTCAGGATTCGATCAGCTGTATCGAGTTCGGCGCCGTCCAGAAGCTCACCCAGTGCTGTGGGCATGACCTGCCATGTGATGCCGAACCGGTCGGTCAACGAGCCGCCGGGCCCCTCTTGACCTCCGTCGGTGAGTCCTGCCCATACCGCGTCTACTTCCTCCTGCGTGTCGCATTCGACATACAGGGAGATTGCCGGGCTGAAGGTGAGCGGTGATTCGCCGTTGAATGCGATGTGCCGCTGTCCGGCCAGGTCGAAGACAACGGTTGTGACCCGGCCGTCCGGCGCGCGCTGTATGTCGATGATCTCGGAGTCGGCGAAGATTCCGGTGTAGTGGTTGGCGGCTTCCTCGGCCTGACCGTCGAACCACAGGAAGGTGCTCAATTGCATGCTTCTACTCCTTGGCTTCGCGTATCAGCGGTGTGCGGGTGCTGCGTAATCCTTGAGCCGGACGGTGTTGGCGACGTTTTCCATGCCTCGGCGGACCAGGCGTTTCGGCAGGTACGGCAGGATCCGGACGGACCGGTTGCGCAGCCAGAGTTGCGCGCGCGAGTCCGGCATCAGGCCGCCATCTCCTGCGCCGCGGGCGAACTCGTGAGCTCGGTTGACGAACTCGCGCATCTCCTGTTCGTAGCGGGCGTAGGCGAGGTGATGGTCACCGTCGGCGGCGGCGAGTTCTCCGGCGAGGATGTACGCGCCGACCAGGGCGAGACTGGTGCCGATTCCCGACATCGGCGAGGCGCAGTGGCCAGCGTCCCCGAGCAGCACCGCGCGGCGGTGTGACCAGCTGTCCATCTGAACCTGACTGACCCGGTCGAAGTAGAAGTCCGACGCGTCCCAGATGGCGGACAGCATCCGAGGGATCTCCCAGGCGTCACCGGCGAAGCTGCGCGCCACGATTCGCTTCTGCTCGTCGATGTCATGCCTGTCGTACTTCTGGGGTGCCGAGCGCCAGAAGAATCCGGCCAACGTCTTTCCTGGCTCGGGCAAGGGAGCAAGACCGGCCGTTCTACCGGCACGGCCCGTGCCTCCGGGCATGGTGTACATCAGCTGCCAGCCGTCGAGGTCCAACGTGGTGCTGGTGGTGAACAGCGACACGTAGCAGCCCAGGTCGCGGATGTAGCGCTGCTCCGGCCCGAACACCAGTCGGCGGACGTTGGAGTGCACCCCGTCCGCGCCGACCAGCAGGTCGAATCGCCGTGCGCCACCCGCCTCGAACTCGATCTGGACGCCGTGGTCGTCCTGCTCGACCGCAGTGATCGAATCGCCGAAGACGTACTCGACGTGGTCACGCGTTGCCTCGTAGAGGATCCGCGCGAGATCGCTGCGACGAATCGCCATTTCAGCGATGGGTCCACCGGAATCTCCGAACACCTCAGTGCTCAGCGTCGCAACCCGCTTGCCGGTGCGGTCGACGAACGCCATGCCGTGTGCTCCGGTGTGCGCCTGCCGGACCTGAGCGACGATGCCCGTCCGCTCGGCCACCGTCCGAGCCGTTCCGCGGATGTCGACTGCGTGGCCACCGCTGCGGGGCCCGGGGGCGCGCTCCACCACAGTTGGATGGAACCCGAACCTGTGTAGCCAGTACGCCAGGGCCGGTCCGGCGATCCCGGCACCGGAAACGAGGATGCTGCGGCTCTGCATCGGTCTCCTTGTTTGTCGTCGTGGCCCGAAGCCCGCCGTGAGCGGTGCCGTACCGGACCGAGAAGGATCGGATGACGATCGATGCGTTCGCATGAGCGCCATGCGTACGCTGTATCTATGCTCGGGAACAACGTATCTCCATAACATAGGCAGTTCAATCGCCATGTTGGAGAATTCGCACTAGTACATTTAAGAAGTCGACTAGTACACTGACTCGTCGAGCATCGCACTGTCGGACAGGGGAACCATGTCGTCGACGCAGCGGCCAGGTCCGCCGTACCGAGTGATCGCCGCGGAGATCCGTGCCCGGATCGAGAGGGGTGATCTCCGACCCGGAGATCGGGTGCCATCCATCCGGCAGATCGCCCAACGTTGGGGCGTGGCACTCGCAACCGCGACCAGGGCGGCGGCGGTCCTCCGCGAGGAAGGGTTGGTCGAACCAAGGGTCGGCGCGGGCACCGTAGTCAGTTCCAGCGCACACAGCAGTCACAAGCAGCCTGCCAGGCAGACCACGCCCAACACGCCCACGGCACCGGAACTTCACGGGCCCGGACCCGCCGAGCAGTCGGCGAAACGGACGCGGCTGTTGCAGACGGCCATCATGATCGCCGACACCGAGGGGCTCGACGCGGTGTCGATGCGGCGACTTGCCGCCCACTTGGGCGTCGGCCCGATGTCGTTGTACCGCAATGTCGCGAACAAGGAAGAACTGCTGATGCAGATGGCCGACAGCGCTTTCGGTGAGATCGTCCTCCCCCGAGAGGGGCCAGAAGGCTGGCGCGCCAAACTCGAACTGATCGCCCGCGAGGAGTGGAAACTGGTCCGGCGACATCTCTGGCTTCCCAGAGCTGTCTCATTCACCCGGCCATTCTTCGCGCCCAACATGATGGCGCACACCGAGTGGACACTCCGCGCGCTCGGCGGACTCGGCCTTTCGATGACCACCCGGATGCGCGAGGCGCTCACCATTCACTCGCTCGTCCTCACCGCTGCCGCATCCATGGCAGAGGAAGTCGACGCCGAACAGAGCACGGGTATCACGCTCGACCGATGGCGAGAAATGCAACGGGAGCAAGCACGAGAACTCCTCGACTCCGCAAAATTCCCGCTCCTGGCGGCAGTTCCAGAAGGGACAGCTGAAGACCTCAATCGATTGTTCGAATACGGCCTTGCTCGACATCTCGACGGATTTGCCGCCCTAATCGCCGACAGTTCGAATCGCGAGCCGTGGCGACGTGCCGACAATTGATCGACGTCAGATCCTTCGGGGACGCAGCAGCATTGAAGATCGAGCCCAGCGCCCACTGTGCGGGTCTGCGGGTTTTGCCTCGCGCACCGCCCTCAGGGTTTGCGGGCGACGCCGCCGAACTCCCACAGCTGCTTGTCCCCGGGTGCGACGACGGGAACGTCAAACGGCAGGTCGAAGGTCATTTCCTCCGTGTACGAGTCGGGACGCCAGAACTCGATGTCGACCAGACCCGGTTCGAGGATCTCCAGACCATCGAAGAAACGGGTCACCTCCGCGGGCCTACGGACTCGGCCCCAGGACATCGACCGGTTCATGTACTCGGTGAAATAGTCCATGGGGGCCTGGTCCTCGGCCACGAGGTGCGAGATGACGACGTAACTGCCGGACGGCAGCGCGTCGAGCATCCGGGTCACCACGTCCCCGGGCTTGCCCTCGTCGGGCAGGCAGTGCAGTACGGACACGTAGAGCGCAGCGACCGGTTCGTTGCGGTCGATGAGTTTCCGGGTGCTTTCCTCGGCCAGGATCTTCTCCGGTTCCGCCAAGTCGGCCTGCAGCACGGTCGTCTTGCCGTTGCCCTCCAGCAACGCGCGTCCGTAGGCGAGCACCACGGGGTCGTTGTCGATGTAGACGACGCGCGCGTCGGGGTTGAGTTCCTGTGCGACCTGGTGCACGGTGCGCTGGGCAGGCAGGCCGCTGCCGTTGTCGATGAACTGCCGGATCCCGGCCTCTTTGGTGAGGTAGTGCACTGCCCGCCCGAGGAAGGACCGGTTGTCCCGCGTGAACTGGAATCCTTCCGGGAAGACCTTGGCGAGTTCGTGCGCGGCCGCCCGGTCCACCTCGAAGTTGTCCTTGCCGCCGATCGCGTAGTCGTACATGCGGGCGACGCTCGGGACGGACATATCGATTTCCGGCGGAACCCCGCCCTCGCCTGCTGCGGACACTTGAACACCCTCCCAATGTGCTCGCTCTTCCCCAACCCACGCACGGTCGACCGACCCGCGTCGGCAATGGCCAGGCAGCCTCGCCCGTGCGACGCCGATTATTCACCCGCGATTTCCTCACCGGATGCCGGGG
Source organism: Saccharopolyspora antiqui (assembly GCF_052246905.1). NCBI lineage: Bacteria > Bacillati > Actinomycetota > Actinomycetes > Pseudonocardiales > Pseudonocardiaceae > Saccharopolyspora > Saccharopolyspora antiqui. The sequence continues at coordinate 67,115 of NZ_JBQQBO010000010.1, forward strand.
CGTTCCGATGATCCGGCTGGCCCATGCGGGCACCGGCAAACGGACGACGGGTCCTGAAACGGGTTGATGCGTCAGCCGGTTTCGGCGGCGGGCTTCCGGCAGCGAAAGTTCCATCGATCGCCGACCAAGCTCGCCCACGACCTCGGCCTTACAGTCCCGCAAAGTCGAGCGCACCGCGACGAGATGCCGACCCGAGTAGCCGGTCGCTCCCGCAGTACCTGCACGCGGTTCCGGCGTGGATACCCCGGCTCCGTCCGTCGGCGCCGACGGAATTCCATCCCTGACGCCGAGCGCGACGCCGGTCTTCGCTGAACCTCGATTGCAGAAAGGAGCATCCACCATGGCTCGTATCACCGCGGTGCCGCCTGTCCAGGCGCGGCGCAGCCCACGGCGCTAAGCGCCCACCACGCCGTACATCCGTTCTGTTCCAACGCAGCCGCAGCAATCGGTAGCGGTCGGTGTATGCGCGGTTGCTCAGTACCTCCGCGGCCAGCCACGTCGGAGCGGCCCGAGGTCCGGCGATGGTTTTCAGCGACGCCGCCGGGCTCATGGCAGGCGCCCGTCCAGCCGCAGCAGACTCGCGGTGAGCGCGGTCGTGCCCAGCGCGATGTCGGCGATGCCCGTCCACTCGGCCGGGTCGTGGCTGATCCCGTCCCTGCTCGGCACGAAGATCATGCCGGTCGGCGTGACGTGGTTGATCTGCTGGGCGTCATGGCTGGCCCCGCTGGGCAGCACGCGCGGCTCCTGGCCCAGCGCCCGGCAGGCCGCGGCCAGCCCATCGCGCACCTCGGCGGGCAGCCGCACCGGTGGCGTGTCAGCCAGGTGCTCGGTGCGCAGGCCGATGCCCCGGCGCGCGCAGATCTCCTCGGCCTTCGCCACGATCTCGCGTGCGGTCCGCCGCTGCCGGTCGGTGTCCGTGCCGCGCACGTCGACCCACAGCGTCGCTGCACCCGCAATGGTCGTCATCGACCCCGGTGCCACCTCGATCTTGCCGACCGTGGCCCGGGTGCCCTCGTTGTGTTCGTCGTTGGCCAACGCCTCGATGAGCAGGACGACCTCCGCGGCGGCGGTCACCGCGTCAGCGCGCAGGTGCATCGGGGTGCCACCGCTGTGCGAGGCGCGACCGGTGAGCTCCAGCCGGAACCTGGTGCTGCCGGAGATCAGGTCCACCACACCGATCCGGGCACCGGCGGCCTCCAGCACACCGCCCTGCTCGATGTGCAGCTCGACGAACGCAGCCCAGTCGGCGGGCGCCCAGCGCGCCGAGTGCACCGCGGCCGGATCCAGCGCCACGCTCGCCATCGCCTCGGCGAGGCTGACACCGTTCGCGTCGTGCTTGCCCGGCAGGTCATCGGCACCGGTCAGGCCAGCCACGATCCGGCTGCCGGTGCACGCCTGCCCGAAGCGCGCGCCCTCCTCCGCGGCGAACACCACGAACCGCACCGGATGGCGGTGCCGCACTCGATGCTCCACCAGCAGCCGCGCCGCCTCCATCGCCCCGCAGACACCGACGATCCCGTCGTAGGAACCCGCGTTCGGCACACTGTCCAAATGCGACCCTGTGCCGATCGCGGGCAGTGCCGGGTCGTCGCCGGGCAGCTCGGCGATCGTGTTGCCCGCCGCATCGGTGTGCACGGTCAGTCCCAGTGCGGACATCCGGTCCGCGAACACCGTGTGTGCGCGCCGCTCCAGTGGCGTGTAGGCAAGGCGCGTGACGCCCGGCCCACTGTCCGGTTCGGACAGTGCGGCGAAGGTGTCGATGAGCTCGCGCAGCCGTGCCTGATCGGCGGCGAGGTCGACGGTGATCACCGGGTCAACTCCTTCGTCTCGTCGGCGGAAAGCAGCGCGACCGCGTGCACATCGGTGACCGCGGCGAGTGCCTGCGACGGCAGGACTGCGGCCACCGGGGTGATGGTGCTGGTCACGATGACGCTCCCTGGTAGCTTCGCGACACCGCTTCATCCAGACGCGCACCGCGGCGGTCCGGGATGAGCAGCATCGCGAACATGTCGACGATGTAGATCAGCGCCAGGAATCCCAGCGCCGCACCAAATCCCTGCCAGCCGGCGAACAGTGCGACGGCCAGCGGCGCGAGCCCGCCGACCCCGCGGCCGATGCCGAACAGCACGTTCTGCGCGGTCGCCCGGGCGGCCGTCGGATAGTTCTCCGCGATGATCGCGCCGTACCCGCCGAGCATGCCGTTCGCGAACACACCCATCACCGCGCCACCGAACAACACCGCCGCCGGCGAGGTCAGCTGGCTGTACGCGAACAGCGACACGCACGCGCCCGCCTGGAAGATCCAGAACGAGCGACGCCGCCCGATCCGGTCCGCGAGCTGGCCGAAGATCATGATTCCGGCGATCATCCCGAGCACCGTGACCGCCGTCCAGATCCCGGACTTGGTCATGCTCAATCCGAGCTGTTTGGACAGGTACGTGGGCAGCCAGGTCAGGATGCCGTAGTAACCGAAATTCTGGATCGAGCAGATGATCACGATGCCGATGCTGGTGCGCAACGTCCGCCGATCCGCGACCAGCAACGCGAACGGGTTCTGCTTGACCTGCCCGGCGCCGACCGCCTGCCGGTGCCGCACGAACGCCTCCGGTTCCGCCAGCCGCAGCCGGAAGATCACCGCCACGATCGCGGGAAAGATGCCGATGATGAACAGGCCCTGCCAGCCCCACAAGGTGATCACCGGTGCGGAAAGCACCGCGGCGAGCAGGACGCCGAGCTGGAAGCCCACCCCCACCATGGACGTCGCCCGAGCGCGTTTGATCGCCGGGAACGCCTCGGCCGCAAGTGCCATGCCGATGCCGAACTCGCCGCCGATCCCCATCCCCGCGATGAACCGGAACACCGCCATCGCGACGAACCCCTGGGACAACGCCGTCAGCGCGGTGAAGATCGCGAACAGCAGGATCGAGTAGGTCAGCACCCGGACGCGTCCGAACCGGTCGGCGAGCGCACCGAAGAACAGTGCGCCGGTGACCGTGCCGATCAGCGTGATGGTTGCGAGCAGTCCCGCCTCGGTGGTGGACAGGCCGAGACCAATCGTGATCGCGGGCAGGGCGAACCCGAGGATCTGGAGGTCGTAGCCGTCCATCGCATAGCCGAGCGTGGCGGCGAAGACGGCCTTGCGGCCATACGGAGTGACCTGCCCCGCGTCGCCGGGTGCCGGGCCGGTGCCGTCGCGGACCGTCTGGGTGTTCGTCTCGTCGTTCGTCATCGCTGTTCCTCCGGTCGGACGGTGAGCGTGCCGTTACACAGGCTTCACAAGCCGCAACGGTCGAAGCGCCTCGGTGCAGTCGTCAAACGTGGCAAGGCCGAGCAGGCGGTCCCACAGCTCGGGCGCGATGTCCCCGACGAGATCGGTGAACTTGGCGCGCAACTCGTCCGCGGACAGCGGGTCGTGGTGATGGCCGCGCGGATCCTGCACGGTCGCCGCCACGCTGCCTCGCGCGTGCACCACCACCTCGGTCGGCGCGTGCTCCGGCCAGCTGCGGTCGAGCTCGGAGGCGAGTGTGACGCGCACCTTCTCAGCAAGTCGCGCCACGGTGGGGTCGTAGTCGAAGGTGGCGGGCGTCGACTCCCGCCGGGTCAGCACGGCCGCGACGGAGTAGGGCAGGGAGAACCGTGCGGACAGGTCGTTCGGTGCCGCCTGCCGGTCGAGCTTGAGGTTGTTCGCCACGGTGCGCACCTCGACCGAGCGAATGCTGTCCACCGGTACCGCAGGCATGGACAACACCGCATCGACGGCACCGTGGGTCAGCGCGCATGCGCTGTGCCGCTTGAAGTAGTTGCGCAGGATGCGCGGCCGGGCCGGATCCGCGGCGGCGGTCAGCGCGTCGACGTCCACCGGTTTCCCGGTCACTTCGCCGAAAAGTGCCGACACCGACTCCAGCGTCCCGGTGAAACCCGCGCGGTGCAGGCGGATCGCGCGCAGCGCCGCCTGCGCGGACAGGCCCATCGCGGTGTTGCGCGCGGTGGCCCCCGCATAACAGGCGTTCCACACCGGAACCGTCGGTGTGGTCGCCGCGATCGCTGCCACGGCAGCCGGGTCCTCGCCCAGCAGCAGTGCCACGCTGACCGCCGCACCCACACCGGCGAGGTGCCCGTGCGGATGTGTCGGCGGGCGCAACTGGAACGCGGCGAACAGCCGGGCGCTGACCTCGTAGCCCGCGACGACCGCGGCGAGCAGCTCGGTGCCCGGGCGATGCGCGACCTCGGCCGCCGCCAGCGCCGCCGGCACGATGTGCATCGCGGGGTGGCCGGTCGGCCGGGTGCCTTCGTCGAGTTCGAGGAAGCCTCCCGCCGCCCCGTTCAGGAACGCGGCCTGCTCCGCCGACACCGGTGCGACCCCGGCGACCAGGACCGTCGCACCACCGGTGCCCGACAGCGCGCCACCGAGCTCATCCGCGTTTTCCCGCAGCCGGGTCATTTCCGCGGTGCGGCCACCGGCGATGCTCACGCCGATCGTGTCCGCGACGACGTGCGCCGCATGTCGGCGTACCGGCTCATCCAGCGTGCCGGTGAAAAGCGCGCTCGCCTGCGTGATCGACTCCGCCACGCACGCCGCGAGCTCCTCGGCGGTCACGTGCTCGGCCGATCGGCGAGTGCCGCAGCGTGTTCGGCACGGATGAACCGCCCGCGCCGTGGTGCGACGATCTCGCGATCGCGCACCACGACCTCCCCGCGCAGGATGGTGGCGACCGGCCCACCGCGCAGTTCGAACCCGTGCCACGGGCTGACCGGCTGCTTGGCGATCAGCTCCTCGTTGCGCACGGTGCGCCGCAGCTCCGGATCGATGATCACCAGATCGGCGTCGCTGCCCGGCCGGATTACGCCCTTGCGCGGGTAGAGCCCGTAGAACCTGGCCGTCTCGGTGGCGGCGATCTCGGCGAGCCGACTCGCCGTCGTCTTGCCGCGGATCAGCGCGTCCATCAGGACGGGGCCGAACGTCTCGCAACCGACCGCGCCCGCGGGCTGGGTTTCGAAACCGCGTGCCTTCTCCTCAACGGTGTGCGGCGCGTGATCCGAACCCAGCGACACGATCGTGCCCTCGTTCACCCCCGCCCACAACGCGTCCTGGTCCTGCTGCTCGCGCACCGGCGGATACACCTTCATCACCGGACCGACCCCGGGATAGTCGGCATCGGTCAGCGTCAGGTACTGCGGGCAGGTCTCCGCGGTGACCGCGATTCCGTTGCGCCGCGCCGAACGCACGGCGTCCAGGCCCATGGCCGAGGCGAGGTGCACTACGTGGAACCGGCAGCCGGTCGCCTTCGCGAACTGTGCGGCGATGGAGATCGTGGTCGCTTCGGCGACCGCGGGGCGAGCGGCGAGCAGATCCTCGTACGTTTCGATCGGGTGGCCGAGCGCATGCTGGCTGGTCGCGAGCACGTCCTTGTCCTCGCAGTGCGCGGCGAGCACCCCACCGTGCTTGGCGACCTCCGCGAACAGCTGCAGCACCTGCCCGTTCGGCGGCGGCATCAGCAGGTTCTCCGGCTTCTCGTCGCCGATGTTGTACACCAGCGAGCGGGTTTCGCGGTGCAGGGCGTAACCCCAGAACAGTTTCACCGCGACCGCGCCAGCCTCGAACAGCGGACCGATCTGGTCCAAATTGGACTCACCGAGCGACAGGCCCCACAACCCGAAGTCGGTCCACGCGGATTGCTCGTGGTGCGCGCGGCGCTGCTCGAAGACCTCGACCGAATCCACCGGCGGGATGGCGTTGGGCATCTCCAGCACCGTGGTCACCCCGCCGACGAGCGCACCACGCGTCGAATGGTCGAAGTCTTCCTTGTGGCTCAGGCCGGGGTCGCGGGAGTGCACGTGCGGATCGATGAGCCCGGGGAAGACCAGCTTGCCCGCCGCGTCGTACCGCTCGTCACTGTCCACTGTGGCGCCTCGGTCGAGGATCGCGCTGATCACCCCGTCGCTGCACAGCAGATCGGCGTCCAGCAGCCCGGCGGGCGTGACGAGTTGGCCGTTGGCGACAAGCAGCTTCATCGGTTTCTCCTCGAATCTCGATCGGACGCGGGCGCCCATGCGTCGATAACGGTGCCCAGCTCGGCGACTCGCGCGGCCTCAAGCACCCGGACGGCGCAGACGAGGTCCTGGATGGCCAGGCCGTGCGACTCGAACACGGTGATGTCGTCGCTACTCGACCTGGCCGGCACCTCGCCGGACAGCACGCTCGCGAACTCCGTTGCAGCGGCCGGGTCCAGGCCGTTGGCCAGCAGATCACCGCACTCGGCGGACGCGACGGCCGCGGAGTCGACCACCACGTGTGCCGCGCGACGCAACGTCGCACCGTCGAGCTCCCGGCGCCGGGCATGATTGCTGCCGACGGCGTTGATGTGCGTGCCCGGCCGCAGCAGTGCCCCGTCGAACAGCGGCTTGGCCGCGCCCGTTGCGGTGATCACCACGTCCGCCCTGGGCACCGCGGTTTCCGCGCTGGTGCCAGCTTCCACGGTCAGCCACGGGTGCGCGTCCTCGATGCCGCGCGCGGTAGTCGCCGCCCGTTCGGCATCGCGACCGACCACCAGCACCGTGCGCAGTTTCGGCAACACCTCGGTTAACGCGGTGATCTGCGCGGGCGCCTGGTACCCGGTGCCGAACAAGCAGGCGGTGGCACTTTCCGGCCGGGCCATCAGCTGTGTCGCGAGCGCCGATGCGGCCGCGGTGCGCCGCTGCCCGAGCAGGTCCGCCTGCACCATGCCGCGCAGCTGCCCGGTGCGGTGCGCGTAGACGAGCACCGTGATCACGCTCGCCCGGTTGATGTCCCGGCGCACCACCGGGTACGACTTCACCGCGACCGCGTCCAGGGTCGGCGCGATAGCGGACATCACGTTCAGCGTGACCGCGCCCATGCTGCTGCGCTGCCGGGGCTGGTCGTGCGCGGCACCGGCGCCGAGGAGTTCGAACGCGGTCCGCACACCGGCAAGCGCGGCATCCGGCGGCAGCAGCCGATCGACGGTCTGGTCGTCCAGGATCCGCGACATGCGTTCCTTCCCACGGCTCGCGCACCAATGGAAACATCTTTCCAGTTCCGGGGTGACGAGCATGGACATCCGCTCGCGGCTTTGTCAACCTATGCGCATGGATAGCTAGGATCTGGTGGTGACGGCCCTGTCATCCAGCGGAAACGCTGGCGAAACGTCGCGCGCGCACGGCAGTGCATGGCACGGGGGGCGGATCACCACGAGAGGAGCTGGTTCGATGAGTGCTGCGAAACCGATTGAGGTGGTCGTCCGCGCCGTGGACGTACTCAACACGGTCGGCGCCGCACGCTCCGGGCTGACGCTGCAGGAGCTGCACGACGAGCTCGACATCCCGCTCGGCAGCCTGCACAGAATCCTCGGCACGCTCAGCCAGGCCGATTACCTGCGCCGCTCGCCGATCAGCAAGCGCTACTTCGTCGGCCGCGCGGCGCGCACCCTGTCCGGCGGCACGGGCTCGCACAGCGCCAGGCTGATCAAGCCACCGGCCGCGCTGATCGACGCCGCGAACGAGACCGGCGAAACGGTGTTCCTCACCGAGTTCATCGGCGACGTTCCAGTTTGTGTGTCCATTGTGGAGGCCGAACACGCGCTGCGGCTGTTCGTTCGCATCGGCCAGGAGATGCCGCTGCACGCGGCCGCATCGAGCCGCGCGATCCTCGCCTACTTCGACGAGGACGTGGTGCGAACCCTGCTGGAAGAGTCGGAACCGCTGACCGAGTTCACCACGGGCACCCCGCACAGCGTGGCCGATGTCATGCAGGTGCTCAAGGAAGTCCGCGAACACGGCTACGCCACCTGTGACAACGAGCTGGATCCGGACGCCTGGGCGGTGTCCGCGCCGATCCGGGACGGCGACGACAGGGTGCTGTCCAGCGTCACGATCACCGCACCCGGATCCCGGGTCGCCGACCCGAAGGTACGCGAACGCGTGACGAACGCGGTGCTGCACGCCGCCGAGGCGTTGTCCGCCGAGCTCGGCAACCCGGGCCCGGCGTCCTGATGGCCGCGCCGCGTTCGATCAGCCTGATCGCCACGGGTGGCACCATTTCGGTCGCGCCATCGCCCGCTGGCGCGCAGGCACACCACGGCGTGCGCGCGCTGCCGACCGAGCAGCTACCCACCGGAATCGAGGTGCACCCGAGGGATGTGTTCCGCCGCTCCTCCCGGCAGCTGACCCTGGACGATCTGTGGACCCTGGCCGCGGCCGTCACCGAGGAGATCGCGGCCGGGCGGGACGGTGTGGTGCTCACCCACGGCACCGACACGCTGGAGGAGACGGCCTACGCGCTCGGTCTGCTGGTCGAAACCCGCGTGCCGGTCGTTGTCACCGGCGCCATGCGGGCACCGCACCTCGCTGGCCCGGACGGTCCGGCCAACCTGCGCGCGGCGGTGTGCGCGGCGGCCAATCCCGCGCTGGCGCGGTACGGGCCGGTCGTCGTCTTCCAAGACGAGGTGCACGTGGCGCGGCTGGTCACCAAGACGCACAGCGCACGCGTGGCGGCGTTCAGCTCACCGGCTGCCGGGCCGGTCGGTTTCGTCGCGGAGGACGAGCTCGAACTGCTGCTCGGCCCGCCGCCTGGATCCGACCTGTTGCCCGACCGCAGCCCGCCGACCTGTCGCATCGGCATGGTCCACGCGGCAACCGGTGTCGACGGTTCCGCGGCCGACACAGTTTCGTCCGATGTGGACGGTCTGGTGGTCGCCGCGCTCGGCGCCGGGCATGTCGCACCGTCGCTGGGTGAAGCACTCATCCGGATCGCGGGCTCCGGCAAGGCCGTCGTGGTCGCCAGCCGCTGCCCGGACGGCGCGCTGCTGGCGCACACCTATGGCGGCGCCGGTTCAGAGACCGAGCTGCGCCGTGCCGGTCTGCTGTTCGCGGGCATGCTCTCGCCGGTCAAGGCACGGTTGCGGCTGGCTTTCGGCCTGTCCGCGGGAATTTCCGCAGACGAGCTGTTTCCGACCCGGCGCCCACCTCAGGGTTCTGCGGAATCGCCATAGGGACTCTTGCAACCGCGCAGGGTGGGACCCCACCTTCGCGGTCGGCACCGTTCGCGAGCGCCGTGGTGACCCCGGCAGCGACAGGGGCGCCGGACGTATGTCCGGCGCCCCTCGATCGCTAGTCCGCCAACCGAGCCACGTACCTGGTCACCTCCCGCGCGACTCCGATCTCGTCGAACTCGGGCGTCTCCCGGACGGTGAGCTGACCTCCCCTCTGCCGGACTCCGGCAGGTTCACTTCGTGGCGCTACTAGTCCGGAAGGGCGAAGACGATCAGTGCGCTTCCGTGGCCAGCGCCGAGCATGCCGGGGAGGAACCCCTCGATCCAGCCGCCCCATCCGACCGGCACGGCGACGTACTGCTTGCCGTCGACGCTGTAGGTGATCGGGCTGCTGTGGTGGCCACTTCCGCACTGGAACTGCCACAGCAGTTCGCCGGTGCGGGCGTCGAGTGCGTTGAACTCTCCGGAAGGCTCACCGGCGAACACCAGATCGCCTGCCGTGGCCAGCACCGAGGCGCACATCGGAACCTCGTTGCGCCAGCGCCACTTCTCCTCGCCGTTGGCGTCGAACGCGCTGATGGACCCGGCCATGTCGTCGGCGTCCACCTGAACGCCCGCACCCCAGTACGGGATGCTTTCCTTGAAGTCCCGGCGCCGCCGGGTTGCCGTTGCCCCGACATCCTGGACCGGTACGTAGAACAGCTCGGTCCTCGGGCTGTATGCCGCGTGGGTCCATTCCTTGGCGCCAGCCGGTCCCGGGTAGAAGTGGACCGGATCACCCTCCTTGTCGGGATACCTCCTGGGCGTCACCTTGCCGTCCCTGGTGATCGCGCCCCAGTCGATCCGGTCCACGAAGGGCGTGATGTGCTGCAGCTCGCCGTTCGTGCGATCCAGGACGAAGAAGTAGCCGTTCTTGTCGAAATGCCCGAGCAGCTTTTTCCCGTCGTGCTCGAACAGGATGTTTTCCATGGTGCTGTCGTAGTCCCACACGTCGTGCGGGGTGCACTGGTAGTGCCAGCGAATCTGGCCAGCGTCGGCGTCCACCGCGACGATGCTGTCGGTGTAGAGGTTGTCGCCCTCGCGGACGGCTCCGTCGAAGTCCGGTGCCGGGTTGCCGGTGCCCACGTACAACAGGTTGGTCTCCGGATCGAAGGTGCTGGTGACCCAGCAGTTCGCGCCACCCCGCGCCCATGCCTCGCCATCGGCGGGCCATGTCTCGGAGCCGGGCTCCCCGGGCTTCGGCACCATGTAGCAGCGCCAGACGGGCTCTCCCGAGTCGACGTCGAAAGCGTCCAAGTGCCCGCGCACCCCGAATTCCCCGCCGGAGCTGCCGACGATGACCATGTTCTTGACGACCAGCGGCGCGACCGTGCCGCTCTCCCCGGCCCGCACGTCTCCATAGGTCTTGTCCCAGACGCGCTTGCCGTTGGTGGCGTCGAGCGCCAGCAGGTGGGCGTTCCCGGTGACCATGAAGACCTTGCCCTTGGCCACGGCTACGCCACGGTTCACGTTCCCGCAGCACAGGGACACGTCGTAGGGGACCGCGTGCTTGTACCGCCAGAGCTCCTGACCCGTTTTCGCGTCGAGCGCCCAGAGCCAGCCGTCCCAGCCGGAGAGGAACATGACCCCGTCCACCACGATCGGGGCGGCCTCGAACGCGTAAGTCGAAGCGCCCGCGATCATGCCGGAGGTACCGGCCTGGAACATCCAGGCGGGACCGATGCGCTTGACGTTCTCCGTGTTGATCTGGTCCAGCGTGCTGTACCGCTGCCCGTCATAGGTGCCGTAGTAGGTGAGCCAGTTGTGCGACTCCGACTTGGCATTGAGAAGCCGCTCGTAGGTAACCCCAGAGACCACGTCCGGCGCAGTCCCGGTCTTGCCGCTCAGCGTTCCCTGATCGATGGCCTCTCCGGCATCCACGTACTCAACGGTCATTGCCTACTCCTTTCTACGGCCGTGGCTGGTCGGGGCGGTCGAGGCGGGCCTCCGGCGGAACGTCCCCCAGCACGACGATGGCCCCGGTCAGCCCGCGGCCTTCGTCGTTTCCGGTGGGCGAGCTGTACCAGTAGTAGCCCGGCCCGTCCAGGTTGAGGGTCGCCCTTCCTTTCGAATGGTTCACCAGCCAAATAAATTTCTTGTCGCCATTGCTTGGCAACAGCGCGCAGTGCGTGTTCAGGTCGTCATTGATGAGCGTGAGCTCAAGATCACCCCCATGGGGCATGACCAGGATCGAGGGATCCCAGGCAATTTCATCGGGATTGATCCGGATCGTCGCCTCCATCGTGCCATCGGCTCTCTCCGTGGCCCGGCCGATGTTTCCGGTCGCGAGTACTTGACCAATACCTGCTTTGTTCTGTCCGTCCAACCCGATCTCGCTCAGCAGCTCGGCTCGATCCTTCGCGGTCGTCACCGGACTTCACCTCCTCATCCCGAACCCCTGGTAGCAACTGTTCGCGTCGGTCGCGATCACGGTCGCACGTCGCGGGGTGTTGTGCACCTTCCGCTCGACAAAAGAGCCAACCCGGTTGACATGAGAAATGGCCCCAGCGAAATACCCGAGGCCAATTCGGGTAACTGGGCCGCGTGATCACGTACGCCTGGTTGTGATTGCAGTAGCATATACTGACATGGGACAAAAGGCACGTTGAACTAATTGTGCGACCCGATCCCCGATCAACAAATCGGTAAGGAAGACTCTACGCCGGATGAATCCGCACCGACAAGGACGAGCGCCAATTCGGCTAGTTATGCCGTTCGTACGCCACGAGCTACCGTTCGTACCCCGGTACGCCACCGCGAGGAGATGATCAACACCGACTCAGCCGGTCACGACGCCTCGCCCTGCGTCTCAGCGCCCGACGACGATCAGACCATGTCGTACCGGTCGAGGTTCATGACCTTGTCCCACGCGGCCACGAAGTCGTACACGAACTTGTCCTTCGCGTCGTCGCTCGCGTAAACCTCCGCGAGTGCGCGCAGCTCGGAGTTCGAGCCGAAGACGAGGTCGACGCGGCTACCGGTCCACTTGACCTCGCCGGTGGCGCGGTCGCGGCCCTCGAAGGTCGCCAGGGTCGCGCCGCTTCTGGACGTCGCCTTCCACTCCGTGCTCATGTCGAGCAGGTTCACGAAGAAGTCGTTGGTCAACGACTCGGGCGCCGACGTGAACACACCCAGCGGGGACTGCTTGTAGTTCGCGCCCAACACCCGCAGTCCGCCCACCAGGACGGTCATCTCGGGCGCGCTCAAGGTCAGCAGGTTCGCGCGGTCGATCAGCAGGTACTCCGAGGGCAGCCGGTGCTCCTTTTCGAGGTAGTTGCGGAACCCGTCGGCGGTGGGCTTGAGCGGGGCGAAGGACTCCACGTCGGTCCACTCCTGCGAGGCATCCGTGCGTCCCGGGGTGAACGGGACCTGCACGTCGTGCCCGGCGTTCTTGGCGGCCTGCTCGACGCCCGCGCACCCGCCGAGCACGATCAGGTCGGCCAGCGAAACCGACTTGCCGCCGCTTTGGAGGTTGTTGAACGACTCCTGGATGCTTTCCAGGGTGCGCAGCACGGTGGAAAGCGTGTCCGGGTCGTTGACCTCCCAGCTCCGCTGGGGCTCAAGACGGATCCGCGCCCCGTTCGCCCCACCTCGCTTGTCGCTGCCCCGGAACGTGGACGCCGACGCCCACGCGGTGGAGACGAGCTGGGAGATCGACAGCCCTGAGGCCAAGAGCTTGCTCTTCAGGTCGGCGACATCCGCATCGTTGACCAGTTCGTGGTCCACCGCGGGCACCGGGTCCTGCCAGATCAGCTGCTCCTGCGGGACCAGCGGCCCGAGGTAGCGCTGGATCGGCCCCATGTCGAGGTGCGTGAGCTTGAACCAGGCCCTGGCGAACGCGTCCGCCAGCTGGTCCGGGTTCGCCATGAAACGCCGCGAGATCGACTCGTAGACCGGGTCGAACCGCAGCGCGAGGTCGGTCGTCAGCACCGTCGGGACGTGTGTCTTCGACGAGTCGTGGGCGTCCGGCACTGTGCCGGCCCCGCCGCCGTCCCGCGGAATCCACTGCCACAAACCGGCAGGGCTGAGCACCACGTCCCACTCGTAGCCGAACAGGGTCTCGAAGAAGCTGTTGTCCCACTTCGTCGGGGTGGGGGTCCAGGTACCTTCGAGCCCGCTGGAGATGGTGTCCTCGCCTTTGCCGGTGCGGTAGCTGTTCGTCCAGCCCAAGCCCTGCGCCTCGATCGGGGCGCCCTCGGGCTCGGGGCCGAGGTATTTTTCCGGCTCGGCCGCGCCGTGGGTCTTGCCGAACGTGTGCCCACCCGCGATCAGCGCGACGGTTTCCTCGTCGTTGAACGCCATCCGCCGGTGCGTCTCGCGGATGTCCCGCGCCGAGGTGAGCGGGTCCGGCACGGTGTTCGGGCCCTCCGGGTTGACGTAGACGAGGCCCATCTGGTCGGCGGCCAAGGGGTTTTCCAGCTCCCGGATGCCGCTGTGCCGCTGGTCGCTGAGCCAGGTGCGCTCGGGGCCCCAGTAGACGTCCTCGTCCGGCTCCCAGACGTCCTCCCGCCCACCAGCGAAGCCGAAGGTCTTGAAACCCATCGTCTCCAGCGCGCGGTTCGCCGCGAAGACCATCAAGTCGGCCCAGGAAATCTTGCGGCCGTACTTCTGCTTCACCGGCCAGAGCAGGCGGCGCGCCTTGTCGAGGTTGCGGTTGTCCGGCCAGCTGTTCAGCGGCGCGAAGCGTTGCATGCCTGCGCTCGGACCGCCGCGGCCGTCAGCGATGCGGTACGTGCCAGCGCAGTGCCAGGCCATCCGGATCACGAGCGGGCCGTAGTGGCCGAAGTCGGCTGGCCACCAATCCTGCGAAGTCGTCAGCACCTCGTCGAGGTCCCTCGCCAGGGCGTCCAGGTCAAGGGTTTGGAACTCCGCTGCGTAGTCGAAGTCATCGCCCATGGGGTTGGCCGAAGCCGGGTGCTTCCGCAGGATTTTCAGGTTGAGCCGGTTCGGCCACCAGTCGTGGTTGCTCGCGCCCGCGGTCGGGTGGCGGTACCCGCCCACGCTCCCATTGGCGGCGGCCCCGAGGGTCTCGCTGTACGGGGCGCCGTGAGCTGGGACGCCGAGCGCACCCGCACCTCGGGCGCGGTCGTTCCTCTTGCCGACAACGGCGTCGGGGCTGTCAGACACGAAACTCCTTCCGGGCTTAGGACCTCAGAAGCCCAGTGCCCTGCGCACGGCTGGCGCGTTGCGCCGGGAAACCGGTACCACCTCGTCCGTCTGGTCATCCATGACGAGAACCAGCTCGCCCTTGCGCCGGCGCTCGATCTCGCGGATGCGGCTGAGATTGACCACGTACCGGCGGTGCACCCGCAGGAAGCCGGCAGCCGCCAGCTCACCGTCGAGCTTGTCCAGGCCCGGAGAGGCGGCTCGCAGTCGCCCTTGGTCGGTAGACAGCCACACGTCGTTGCCCTCTGATTCGGCGAAGGAAACCTCCGGCAGCCGCAGCAGCACCATCCGGTTGTCACGCATCGCGACCACTCGGCGCGGCTGTGTTCGAGAGTGCGCGTCCTCCTCCGTCCGGGGCAACTGCTCCCCGCCAGAAGCACCGAAGGAGACCAAGTTCCCGATCAGCCGACCGGAGAAGAAGGCGGGCCGGATGCTGATCGGTATCGGCTCGTCGGCGAGGTGGGTGAAGATCTGCGTCGAACCGACCCAGTCAGGATTGCGGGCTGCCTGCTTGCTGGCGTACCGGGCGGCTTCGATCAACTCCGGCAGCCCGGGGTTCCATCGCAGCGTGGGGTCTACTGCCGGGGTGGAGGCTGGGACGCCAAGCAGCACACTTGCCCTGTCGTCGGCGATCACCACCTTGCCCGCGGCGTCCACCGCGGTGAGCGCCGCACCGGAGCGTGTCCTTGCCTGGTTGTATGCGGCGACCAGCTCAGCGCCACTGTCCCGGGCGCGCCTTCTCAGCGTGCACTGGGTCTTGGTGACGGCGTTTGCCAGCCATCCGCTCGCGGAGGCGGGAAGTGGATTTCGCCAGCTGGAGATGTTGAGCACCGCGATCGGCTCTTTGGTCACCACGTCACGCACCGCGACGCCCGCGCAGGCCCAGTTGTGGAATGCCTGGCACCAATGCTCCGCACCCCTGATCTGTACCGGGTGGTGCTCTTCGAGTGCCGTGCCCATGCCGTTCGTGCCAGCCGCGCGCTCGGACCAGGAATACCAGGGCGCGAGATTGGACTCGGCGGCGATGGCACGCGTGGCTTGGTCGCCCCACTCGGCCAGGATCCGGCCGGTGGCATCGGTGACGGTGACTATGCCACCGAGGTTGCTCACTTCATGTGCTATGAAGGCGGCACGAAAACCCAGCTCAGCGAATACGACATCGTGTTCGGGCGTATATTCTCGTTCCACGACGGCCACCGGTGCTTCGGTCAGGTGCGGGTCCACCCGGTACTGCTCCCGGCAGCGATGCCAGGAGATCGCCACCTCGGGCCGCACCCCGCGGACGTCATCCTCGCCCTGTACGAAGCATTCCCATGCCGCGTACACCGTGCCCTTGCCCGGGTCCCCGGATGTCTGCTTGAGCCTGTGTGCGTCCCTCATCGTTGAGACCGCCTTTGGTCTGTAACCGACACGGGAGGGGCAGCACCCGGTCCGCACCGGTGACCGCTCGATCCTGCCTGATCCACGGCGAACCCGGGCCGCGTCGCATGTATTGCTGCCTCACCCGGTGCACATCCGACGATGCACGCTCTGCGGTGCACGCGCAGGCAATGTTTCCGTGCAGTTATCGACTTTCCAAAGCCGAATGTAAATCTTGCAATCTCTCCCAGCAAGGGGAGCGACCAATCCAGGCCGACCGCCAGACCCGCCTGGAGCAGTAGGCATTGACCCCGGCAGGGGTTGTCGCACGAACGCGAGAAAACCCTGCGCGCAACGCCCCGAACCCGGATTGCCCGGACATGGGACGGGTCGACCGGACTGAGCCTCTTTCCAGGCAACTGTCGCTTGGTCAGGTCTGGAGGTCGACGACGACCTTCAACTCGTCAGGACCCGTGTCGAAGACATCGGTCCAGTCGCACAGCGGGATCCGGCGACTGATCAGCGACCCCAGCCACTTCCGATCCGCACCGCCCAGCGCCTGCACTGCCTGGTTGTAGTGGCGCAGATTGGCATTCACGCTACTCACCACAACGTCGTTGTCCAACATCAACTCGTTGTCGATCGCCGCCTCCGCAGGAAAGGGAACCGTGCGGTGGTGGCCCGTGAGACCAACCAACACAGTGATCGCATTACGCGCGGTGTGCTGCAGCACCTCGAACACGACCCTCCCGGATCCCGTCGTCTCGATCACGATGTCCGGATCGCAGCCCAGATCCTCCAACGACGTGTGATAAGTCGCGCCCAGTGCGCGTACCAGATCAGGTCTCAGCCCCTCAGCGACCCGGTCAAAAACGTGCACATCCAAGCCACGCTGCGTACCGAACAGAGCACCGAGCAAACCCACCGGTCCAGCGCTAGTCACCAGGGCATGACGGGGAGCGAAGTAGGCTCGCCTACCGATCATGTCGACCTGCTCCCACGCCTTGGCCACCACCGATGCGGGCTCGGTCAGCACCCCCAGATCACCAAGCACAGGCCCAACCTTGATCGCGAACTGGGGCTCGACCGTCCACTGCTGAGCACCAAATCCATCCAGTTCCTTGATCCCGCGCTCGGTGTACTCGCCATTGAGGCAAAAGTCCCACTGCCCAGCAGCACACGCCTCACACGGCAGCGGATCCGGACGACGGACAACACCAACCACATAGTCACCCTCCTGAAAACCGCTGACCCCAGGCGCATGGACCACCCGACCAACGGATTCATGGAAAAGAACCATGCGGTCACGCCCAGGAGGCAAGACGCCATGCGCTCGTTCGGTGACATCACGATCAACACCGCAGAACCCCACCAGCAGGCCCTGCACAAGCAACTCCCCCGGCCGCGGAACGGGAACGGGCAGTTCAACGACCCCCGACAACTCCGGCCTACCCGGCACCACAGTGGCAGCCTTCACCCGCAAGCTCCTTCCTTGCCACCAGGTCTATTGAGGACCGTCTCTTGTGGAAAGTAATGAATCGTAGTGCGGTTGGCGCACTTGCGCTCCCTCCAAAACACTCTAGTTCGTGGAGATTGGGGCCGCACTCTGGTACCCGATCACCAGGAACACACGAAACGCACCCACGATCCACATCCGGCACACCACAGTAGACGGTCGCCTGCGAAAACCGAGAAACCAGAGTAAAAACCCCACTTAGCTCGCCATTGTCCAGCGCAGTGCAACGCTGTTCGGGCCGCCACGCGCGTCCCGCAACAGCCCCGACCTCGCGTGGCCGAGCGGAGGACCCTGCTCAGGCGGTGTGTTCGTCCGTGGCTGCGGGTTCGGGGATGGAGATGAGGAGCGTGCCGTCTACGACCTCGCTGGCGACCTCGGTGAGCCGACGGTTGTACGCCCGGGCGTAGCGCCGCAAGGTGGTGAACGCCTCGTTCATGCCGGTCTGGTTTCGTTCGGCGAGGACCCCCTTCGCCTGCTCGATGATGACGCGGCTGTTGAGCGCCGTCTGCAGTTGCTCGTTGACGATGTCGCCACGGCGGATCGCCCGTTCCTGCAGGATGCTGATGGTGGCGACATCCGCCAGAGCCTGCCCGATGCGCAGCTCCTCCTGCCCCATCGCACTCGCCGTCGCGCTGAACAAGTTCAGCGCGCCGATGGTGTCGGCACGAAGGCGCAGTGGCAGGGCGTGCACCGCGATGAAGCCGGCCTCCAATGCTCGCGCCGCGAAATTCGGCCACCGGTTCCCGTCCTGGGCCAGATCGATCGAACTGACCTGGCGACTGGTCCGGAAGCAATCCAGGCACGGTCCCTCGTCGGTCTGCAGTTGGAACAGTTCCAGCAACCGCGCCTGCTCGGTCGAGGACGAGACCAGCTGGAGGGCTCCTCGCTGATCCGACAACAACAACCCGGCGGCATCGATGGGGAGCAGCCGCACGCAATCAGACGTGAGCCGGTGCAGCAGCTCGATCATGTCGAAGTCATCCACCAAGGAGTCTGCGAGGCTGACCAGCGCCTCGGCGACCGCCCGCTCGCTTCCGCGATCCTCGCTGGTCATGGCATCGTCACCGCCTTCGGGCGGTTGGTTGTGATCATCGAGGTCCCTCCTCAAACCGAAGCCGCCTGGCGACCACGTCGCGGGCCACTTCATCGATGTGGCGGTCGTTTGCAAAGGCGGATGCCCGCAACATGGCCAGCGCGGTCTCCGCGGAAACGCGTGCCTGCGCCACGATCATCCCGGTCGCCTGGTGCACTTCAGCCCTGCGGAGCGGGTAATCGTGCGACCACCGCAGTGGGCCATCGCCATCCAGTGTCTCGCCAGCCCGGTGGCCGAGCAACGTCCACAACGCCGCGTCCGCAGCGCGCAATGCGCCGGTCAGCTGCTCGGGTTGCAGCGGACCGGGCCTGACGCGATAGAGGTCCAGGACCCCGATTTTGATCGTGCCCAATTGCAGGGGAAGCACGTACAGAGCACGTACCTCCATGCGCCGGGCATTGGTGGCGAACATAGGCCACCGGTGGTCGATGGTGTCGTCCAGGTCTGAAATCAGCACCGGGCGTCCCGAGGTGAGTGCCTCCACGCCTGGTCCTTCCCCAAGGCTGAACTGCAGTTCATCGAGCTCGCTCGCCACCTCGTCGGTGGCGCAGACCAGCTCCTGGCGATCAGCGTCGGTCATCATCGTGATCGCCGCCCCGTCCACCAGCAGTTCCGCTACGCAGGCTTGGCAGATCCGCAGCGGCGCCGAACCTCCCCCCTTGGCGATGATCGAGGCAAGGGTCCACACCAACGGGTCGATATCACCCATGGGAAGTGCCACGGGTAGCGCCCACCGTCAACGGGGGTACACCGCACCGATTCATCTTGTGGCCTCATCCCCGTAGCCGGAATCAGCCGCCATACGTCGGCGCCTCACGGGTCCTGCCGACGCTACCGATGCGCTCAACGACTCAGCACCAGCCTACGCGCACCACGACGCGGACCGAACAGAGATACCGCAAAATCCAGGCCACATTCGTCGCCGGTGGGCGCAGTGCGAACGCCGGCGCCGGATGATCCGGAGAGTGACAGACGCCGGGAAGGCGCGTACGGTCAACTCATTCCGCTTGATCCGGTTACTCCAGACCCTGGTAACCACTTATCGCTGGGGGGAGAAAGCCGGATCCAAATGCGAGGGAAACCGCACGATTCCGAGTCCACAGGGCGTCCATCCCGTCAAGCTCTAGTCGCGGGAGTTCGCATCTCCAACAATGCAGATCCACAACCACGCGCAGCGCGTTCGGGTCTGTTCCGGTTCGGTCGGCCGCTGTCACCGGGTCCGACCGTGACGGCGGAAAATGCCGCGCAACCGGAGTCAGTACCTTGCGCTAGCCGGAACACGACGCCTGGCTAGCCTGCCGGTACGCTTTGCGCAGCCCTTTCCTGGCCCGGTAGGCCAGCGCTGAGACACCACTGGGGGTCAACCCCAGGTACGGCGCAAGCTGGGCTGGGGTCCGGCCTTCGATCTCGACGTGCCAGAGCACCATCTGCCAGCGCTCCGGCAAGCTGACGAAGGCATGCGCCGCCAGCGAGCGCTCCAGCCCTGCGATCGCGGCGTCTTCGAACCGTTCGCCCACGTCGTCCGAGACGACGTGGGCGATGTCGCCCGCCAGCTGCAGCCGCTGGTCCCGTCGGGTGCGCTCGAAAGCTGCATGACGTACGGACGTCAGCAGGTATGCCCGGAACGACGCGGATGGCCCCTGGCCTTCGCGCAAGCGGGCAAGCACATTGGCAAAAGCCTGGGAGACGAAGTCATCGGCGTCGACCCACGATCTGGTCACCTGCCTAGCCACGGTGTACGCGGCACCCACATGCCGCACGTACAGCTCGCGGTAGGCACTCGCGCAGCCCTGCCGGACCGCGTCGCTGAGATCACTGTCATCGCAACGCCGCTCGCTCGCGGTCGGCCGCTGGGCGGGTGTGGAGCTGGATTCGGCCGATAGGAACGAGTCTGACATCGCTGGCCTCCGGTGGGACAACCGTAAGTGTTGGCTACCGCCGGGGGCCGGGGCGGTCACGACACGATAGCGCCGCAACGCACTGGATCGCCAGCATCATCACTCCACCGGCCGCGTGGTACCCATCCGCCACCGGTGCCTCCAACGATTGCGAGCGCGTGATCAGTTCTGCAGGTCGGTTGCGCAGGATGTTGTGCCGCACCAGGCGGTTTGACTCCCAATTCACTTGGGGTTCGGCGGTATCGACCTGCCACAACACTGTCCACAGTAGATTACTTCGCGGCACTACCAGCAGACCGAAGCGCGGATTGGTCCCGGCCGAACTGTCGGCACCAAAAGCGGTGTCGGCACCTCGGTGGACGGCTCCCGCGATCACGGACACCAGGGCACATCGAAGTACTCCGCGGTGGGCACCTCCGGCTTTGGTGCCAGTCGTGGACACAGCCAACCGTCTGCCCAGTGTGGACTAACTGGCGATTTAGTTGACAGCTAAGGGAATGACCACTGGGGATATTTCCGCGCATCTGGCCGAGGCAATGGTGCCGAAGTCTCCAGGGGCACCGGGCCGGGCGTTGGGAGCGGCCGTACCCGTGCCCCTCGGCAACGCTCGCCAGAAGTCTGGGGTTGAACGGGCGACCTTCGGAGGTCGCCCGCCCCGAAACGTGACGGGTCCGCATGCGGTGGCCCCGCCACACCGCCGATCATCGACGCGTCCTCCTGCTGCTGCGACCGTGTGACTCGACCGCTACGAGCTCCGGAATCGCACCTGATCTACGACTTGGGCGTAGGCTGAGATCAACGAGGTTCTCGGCAACGTGAGCAGTCCAGCTTCCACAGTCCCGGGGGTCAGTACCGGTCGTTGATCGGCCGGGAAGGAGTTCCGCCATGGGACCCAACCAGCTAAACCCGGTCACCACGCGGGCCACCCCTGCGGGACCGCGCTTCACACTCAAGTCGGCAACCAGCCCGCGAGGATTCGTCGACGGCGCCTGGTGGCCGCGATCGGCGAACCCGACGATCGAGTTCACCGGGCTGCTCACCGCACTCACGGCTACCTCCGGGCCGATGACCCGGCTCGCCTACAACCTGACCGCCTGGGAACCGGCCCCACGGAAACTCCGCGTCGAGGGACACCAGGTACGTCTGGAAGGCTTCCACGCGCTCGATCAGCAGACGGTGAGCCTGACCAGCCCGAGCGGACACCGGATGGTCCTGCTGGTCATCCCTGTGGACACGACCGAACTCCGCGGGAACGCGGTGCTCGCGAAGGCATCCCAACAAGACAGCGTCGCCTCCCCCCACGATCTGCTCGCCGATGATCCGAAGCCGACTTCCGCTGCTACCGCGCTCATCCCGCAGCCTGCGGAGGCATCGCCTGAGGACCGCTGGGAAACCGACGGCGGCCACCCGCTGACCGCCAGGTAGACCACCGCAGGCTGCGGGCAGTACATGGCCAGAACGCGGCGAGCGGGATCGTGGCCCACGCGACGGGCCATGTGGTTACGGGGCGCTGCGGTCGACCGATGGGTGTCGCGATGGCGTGCCAACGGCATGCAGGTGCCGCAGCACCTGCGCGTAGGAAGTGAACAGGCCGCACTGGCTGTACGAAACTCCGCGGCTGGTGCAGAACTGCTGCACAAGCCGCTGTGCGTGCCGCAGGTTCGGCCGCGGCATGCTGGGGAAAAGGTGATGTTCGATCTGGTAGTTCAGACCTCCGAGCAGGAAATCCACGAACCGGCTCCCCCGAATGTTGCGGGAGGTGAGCACCTGCTTGCGTAGGAAGTCCAGCTTGTCAGCCGCGTGCAGGATCGGCATGCCCTTGTGGTTCGGCGCGAACGCGCACCCCATGTACACGCCCCACAGGCCCTGATGCACCGCGATGAACACCACCGCCTTGAACGGCGACAACACGAGCA
Organism: Saccharopolyspora antiqui; assembly: GCF_052246905.1. Classification (NCBI taxonomy): domain Bacteria; kingdom Bacillati; phylum Actinomycetota; class Actinomycetes; order Pseudonocardiales; family Pseudonocardiaceae; genus Saccharopolyspora; species Saccharopolyspora antiqui. Next base: position 89,107 of record NZ_JBQQBO010000010.1, read on the forward strand.
ACACCACCACCAGGTAACCCACCACGTGCGCGGAGAGCAGCGCGGATTCCACACGGTGCGCTTTCACCTCCCGTCGCAGCACGGCCTGGATGCTGCGGACGTGCAGGCTGATCCCCTCAAGCGTCAGAAGCGGGAGGAAGAGGAATGCCTGATGCTTCGCCATCCACCGGAGAATGCCGCGCTTTGTGCGGGACTGCTCGGCGGTGAACGCCAGGGCCTGGATCTCGATGTCGGGGTCAGCGTCCTCGTGGTTCGGGTTGGCGTGGTGCCGGTTGTGCTTGCCGACCCACCAGCCATAGCTGATCCCCGTGAGACACCCGTGAACATGGCCTGCCAGGTCGTTGGCCCGGCGCGTGCGGAAGATCTGGCGGTGTCCGGCATCGTGTCCGATGAAGGCGAGCTGCGTGAACACTCCCGCGAAAACCACCGCCGTGACCATCTGCCACCAGGAGTCACCAAGCACGGTGAACGCCACGCCGCCGGCCGCGAGCAACCCGCCGTTGACGGCCATCCTTGCAACATAGTAGGCGCGGCGACGATTCAGCAGACCGAGTTGCTTGATCATCCGGGCCAGCTGGGCGAAGTCACTGCCGCGCCCTGCACTCGTGTCTCCAACCGGGCGCGCCTCGTCTGGCCGGTGTTCGCCCGCGATGCCCGCGTCGTCCCGCGCGCTGCGGTGCCGGGGCAGCCGTTTTCCACCAGCGGCAGTCGCGTCCGAAGTCATGATCGCCCCTACAATCGTACAGCCCATATGCCGAGCGGCTCGCACGCTCCTGGCGCAGGCTCTGGCACCCACCCTCAGCGCGAGGTCCGCAGGTAACCACGGTGCTGCGAATGCCGAGAGCGCGCCACCCGACGTGGCCGTGCCGCAGTACCCCAATCTCTCCTTTGTGGACTCGACTGCTGCCTAGCAGTCGAGTTGCACCACAACTCGCCTCGGACACAGAATTACCCCATGACGCGGGTTTGTTTTCGCTGGTCAGGCCTGGTCGGTTGGCACGACCAGGCGTGAGTTGTCGTAGATGGTGATCAGGCCGTGGTCGCGTGGGAAACGGTCGACCGCGTCGGGTTCGTCAATGCATTCGGCCGTCCCGGTGAGGCTGGTGCCGGGCCTGAAGGACCTCCCGCTGAGACTGCGCACCAAGCATCGCCATCAGCGCCCGGAGATCGGGGCTATCGGACTGGAGGGGGCCGCCAGCCTCGGGAAACCACACCTGCACGCCGTATCCGTCGAAAAGCGGCAGCATATGGGCGAACTGGTTGTCGCTGAAGGGACGCACATACTCACCGACCACGATCGCGTCAAAACCACGATCCCGATCCGCGAGCACGGCACAACCGTCATGCCCTCACTTCCCGCCTGTGAGACCTTCTCCATCGAGACGGGACGAGCAACCTCCAGTGACGCCCATCACGTCCGCCCATTCGGCCCACCCGCCGTCGAGGACACCAAGCAGCGAGGCTCCTCTTCCCACTCGCCCGGCCAGCTGACGCGGAACCACCAACTGGGATCCGCGAGCCCGGTCCCAAGACGGGGCCCTCCCCGATCAGTTCAAAGAACTGGAACAAGACCAGTGACCTGCCGCAAAACGCGTCGTGAGCACCCGAAATCCGGGCGGGGACACCGGGGGCCTGCTACCTCAACCCCGTTCGCGTCGTCCTGTCCGCAACCCCCTTCGCCAGGCCGGATCTCGTGCGAGCAGAAGCCTGAGCTCACCAACCACAAAACCAGGGGCCGACCCCTTGCGCAGGGTCGGCCCTGCCGCGCGCTCACGATCCACGCCGTCCACCCCCTAGCCCCCAACGATGGGATGCTGGATACTGCATACAATTAACGGCCGACTGAGGTCGCTGGTGCTAACAGAGAACGGACGAACGGCCCCTAGGGAGGATCCGGACCATGACGGACGCTGTCGCGCAGGCCACGGAAGCGGAGGGTGGCGACACGGCTGCCCTGACGGACGGGATCCACCTGGTCGTCGACGCGCTGAAGTTGAACAGGGTCGAGACGATCTACGGTGTCGTCGGCATCCCCATCACTGACCTGGCGCGCCTGGCACAGGCCTCCGGGATCCGCTACATCGGGTTCCGGCACGAGAGCGACGCGGCGCATGCGGCCGCGGCGGCCGGGTTCCTGACTCAGAAGGCGGGGATCTGCCTGACGGTCTCCGCGCCGGGCTTCCTCAACGGCCTGGTCGGACTGGCGAACGCCACCACCAACTGCTTCCCGATGGTGCAGATCTCCGGCTCAAGCGAGCGGCACATCGTGGACCTGCAGCGCGGTGACTACGAGGAGATGGACCAGCTGGCGGTCGCCAAGCAGCTCTGCAAGGCGGCGTACCGGGTGTCGCGGGCGGAGGACATCGGGCGGGGCATCGCGCGGGCGATCCGTACCGCGGTGAGCGGCCGGCCGGGCGGGGTGTACCTGGACATCCCGGCGGCGGTGCTGGGCGAAATCCTCGACAAGGAGAAGGGCGAGAAGTCCCTGTGGGAGGTCGTGGATCCGGCGCCGAAGCAGATACCCGAGTCGGCGGCCCTGGACCGGGCGATCGAGCTGCTGGCCAGCGCGGAGCGACCGCTGATCGTGCTCGGGAAGGGCGCGGCGTACGCGCGGGCCGATGAGGCGATCCGGCAGTTCGTGGAGTCGAGCGGGATTCCATACGTCCCCATGTCGATGGCCAAGGGGCTGCTGCCGGACGACCACCCGCAGTCGGCGGCGACCGCGCGGTCGCTGGCACTGAAGCAGGCGGACGTCGTGCTGCTGGTCGGGGCGCGGTTGAACTGGCTGCTGGGGCACGGGGATGCGCCGCAGTGGAACCCGGACGCGAAGTTCATCCAGGTCGACATCGCGGCGAACGAGATGGACTCCAACCAGCCGATCGCCGCCCCGCTGGTCGGCGACATCGGCTCGGTGATGGACGCGCTGGTGGAGCGGGCGAAACCCGGGCAGATCGCGGCGCCTTCCGCGTGGCGGGAGCAGCTGGGCGAGAAGTCCGCGGCGAACGTGGCGAAGATGGCCAAGCGGCTGGAGGCGGCGAAGACCGCGCAGCCGATGAAGTTCCTGGGCGCACTCCTAGCCATCCGCGACGTGATCGCCGAACACCCGGAGGCGTACGTCGTCAACGAGGGCGCCAACGCCCTTGACTTGGCCCGCAATACGATCCCGATGACCGTGCCGCGGCACCGGCTGGACTCCGGTACGTGGGGCGTGATGGGCATCGGCATGGGCTACGCCATCGCGGCCGCGGTCGAGACGGGGCAGCCGGTGATCGCCATCGAGGGCGATTCGGCGTTCGGCTTCTCCGGCATGGAGGCCGAGGTCATCGCCCGCTACGACCTGCCGGTGATCACGCTGGTGCTCAACAACAGCGGCGTATACCGCGGTGACGAGACCTCCCCGTCGGGCGACCCAGCGCCTACGTACCTGCGGGCGCGGCACGAAGTCATCATGCAGGCGTTCGGCGGTACGGGATACCAGGCCACGACCCCCGACCAGGTCGGCGAGATGCTGCGGAAGGCCCTCGCGGAGGGCAAGCCGGCGCTGATCGACTGCATCATCGACCCGGCGGACGGCACCGAGTCCGGCAACATCAAGCACCTCAACCCGAAGGGCCTCACCGCGAAGAAGTGAGCCCTGCCCGACCAGCGGCACCCGGGGGGCTGTCGGCTCCCGGGTGCCGCTGATCAGGCTCTCGCCGCGTCTGTCCCATCAGGACGTCCCAGGTGGACCCCTGCGGGACAGGCGGGACGACGAAAAGCCTCCTGCCTCAACCGATTTCGGCAAGCAGAAGGCGTGTAGTCAGCTGTGACCGGCGATCGGCTTGGGCTGGTAGAGCTCTTCGAGGGAGGCCAGCTCGTCGTCGGAGAGCGTGACGTCGACGGCGGCGACGGCGTCCTTGATGTGCCCGAGCTTGGTCGCGCCGACGATCGGTGCCGTCACGGTCGGCTGGTGCAGCAGCCAGGCGAGCGCGATCTGCGCGGCTGCGACGCCATGCTTCTCGGCGACCTGCGCCACGCGGTCGACGATGGTGAAGTCGTTGTCGTCGTACAACGTGTCGCCGAACGAGTCGCTGCGGGCCCGAAGGGTCCGCTTCTCGCCGCCCCGGCCGCGGCTGCCGGTGAGCAACCCGCGGGCGAGCGGGCTCCACGGGATCACGCCGACACCCAGGTCCTGGCAGAGCGGCAGCATCTCCCGCTCCTCCTCGCGGTAGACCAGGTTGTAGTGGTTCTGCATGGACACGAACCTGGTCCACCCATGGGTCGAGGCGGTGTACTGCGCCTTGCTGAACTGCCAGGCGTACATGCTGGACGCGCCGATGTAGCGAGCCTTCCCGGCACGTACGACGTCGTGCAGCGCCTCCATCGTCTCCTCGACCGGCGTCTGCGGGTCGAAGCGATGGATCTGGTACAGGTCGACGTGGTCGGTCCCGAGCCGACGCAGGGAGGCGTCGATCGCGTCCATGATGTGGGCGCGGGACAGCCCGCGGTCGTTCGGGCCGTCACCCATGGCACCGTGCACCTTGGTGGCGAGCACGTAGTCCTCGCGGCGGGTGAAGAAGCGGCTGAGCAGCCGACCGGTGATCTCCTCACTCCGGCCGAGGGAATACACGTCCGCGGTGTCGTAGAACGTGATCCCCGCCTCGGCCGCGGCACGGACGAACGGCTCGGCGGCGTCCTCGTCGAGCGACCACTCGCGAAGCTTCGGGTCGCCGTAGCTCATCATTCCCAGGCACATCCTGGACACCTTCAGCCCGGTGCCACCCAACCGCACGTACTCCATTGCGAACCTCCGGTCATCCTTCGATCGCGGACGTCGTCGGCGCTAGCCGCTCGTTTCCAGATCGTACGAGGCGGCGGGGGATGCGGTCGCCGCCGGTCGTCGCCGCACGCGAGAATCAACATCCCTGCGGGGCAAAGAACTCCAGGAACAGCGCGTTTCCAGGTAGTTGTTCGCCTCGGGCCACACGGTCCTCTTGAGGGCTCGCTGGAGCCAGCGATTGCAGGTAGGTCATGTCAGCAGTTCCCTCATCGGTTGAGCCAGGTCGTCGCGAAGAACATGTCGCGGGATATGTAGCGGTCAACGCCCTTGACTTCGGGCCTGGTGATGGTGGACAGGTTGCTGCGACTGAAGTATGCGAACACGAGCTCCTGTCCGGTGAGCTGCTCGACCTGCTGATAGGCCCGTTTGTGCACGGACGGGTCCATGGTGCCCGCAGCCTCGTCCAGCAGTGCGTCGACCTGAGGATTCGAGTACTTGCCGAAGTTGTTGGGCGCTCCGGTGTGCAGTAGACGCCAAACAGATGGGTACGGGGTATCGATTGTCCCCACATAGGTCGTGGCCTGGAAGTCGCCGCTCTGCACGACTTGGGAGGAGAACTGCGCGAGGTCGTAGTACTGCAGGTCGACGCGGATACCGACCGCGGCCATCTGGGCCTGCAGGAACTCGCCGAACTTCACCCGGTTCGGCGCGTTCGACGTCTTGAAGCTGAAGTTCGGGTTCCCGCCGCTTGCCGTGTATTCCTGGATCAGCTGCTTGGACTTCTCCGGATCGAACTTCGGCCACGCGTCCGACGCCGCCTGCGTGTGGTACGGGCTATCCGTGTTGAACAGGCTGTCCGCCGGGACGAGCCTGCCGTTGTACAGACTCGCACCCAACGCGGGAATATTCATCGCTCGGATGACTGCCTCACGCATTCGGCGATCGTTGAACGGTGGCCGGTTGAAGTTGTAGAGCAGGTATTCACCGAGATCGCCAGGCCCGTAGTAGACCTTCAACTTCTGGTCGCGCATGGCGCGGATCAGCTCATCGTTGTAACCACCGAAAATCAGGTCGACGTCACCGTTGTGCATCGACGCGTACCGCGTCTCGGTGTCCGGCAACGGCCGGAACTCCAAATTATCCAGATATGGCTTGCCCTGCTGCCAATAGTTCTGATTTCTCGCCAGGACCAGCTTCGAATCCCGCTGCCAACTGACGAAAGTAAACGGACCAGCACCGACCGGATTGCTCGATATTTGATTGCCAAACTCTTGCAATGCCGCAGGAGAAACGATCAACCCGAGGTTGCCGGCGAACTGGGACTGGGCGAAGAGCGCGGGAAACGCTCCCAACGGAGTTTTGAGCTCGAACTCCACGGTCAACGGGTCGACCGCGCGCATGGACGCGATCTCTCGGGCGGAGGTGTACGCGGGTGAGGAGGCCTTGTCGATGTGTCGTTGCACGTTGATGATCACGGCATCCGCGTTCAGGTCGGTGCCGTCGGAGAACTTCACCCCGGGCCGCAAGCCCAGCCGCCAGGTCTTCCCGTTATCGGGGCTGTCCATTGACCGGGCCAGATACGGTTCAAAGGACCCGCTGGGCGTCTGCTTCAGCAGCGAGTCGTAGACGGCCAGAGCGGCCGGGTTCGTGTTCTGGGTGGTCGGATCGAAGCTGATGATCTCGCGGTCCATCCCCATCACCAGCGTCCCACCGGGTTTCGGCGTGCCCTCGGCGGCGGGGTTGCCGCCATAGGGATCCATCGGCGCCAGCGGCGCCGTGTCGTTGGACCTGCGGTCTGCGGCGCCGCAAGAGGCCACCAGGACAAGGCTGAGTACGGCCGTCAGCGCACCGACCGCCCGTAGCAGAGGGCGTATCACCGTTGATACCTCACCGTCTTGAGGACAACGCGGAAAACCGCAGGAAGTCACGGATGGCCGACCTTGGCGAGTGCATGGGCTCGTGCCAATGAGCCGTGCGCGACGAACTGCCGAGTTAGAGTCCGGTAACCGGTGTGGAGACGCCGATCCCGCCGCGGGTGTCGGCGCCATAGCGGGCCTTCTCCTTCGTGATGTCGAGCGGGGTGCCCCGCCGGGAGCGCTGCGCGAAGGCCTCGTCGTCGAGCAGGTCGGCGGGCACCAGCCAGGCCACCTCGAACTCCAGCCCGTCCGGGTCGCGGGCGTAGATGCTCTTGGACGTGCCGTGGTCGGTGGCGCCGACGTACGCGCCGACCTCGACCAGCCGCTGCGCCGTCTGCTCCAGCTCGTCGAGCGTGCCGATCTCCCAGCCGAGGTGGTAGAGCCCGACATGGCCGCGACCTGCCGGGTTGTCCGCCGCCGCGCCGATTGCGAACAGGCCGATGTCATGGTCATTGGTCGAGTCGGGGGCCTGGAGGAACGCGGCCGTGCCGGGGCGTTGCATCTGCACCCGGAACCCGAGGATGTCGCGGTAGAACGCGACGCTGCGGTCGACGTCGCGCACGTACACGACGGCGTGGTTGAGCCGATGGATACCCATGCGGTCAGCCGCCCGCCGAGGGCAGGCGGTGGCGCAGTGCCTCTTCGGCCTCCCGTACACCGGGGTCGTCGTCGGTGCCCAGCATCCGCCAGTCCTCGCCCTCCTCCAGTGTCTTGTCGGCGGCGCGGATGCGACGGAAGTCGGCGTCCGGCCCGGCAAGCGCGGGCAGCGGCGCGGCCGGGTCGTCGGCGAATTTCTTCGCAGTGCGGACAATCAGCTGGCGCATGCGGATGATGGCCTTGTCGATGGCGCCAAGGTGCTCCTGCGACCGGTCGTAGATCGGGCCCATCGACTCGGTGACCATCAGGTCCTGGCTCACGAAGTCGGCGATGCCGCTGAACGTGGTGGTCCGCTGCTGCTCGCGGTCGATGAGGTAGTCGTTCTCCGCGACGTGGGTGCGGGCGATCTCGCCGTTCGTCCTCAGCGCCTGCCCGGCGCTGTACGGGTCGATGGTCCCGAACAGCGGCTCGCCGCCGTGGCCCGCGGGGTTGGACGGGATCGACACGTTGAAGTTGACGCGCCAGCAGTTGTCGTCGTCGATCGGTATGACCATGAGTTGGCGGGTGCTGAACGGGACCGCCGGGACGATCGTGCTGTACGGGAAGATGTACTGGGTGACCCGCACGTTGGTGTGACCGTTGGGCGTGTTCCGGATGCCTGCGTACTTGAAGCCGTACCAGGTGTTGGCGACCTCGATCCCCGGCGCGCGGTCGTGCATCCAGAACTTCCAGGTCAGGACATTCGACGGGTAGCCGGGCTTGTCGCTGCCGTCGTCCTGGATCTCGTTGGCGCCCGGCCAGGAGTGCAGCCAGGAGATGTGCGCGGTGTCGAAGTTGCCCTCCATCGTCTGGACCCAGTTGCAGTACGACCGCGTCTTGGAGGCGAGCTGGTACTCCACCGGCAGCGTCTCGGTGCCGAAGTCCCGGAACGGCGTCATCGTCTCCGGCGGGCCCATGTAGGTCCACACGATCCCGCCGGACTCGTGCGTCGGGTAGGCCGTGGCCCGCACCCGCTCCTTGAAGGTGCTCGCGGGCGGCTCCGACGGCATGTCCACGCACCGGCCGTCCACATCGAACTGCCAGCCGTGGTAGAGGCAGCGCAACCCGCAGGTGCCGTCCGGGCCGTCCTCGTTGCGGCCGAAGAACATCGACGCGCCGCGGTGCGGGCAGTTCTCCTGGATCAGCCCGACACGCCCCTGCGTGTCGCGGAACGCAACGAGGTCCTCCCCCAGCAGCCGGACCCGCACCGGGACCCCGCCCGGCTCGGTCACCTCGCGCGAGAGGAGGGCAGGCGTCCAATAACGGCGAAGAACCTCTCCGGTGGGCGTGCCGGGACCCACGCGGGTCAGAATCTCGTTGTCCTGTGCTGACAGCATCGTCGTCCTCTTTCCGGCGCTCGTGGTACCCGGACCTCAGTCGTCGGTGGCAGGAGTTGTCGCTGGCGCTGGCGTTCGAGGTGGCGGACATGGCACGCGGCGAAGCCAGCAGCGCAGGTTCGCTGATCGCGAGGGCGCGCACCGTCCACATCGGATGATCGGCTTAGTTGATAAAGCAACCCGGCGGGACCATATGGCCTCCGTCACGTCTGATCATCGTGCACGAGGCTAGACCGGGTTGGATTCAATGTCTAGAGTACGCAACCTGATTCCCACGAGAAGACCGAATGAGCAGCCTGGGGACGTACTTCTGGAAGCCGCGGAGTGGACATCGGCGTGGTAATCAGACACCGGTCGTCCCGGTCCCGGCAGAGTCAGCAGTTGACGTTCTCGTTGATCGCGTTCGCCACTGCGGGACCCGGCCTCTTCTAGACCCCGCCCACTGATTCCCAGCGGCACGACGCCGCACTCTCGCGGTGCGCCCCAGCAGCACTGCCGACGGTGGTTGGGAAAGCGCTTCCGACTCGCAGCCTGCGACCTGCGCGACATTCCGCGACCCTGGGGTTTCGAGTTCGCCTGCAGGTGACCACGGGCCTGCTGATGGGAAGGATGCCTTGGTAGGTGGCGACTGATCGGCAGCACGGTTCCGGGGACCCTGCCCGGTCTGCACGTGCGACGGTGGTGGCGGTCATGCTCTCGCTGGCTGCGGGGATGACCGATGCGTTGTGCTTGCTGGTTCTCGGTGGCGTGTTCGCCAGCATTATCACGGGGAACCTCGTGGCCACGGCGCATCGATCGGGTGCAGATCCTCGCCTTCTGCGGTTTGGTGGTCGGCGCGGCCGTCGAGGCGGTGCTCATCCGGTATCTGCCGTGGATCGGGCCGCTGCCCGCCGCCGTGCTGGCCGCAGCGGCGGCGGTGCTTGCGCATCCGCGACACCGCGGCGCAAGCCGACCACGCGCATGATCGACGGGATCGGACGGCGCGGCCCGTCGCTGCTATCCGCCCGCCACGGCCCGGTCGACGGGACTGACCTCGACGATGAGGTGCTTGGTGACCGGTTGCTCGCTTTGCGTGCTGTAGTCGGCGATACCGCAGAGAGCGTTGAGCTCCGGCATGTAGCCGGCCACGCAGCCGGCCGGTATGTCGTAACGGATGGCGCGGTAGCCGTGCACGGTCCGCTGCGTTCCGTCCTTGGCGAAGCTGGTGATGTCGACTAGGTCGAACTCGTCGAGTCCGCGGTCGCTCATGTCGGCCTGGTTCATGAACACGACGGTGCGCACGCCCTTGAGCCCGCGGTAGCGGTCGTCGTTGGAGTAGATGGTGGTGTTGAACTGGTCGTGCGACCGGATCGTGGTCAGTATCAGCCGACCGGCGCCTGGGTCGGGTTCCTCGGGTAGTGGCGCTGGGGAGAACTCCGCGTGGCCGGAGGGAGTTTTGAAGATGCGCTCCCGGGCTGGCTGTGCGATGCGGAAGCCGTGCGGGTGCCGGGCACGGGCGTTGTAGTCGTCGAACCCGTCCAGCACGCGGGCCATCGTGTCGCGGATGCGGTCGTAGTCGTCGGTGTAGTCCTGCCAGGGCGTGCGGCTGTCGCGCAGGGTGGCCTGGGCCAGTCCGGCGAGGATGGCGCACTCGGAGCGGAGCTGGGGCGAGGCCGGCTGTTTGATCCCGTAGGACATGTGCACCATCGACATCGAGTCCTCGACGGTGACTCCCTGGACGCCGCTGGCTTGGTGGTCCTCATCGGTGCGGGCCAGGCACGGCAGGATGACCGCACGCTTGCCGTGCGTGAGGTGGCTGCGGTTGAGCTTGGTGCTGACCTGGACGGTCAGCGCGCAGTTCTGCAATGCCGCGGCGGTGTAGGCCAGGTCGGGTGCGGCGAGCGCGAAGTTGCCGCCCAAGGCGACGAACACCTTGACCTCGCCGCGGTGCATCGCCTCGATCGTGGCGACGGTGCCCAACCCGTGCTGGCGTGGCGGGTCGATTCCGCAGACCTCGGCGAGCCGGTCCAGGAACGGTTGGTCGGGCCGGTGGTTGACACCGCAGGTGCGGTTCCCCTGCACGTTGCTGTGCCCGCGGACCGGGCACGGCCCCGCGCCCTCGCGGCCCACGTTGCCGCGCAACAGCAGCACGTTGACGACCTCGCGCACCGTGTCGACGCCGTGCTCGTGCTGCGTGATGCCCAGGCACCAGGCGATGATCACCCGCTGGGACCCGAGGTAGGACTCGGCGAGTCGGCGGATCGCGGATTCCTCGACGCCACTGGCCCGCACCAGCTCACTCCAGGCAGTGGCCTGGACGAGCCTGCGATATTCGTCGAGGCCGGTGGTGTGCCGCTGGAGGAATTCCCGATCGAGCACGTCCGGATCGTTTTCCGCCGCCTCGAACACGGCCTTGGCGACCCCGCGCAGCAGCGCCATGTCGCCGCCGATGCGGACCTGGACCTGCATCGTGCCGATCCGGGTGGTGTGGAACGTGGCCATGTCCGCGAACTCGTGCGGAACGATCGTGCGCCGCGACGCCGCTTCGATCAGCGGATTGATGTGCACCAGTTGCGCGCCTCGACGGTCCGCCTCGGCCAGCCAGGTGAGCATTCGCGGCGCGTTCGAGGCGGCGTTGTCGCCCATCACCCAGATCGCGTCCGCCTTCTCCCAATCGAGCAGATCGACCGTGCCTTTGCCGGTACCGATCGCTGCCTGCATCGCACGGCCGCTCGCCTCGTGGCACATGTTCGAGCAGTCCGGCAGGTTGTTGGTGCCGAACTCGCGCACCCACAGCTGGTACAGGAACGTGGCCTCGTTGCTGAGTCGCCCCGATGTGTAGAACGACGCCTGGTGCGGGCTGTCCAGTCCGCGCAGGGCGGCACCAACCATGGCGAAGGCATCGTCCCAAGCGATCGGCTCGTACTTGTCGGTCGTCGGGTTGTAGCTCAGCGGCTCGGCCAGGCGCCCCACCGCTTCCAACTCGTAGTCGGTCCACCCGCTCAGCTCGGTCACGGTATGCGCGGCGAAGAACTCCCGATCCGCCCTCGCCGGTGCGAGCTCCCATGTGGCGTGCTTGACGCCGTTCTCGCAGATGTCCAGGCGCAAACCGGCCGGGTCATCCGGCCACGCACAGCCCGGGCAGTCGAACCCGCCGTCCTCGTGGTTCATCACGAACAAAGCGCGGACGCCCTGCACCGGCTCGCCCGCCCTTTCGAGCACATGCGCGACGCTGCGCGCCGCACCCCACCCCGCAGCTGGGTGGTGGTAGTCGTGACGGGAATAGTCACCGGTGGGTACCGGCCCCCGTCCAAGCGCAGGAGCACCGGGCACGGCACCCAACATGCGCTGATCCGCATCCTGTCGCTGGTCTGGCGATGATGACATGACCCGTCTCCCCAAGCGCTCGACGAAGGACCGTCCTGATGGCTGCACGGCGCGGCGAGCACCCGGCCTGTTCAAGGCCGCTTACCCGTCACCTCAAAACTAAGGCGGATCCAACGGCCTCGCGCGGCCCAGCGCCCCAGCGGCGTCCGGTCGTTCGGGACTTTCGCGGCAACAGACGACGACGGCGAACACGGCCGCCCGAAGAGGTGTCGGATACCTCGGGCGTTCACGGGTCCGTCGGTGGGGCCGTGGTGGCGAGCGCGAAGGTGGATACGGCGCACGCGCACAGGCAGACGACGCCGACAGCCAGTGCCCAGGCGGGCTCGGCGAAAACGGTGCGGCCCACGCCCGCCACCAGGAAGATGACGGCCAATGCGCTGCTCACCACTGGTCGAGGCCGGGACGCGCTGATGCGCACTCGGCGGGCCGGCTCCGTGCCCCGCAGACCCGTGTCCAGTCGGCCGCGCAGCAGCAACCCGAACAGCAGGATCAGGGATGGAATGACCACAGCCGCACCGACGGCCATACCGATGATGACGGCCAGCAGCGTCCGATGCCCGGCCGCGGCCTGACCAACCGTCAGACCGGGCAGGAAGGTGGGCTGCTGTGCGACGGCCCAGCCGGCCACGATCGCGACCACGGCGAGCGCGGCCGACGCCCGTGCCAGGCCGAAACGGCGACGCCAGACCAGTGCCAGTGTCACCAGTCCTCCGGCGGCGGAGATACCGACGGCCACCAGCCCACCGGTGCTGACCAGACCGTTCCACAACCCGGGTGCGTCCTGCCGCACGACGGCGAGGGCCGCGACAGCGAGCACTCCGGCCACCGCCCCCGTTCGCAGCCCGCGCAGCCGGTAGATCCGTGCCAGGTCCGGATCGGTCCGACGCCGAGCATCCGCGGCCAGGTACACCGCCGCCAGGTAGCTGGACGTGGCCACCGCTACGGCGATGGCCGCGGTCAGTACGCCTGGCGATCCGATGATCAGCGCTTCCGCCTCGACGCAACCGACGATCCGGCACAGGCCGGAGGATACGACGCTGTTCTCGCTCGGTATGACTACTTCAACGACCATGAAGCATTGGTCTACAACGGGACCGTACGTCGTTACAGCGAAACCTCGGCAGCTCCAGTCGCGTGGGGTGCGTTGACCGCGGCCGAGGAGGGCCCGTCCCGTGTCCGAAATTCCCGAAGCTGTCCCGAAGTGCAACGTGACTGGCGAGTGGGGCGGGCCGTCAGTGCCGGGGTGGTGGTCATCGTCGGCCGTCGGCGTGGACGGCGAGCAGGCTGGCGATCGCGTGGTTGGCGGGCGTGGGGATGCCGAGTGCGTGTCCGCGGTCGACGACGTCGCCGCTGAGCCACCGGATTTCAAGCCGGTTGCCGCGTTCCAGGTCGTGGTGCATCGACGAGGTCATCGTGTCGGGCACGCTGTCGATGAAGGTGAGCCGGTTGTCGGCGTAGTTCTTCGGCAGTGGCACGCCCTGTGCGCGGGCGACCTGGACGACCTCGTCCATCACGTCGTGCAGGAAGGCCCGAGATTCCGCGTGGTCGCGGATCGGGCCGATTGGCGTGCGGGCCAGGCAGGTGGTGCCGGACAGGCCGACGAGGAAGACGAACTTCTCCCAGATCGCCTGCTCGATGCGGTCGTTGACCTCGACGTCGATGCCGCTGTCCGCGCAGGCAGCGCGAAACTGCTCGACCCGCGGGGACCGGGAGCCGTCGTACTCGCCGAACGTCAGCTTCTGCATGGTGCCCGAGTGCCGGATCACCCCTGGTCGGTCGATGGTGGCCGCGATGTAGCAGACCCCGCCCAGCACGTGTAGCGGGCCGAGCGCCTGGCGGAGGATGTCGTCTTTCACCACGCCGTTCTGGAGGGACACGACCGCGGTCTCCTCACGCAGTAGCGGCCGGATCTGCTCGGCGGCTTCGTGGGTGTCCCACAGCTTCACGCCGAAGAGCACCAGATCCACGGGGTTGAGTTCGCTTGGGTCGTCGGTGGCCACGACCTCGGGCAGGTGCACGTCGCCCAGCGGGCTCTCGACGCGTAGGCCGTCCGTTCGCAGCGCTGCCAGTTGCTTGCCTCGTGCGACGAACGCCACGTCGTGCCCACCGCGCGCGAGACGGGCCCCGAAGTAGCCGCCGACACCGCCCGTGCCCATGACCGCGATTCGCATTTCCGCTCCCGTAGTTGAAAGTCGATGCAACAAGAATGAACTGTTAGATCAGGGCCCGGCGCGTCTGGCACGACGTCGCTCTGGAGCAGGTCACGGCCCTGTCGTCCGAGGAGCGTGCGGTTGGATCCCCTGCTGGCGGTCATGCCCTGAACCCCACTCTTAGGCAACCGCCCGTCCCGACAAAGTCGGCGAAGGCGTCGATCTTACCGCCTGTCTGCTCCCAGATCTCCTGCCCCGTACCCGTGTAGTGGGCGTCAACGTTGCTCCGGTTCTCAAACTGGTCTGAGCGGAACGCGCCGCGTTCTTCGGTAATTTTCTGCGCCTCCAGCTCGACGAGTTCGAGATCGCCTCCCGATATCCGGCCGGGAACCGAGTCGGGCAACTGGTCCACGAGGACCACCTCGGCCCCCAAAGCGCTGATCATCCGCGCGCGCTCGGCAGAGCTGCCCTTTGACAGCACCGCCACGAAGGGATGGCCCGTGACCGCGCAGGCGATTGCGAGTCCCGCACCGGTGTTTCCGCTGGTGAATTCGACCACGGGCTGACCGGGGAGAAGCAGGCCAGCATTCTCGGCGTCCTGCACGATGCACTTGGCCACTCTGTCCTTTTTGGACCCACCGGGGTTGAGGTATTCCAGCTTCGCGAGGAGCGTTCCCTCCAGGCCAGCGGTAAGTGATCGCCTTCAACGGCGGCTACCTGCACCCCTCGCTCCAGCCCGAACAGGGCCTCGGCATCGCCGTCGCCCGCGCCGCTCGCCGTCCCGGCGCGTGGGAGCGGCGCGGTCAGCACGAAACCGATGTCGGGCACCGCGGTGGCCAGCGCGGCGAAGAGCACCACCGGGTCGAACGAGTGCAGCGGCCGCGAGGAGTTGTCCCGCTGCAATGCGGTGTGATCGGACAGGAACACCGCGTCGAACACCCCGGACCGGGCCAGCTCGGCCGCGTGCAGGTAGTGCTCGAAGTCGGCGAACCGGTTCCACCGGGTCCCAGGCCAGGACCAGGACGAACCAACGTAGCCGGTGCTGTTGATGCCGACGTTGAGGTGCAACCGCATGCTCATCTTCCCCTTCTCACCCGCGGGGCGGGCTCAGCCGAACCGCACGGTTCACGCATCCGAGGGCGCAGCGGCACCCGACACCGGACACCGGCGCACCGGGTCGGGCGCGCAGGGTCTTCTCGCGGTATTCGTGGTGGAACAGGTCTCGCCGACGCAGCCGCGGCACCGCATCCTCTTGACTGGACGGATGGTGAGCGCGTTCGACCGCGAAGCGGCCGACGGATCACGTGGCGGCAATCCCCCGAGAATGGTGGGAAATCAGATCACTCGACGACGGCGAACCAGCACGGGTGGCCGGGCCGCTGCGGGCGCCCGGCCTCATGGGGATCAACAGCCGTGCGCTGTCGATCTCACCAGGTCGATGTGCAGCCGTCGCACCAAAGCTGAGTGCCTGCCCATGCCATCAGCATCCGCAGCCGAGCCACCTGCGGTCAACACCCTCCGCCGTTTTCCCATCAGGTGGTCGCACCCGTACGTCCGCCAGCACCGGAATTCCCGGCCGGAGGCCGCCTCCCGCCGTCGGACTCCACAGTGGAGGAAGAGCGCAGCGGCCTCTTGCTCGTCGCGCCGCACGCGGGCTCGCTGTCAGCGCGTCGGGTGCCAGCCGAGTTCCGGGCCGAGCTTGGTGGCGATGTCGGTGAGGATCTGGACGTAGTCCGCGTGATCGAAGGTGAACGGCAGGGGGAACGCGACCTCGGTGACTTCCCGGTACGCGAGGTGGGCGTGGAGCTGTTCGGCGATCTGCGCGGAGGTGCCCAGGAGATCGGGTGCGAACATGATCCGCGCGGGGCCGTGCGGGCTGGTGGTGCGCGGCGTCCGCCGCCGGACGTAGTCCTCGTACTTCGCGCGCTGCTCGGGCGTGGCCGAGTCGGTCGGGATGACGACGAGCCCCTGCGACACCCGAGCGCGGTCGCCGTCCGGGTGGTGCGCGCGGAAGGTCCGGATGTGGGACGACTGGATCTCGGCGAAGTCCTCGGATTCCTCGGCCTTGACGACGCTGCTGGTCAACAAGTTCATGCCGTGCTCGCCGGCCCACCGGGCCGACCGCAGGCTGCCACCGCCGTACCACAGGCGGCTCCCCAAGCCGGGGGAATGCGGCTGGACGCGGTCGGAGAACACCTCGAACCCCTCGGTACCGCTGAACCGCGTCACCGGTTCGCCCCGCACGAACCGCAGCAGTCGCGCCACGCGGTCGTGGCTGAAGTCCTCGAAGTCGGCGGTGTCCGGGTAGAGCGCCTGTTTCACCTCGTCGTAGTGGTTCGGCGGACCGACGCTGATGCCGGGGTTGAGGCGTCCGCCGGAGAGGACGTCCACGGTCGCCAGGTCTTCGGCGAGCCGCAACGGATTCTCCCAGCCCAGTGGGATCACCGCGGTACCCAGTTCGATGCGATCGGTGCGTTGCGACGCCGCGGCGAGCATGGCTACCGGGGACGAGATGCCGTACTGCAGATGGCGGTGCCGCACCCAGGCGCTGTCGAAGCCCAGCTGCTCCCCCAGCTCGATGATCCGCAGGGTCGACTCGTGCCCAGCACGGGGGTCTGCCTCGTCGAACAGCCCGATGGTCAAGAACCCCAGTTTCCGCAACGGTCGCGAGCTAGTCGGCACGGCGTCCTCCAGATTCCCGACGCGCACGGCAGTGCGGCCGACTCCGATCATCTTCCTCAGCGCCGGGCGTGCTCTCGGCGTCCGGCATAGGAGAACACCAAGCCGAATACCGCCATTCCCCGCCGAAGATCATCCCAACGTCTGCTTCAGGATCGCGTTGACCTGGTCGGTCTCCACCAGCACGACCGACGATCGTCGGAGTGGACCGGCACTGGCGCCATGCGCGCGCCCTCGCTCGCGGCCGACGATCGAGGCGCCTCCGACGTCGAAGATCCGGTTGATCGCGGCGAGCACCTGATCGGCGATGACGGGCATGATCACTGCGCCGAGCGGGAGGCCGACGGACGACCGAGGCGTTGCATGCTGATCACTGGCCGGGGCAGGAGTCGGCCGCCCAGTCGTGGAGGGCGTTGAGCGCCGGGTTCAGCGCCACCCCAGCCTCGGTGAGCTCGTACTCGACGTGCGGCGGCAGCTCCGGGTAGACGATGCGGCGGACCACCCCGTCGGCCTCCAGCGCACGCAGCTGCTGGATCAACATCTTCCGCGTCACCCGCGGGATCGCGCGCTCCAGGTCGGAGAAGCGGCGCGGCTGGCGCACCAGGAGGTGGTGGATGATCAGCAGCTTCCACCGGCCCTCCAGGATGCCCAACGCCCGCTCGACCTGGTCGATCGAGCGGCTCGCTGGCCGGACAGATCGCCAGGATCCGCGGCGCCCGGGTCATCGGTCTGGCGGGCTCCGAGCAGAAGCGCAAGATCCTGACCGAAGACCTCGGCTTCGACGCCGCCGTGGACTACCGCGCACCGGACCTCGCCGAGCAACTCCGAGCCCTGGCGCTCGGCGGCCCGGACCTGTACTTCGATTCCGTCGGAGGCGCGGTCAGCCAGACCGTCATGGGCCTGATGCGCCGCCCGGCACGCGTGGTCGTGTGCGGCCTGATCTCCACCTACGACGACGACACCGCGTGGACGGTGAACATCAAACCGCTGTACGCCAACGGACTCACGCTGCAGGGCTACACCCCGGTGCAGTTCCCCGACGCCCTGCCCGCCGCGCTGGACCACCTCGTCGACTGGGTCGAGACCGGGCAACTGACCCCGCTGGAAACCGAACGGCACGGCCTCGAAGCCCTGCCTGGTGCGATCAGCGGCCTCTACCGCGGCGAGAACATCGGCAAGATGGTGGTCACCATCCCGTGAAGCCCCAACCGGTGTTCCCCGACCCCACTGGGAATTCCGGCCCGGCCGGGACGACCGCGTTGCGGCGCCAGCGATTGCGGCACCGCGATCTGGCCAACACGTGCTGAGCGGTCTCCTCCGGTGCGGTACTGCCTCGCTTGGAAAGCAGCCGGTTCTCAGGCGGCGTCAGCGCTGGCGCGGCTGAAGCGCGGTGCCTGAGCGCGGCCCGGGTTGCTACCGCGCGTCGAGTTCAGCCGCCGCCTTCGCATATGCCGCTCGGCACGATCGCCTTCGCCGTCGCGCTGTGGTGGCTGCTCACCAGCGTGATCGCCGACGACGATCGACTGCTGAGCTCCTTCGCACCGCAGCGCGCCGTCCCCGCCATCGGCGACCTCATCGCTCGCGGCGTCCTCCTGCACGACATCGGGTCGAGCCTGTGGAGACTGCTCGTCGGCATCCTCATCGCGGCCGTGATCGGCATGCCGCTCAGCCTCGCGGTCGGGTCACTGGCCGCTGTGGAACGCGCGACACGTCCGGTCTTCCAGTTCCTGCGCATGATCTCGCCGCTGTCCTGGGCTCCGGTCGCGGTCGCGCTGTTCGGCATCGGGCACCGCCCGGTGTTCTTCCTCGTGGCCGCTGCCGCCGTGTGGCCGATCCTGCTCGGCGGTAATCGATTGCCGCCGCCACGAGGGCTGCGCCCCTCGGTCTGCGCCCGAGTGTGCCTTGGCCGTCCCCTTGCCGGTGCCCGCCGACAGCCCCTGCAGGTGCTCTGGGCATCACCGGGGCGCTGATCGTGGTCAGAGCTACCGGGCAGGCGGTCTCCGCCCTGGGTGTGAGGTTCGCGCTGGCCTCCACGGCCTGTTGGGGGGCGGCATCTTACTCAGCACCGTCGGCGCCACCACCGTCCGGCCCACATCGAGACACACGGGTAAATGATCGGGATAGCGCGGTGCCGCGGTGTCGCGGTGGTGTAGTGTTCCTGGTGGTCGTGGTAGTTCTGGTTCGTGTTCACGCACGCTCGCAGGATGCTGATGCGGGCGAGCTGCTCTCTTTGGTGTAGCTGGAGTTAGCTGTCGTCTGAGATCTCTCCGGCCCAGGTCGGCACGCGGTGTGCCGGGCCTGCTTTGTCTCTAGCTCTCGAAGGAAATTGTTATGGCACAGGGAACCGTGAAGTGGTTCAACGCGGAAAAGGGCTTCGGCTTCATCGCCCCGGACGACGGGGGGCCGGACGTCTTCGTGCACTTCTCGGCCATCGAAGCCTCGGGGTTCCGTGAGCTGACCGAGGACCAGCACGTGACCTACGAGGTCACCCAGGGCCCGAAGGGCCCGCAGGCCGCCTCCGTGCGCGTCTGATCTCAAGGGCTGCTTTTTAGCTCTCCGATGGCTCCCCCGCTCGACTGGGCGGGGGAGCCATCGGCTCGCGAGTGGACTGCTGCTGCGGGTGGCTGACGATGCCGACCAGGAGTCCACTCGCTTCGCTTTCGACCTTCCGGTGCGGGAACTCCCGCTCAAGCGGCGCGCCCGCGCGTGATCAACAGGCTGGCTGATTCCGGGGTCCACCCCACTACGCCGTGGTGGCGGTTGAGGTCTCCCAGCAGCCGTTGGTCAGGAGAGGCTGTTCGCCAGGACCGCTAGCTCGTCGAGGTCGCGCAATGTCTCCGACTCCGGCTGCGTCGGGAGCAGGAAAGTGACCTCGTCGATCCCGGCGTCGACGTAGCCGGCCAGCGTGGACATGTCCCGCCCGGCGCCCCAGATCATGAACGGCACAGCCGTCCGGCCGTTGTCGGTCAACCACCGACGCACCCGGCGCAACTCCTCGGGCGGGGTGGCTGCCTGGGGTAGCCACCCGTCGCCAAGTGTGCGTAGACGTTCCAGCGCCCGTGGGCTCTCACCACCGATGTAGATCGGGGGGTGTGGCTGCTGGACCGGCTTGGGCCAGGAGAAGATGGGGTCGAAGTCGATGAACTTGCCGTGGAACTCGGCCTGCTCCTGGGTCCAGATCTGCTTGAGGGCCGCCAACTGTTCGTTCATCTTCGCACCACGGGTGGTCGGATCTGTGCCGTGGTTGCGGATTTCCTCAACCATCCAACCCACGCCGACACCCATCGCGACACGTCCGTTGGAGATCAGGTCCAGGCTGGCGACCTCCTTCGCGGTGTAGATCACATCCCGCAGGGGAAGCAAGAGCACTCCCGTGGCGAGGACAAGGTCACGCGTGACCGATGCCGCTGACGAGAGCGCTACGAAGGGGTCAATGATGCGGTGATAGTCGCGAGGCAACCCGCCCTTGCTGCCAGCAGGCATCTGGTACTCAACCGGAATGTGCGCGTGCTCGCTGACAATCAAGGAGTTGAACCCACGCTCTTCCACCGCAGTGCCCAGCGACGCCGGACTGATGCCTTCGTCGGTGATGAACGTAGCGATACCAAACTTCATGCCCAGCTCACCCTGCCATTCCAGAATTCGATTCCAAGAGCCAAATACTCGACACCGTCAGACGCGTTCTTCGTCCGGCCCGAACGGCTAGGCGGTCACCCAGCCGGGCATATCGATCGCCTCGACGTTTACGTCAGCGCTCATCCAGGGAGCCTCCCTCGATGCCCGAGTGCTTACCAAAGGTTCCCCGGTATCTTCAGGTAACCTCGGATGGTGGGTCAATCAGGCACTTTTCAGTGCCCGGGTTCCATGGAGGTAACTCATGGCCGATGACGCGTCCGCCGCTCCCGCAACCAGGCCACCCGCCCAGCTGTCAGCTGCTCAAGGTTGCCGCGCGCGCGAGGTCCTCGACCTCGTCGCTGACAAGTGGTCTCTCGGCGTAGTCGACACGCTCGGCGCGGGCCCCAAAAGATTCAGTGAGCTCAAACGCTCCATCCAAGGCATCAGCCAGAAAATGCTGACCGTCACTCTGCGCGGCCTAGAGCGCAACGGGATCCTCACCCGCACCGTGTACGCCGTCATGCCCCCCAACGTCACCTACGAACTCACGGCCATGGGACGAACGCTCCTCGAAGCGACGAATCCCCTGATCCAATGGAGCCTTCAGAACATCTCGGCGATTGATGCGGCGCGCGCGGAGTTCGACGGCAGAACAGATCGGCCACTGTAGCGAGGACGGCGGGTTGTGGTCTCGCAGAACCGGGCCCGAGTGGACTAGCCGATGGGTTTGCGACCGCGGCTGCGGCCGACGAATCCGGTGACGTTGCGCGGCAACTGCGCGGGCACCGGATGCGTTGCGGGCACGGCGTTTTCGAGCGGCTCACCGGCCAGTATGGTGGCCTCCAGCTCGCGCAGCTCCGCCCCTGGCTCGACCCCGAGCTCTTCGACCAGCACCAACCGCGCGTCGCGGTAGGCGGCCAGCGCGTCGGCCTGCCGCCCGGCGCGGTACAGCGCGGTCATCAGCAGCGCGTGCAGGCGTTCCCGCAGCGGATGTCGGTCCACGAGTTCGGTTAGGTCGGCGACGATCGCGGCGTGCCTGCCGCAGCGCAACTCGGCGGCGTAGCGGTCCTCGGTGGCCGCCAGCCGGAGTTCGGTGAGCCGCCGGACGTCCGCGGTCAGTTCCGGCATGTCCAGGCCCTGGTACGGCTCGCCACGCCACAGCCGCAGCGCCTCCCGGATCAGCTCCACGGCCTGCCGCGGTTCGGTGGCCTGGCCAGCCTGTTCCAGCAGCGCCGCGAACCGGTCGGCGTCCAACTCATCGGGCCGAACCGCCAGGCACCGCGCTCGAAACCGGCGCGTGGCAACGGGGCGAGATCAGGGCGGTGGTGAGGGAAACCCCTCCGAACCTCCGGCGCGGGTATCGCGCGTCCGCGCACAAGGCCGCGAATCCCCAGACTGTCCAGGTACAACTGCCTTCGCTACGGCATCGGTGAGGAGCCCGACCGCGCGGAACGAGACCGAGTTGATACCAGCACCGGAAACCAACCACACCCGCGCGGGGAGCCTGTTCGTCGAAGCGCACGGCGGCAAGGCCGTCATCCGGCATCGCGACGACCAGGACGAGCAGCAAGTCCGGCTGTTCGCCGCGGTGCAGAACGCGCCGGGCAACGCCGTCGTGCTGGCGTCCACCACCGCGGGCCGGGATCCCGGTTTCCGTGCCGCGCTGCGCGATGCGTGCGAGGTCGCGCTGAGCTCGGTGCCGAAGAGCCACCGGCTGTGGGTGGCCGTGCCCGGCCTGGCGCGAACCGACCCCAAAGGAAACAGTCCGGCGCAGAAACTCGCCAAGGAATTCGCGGTGCACGTCCTCGCGCCGGACGGGCCGCTGACGCTCACCGCCGACGGCACGATCTTCGCGGGCGACGATCACCACTCCTGGCAGCTGTTCGCTCCCAAGGACCAGAAGCGGCGGTACGGCGCCCGGTATCCGCTGCCGCACTGGGAAGCCCTGATGCCACGCGGTGCGGTCACCGCGTCGGACCTGCGGGCGGAACCGATACCGGCGGGCATCCTGGTGCACGCCGACGCTCCGGGCGAGGATTGGATCGGCATCGGCGCGGGGCTTCCGGTATCGCCGCAGCACCCCCGCGTGCTGTTGGGTCGGCCCGGCGACGTGCCGATCTCGCCCCGTCGGTTGGCCGCCCTGCTCTCCCGCTTCCCCACCGCCTTCCGCTCGAACCTGCAACTGGTGCCGACGGATCCGGAAGCGGCCTCCACTGGGTGGATGAAGCGGCTCGCCGAACTGCTGGGCCACGACGTGTTCGCCGCCACCGGCTACCTCCACCACGAGGAGTTGGGCGTCGAGAGCGCCGTGCTGTACGACGAGTTCGGTCGGCGATCCTGGCAGCCGTTCCCGGTCGCGCTGCGCTACTCCGCCAGCGGGCAAACGCGGGTGGTGGCGGCAGCGCCCGCTCCGCTGGGGTGGTTCCGGTCCGCACCGCTGGAGTACCGGGAGGTCGAGGCGACCGGGGCGGCTCCCGCGCCGGACGAGATCACGGCCCGGGTGGTACCGGCCGGGCTGGCGCTGACCACCGCGGGCGAGTCCGGCGCCGCCGACCAGTTGGCCTTCGAACCGGACCGGATGACCGTGGTCATCGGCTCGCCCGTTACGCCGCTGGCCGGGGGAACACCGCGCGCCCTGCACCGCCTGATCACCGGACTGCACCCGGAACACCGCGGCAGGCTCCGCCTTCTCGTGCTCGGCGCGGCCCACGAGCGGATGCGCGAGGCAATCCGCTCGGCGGTGGGAGAACTGGCCGACCGGGTGGAGTTCACGACGTCCGTGCCAGCTGCGGATCGCGCGGGAGACGCGTTGGCGGACAGCGAACCGCCTTCGGAAGATCAGCCAGCAGATCAACCGGCCGTGGTCGCCCCAGCACCCGGGGACAACGGCCAGCCCGCGAGCGACCGCCCGGCGGGGAACAACACTGCTCCGCTGGAAAACCGCGGCAGCCCGACGAACCACGACCTGCCCGTAGCGCACGGGAACGCCGACCAGGCAACGGAAAACCACACATCCGAGCAAGACCCGCCAGCGCGCGAACAGGACACGTGGCACGTCGTCGCACCGCCGCTGCCGCCGCGACCGGTGACGGTCTCGTCTCCACCGGAGTCACTCCTCACCGAACCCGCCCCCGGAACATCTCGGCGCGAACAGCACTCCGACGCCGCTGCCCGCTCCACCGGTGGAGAAGACCCGCGAACGCCCGAATCCGAGAGCGCACATCCACCCGAGCCGGTGGACCTGCCCGATCCGGTCGCGGAAGCCGCGCCTGCCGCAGCGAAATCCGGGCTGCTGCCCGCGGCGCCGCGCGAACGGCGGTTCGCGCCGGACCACCGGAGCACCGCCGCCGAACGCGCCGGTCTGGTCCAGCTGGCCGGGGCCGAGTTCGACGCGGCGCTGCCCACGGTCAACGCCGCCCTGGCCAACTATCCGGCGCTGCGTGCCGGGGTGAACCAGGACGAGAAAGCCGATTTCGTCGCCATCTGCCTGTACGTCGGCGACGGCGAGTTCGGCGCCCCCGCGGTGAACCGGATGCTTCGCACCGACGAATCCGGCACCGACGACTACGTCGCTTGCCTGACTTCCGGCCTGCGGCGGCTGCCGGTGCACCGCGGACCGGCGTACGGCATGGTCCTGCTGCCCGCCGGGGAATCCCCGACGGACGCCTACGAGACCGGCGGAGTCCTCGCCGAACCCGGCTTCGTCAGCGCCAGTGCGGCATCCGACCTGACCACAACCGAAGCCCACGCGGATGTGGTGATCTGGTCGCACTCGGCGCGCCGCACCGCCGCGTTCGGCCGCAACGGGCTGCCGGACGAGGTCGTCTTCCCGGCGGGCAGCCGGTTCAAGGTGTTGGCCGTCGAGCAGCCGGACGCGGCCGAGGCGGCAGACGACGCCTCGATGCCCGCCGCGGTGCTGATGCGGGAGTTGCGTCCGGGCGAGGCGTCGAATCCCGGAACGCTGCACGACACCGACCTGACGATCCTGCCCAGGCTGCAACGCGCGCTTGGCCGCAGGCACAGCGCGCCGCAGCGCGTGATCGACGCCCCGGAGCAGTTGCGGCGGATCGGCACACCGGTCGGACTGGCGATGGCGGCAGCGCAAACCTACCCACCACAGGAGGGCCAGCAGTGAAGCAACGCCGCCGAGGTCACCGCGGCAGCCGCGATTTCCGGCGTGTTCTGGCCATTTTCGGCGCGGTGGGGGCTTTCCTCAGCCTGGTCCCGATGCCTGCGGCCGTCGCGCAACCGGCGAATCCGCCGCCCGATTCCGGGAACGGTTGTCGGCAGCCGCCGATCCGGAGCGAGCCGTCGCGACCGTGGGCGCAGCAGATGCTGACTCCGGAACGCGCCTGGGGGCTCACCCGGGGCGCGGGAGTCACGGTCGCTGTCATCGATTCCGGTGTGGACGCCGAAACGCCGCAACTGGCCGGGGCCGTCCTCGACGGCGTGGATGTGCTCAGCCCGGGGGACACCGCGAACACGGACTGCGTGGGGCACGGAACGTTCGTCGCGGGCATCATCGCGGCTCGACCCGTCCCGGGCCTCGGGTTCGCCGGGATCGCCCCGGAAGCCCGGATCCTGCCGGTGCGCTACACGCAGTCGCGGACCGGCGGCACCGCGCCAGCGATGGCAGATGCGATCCGGGAAGCCGTCGACGGCGGGGCGCGGATCATCAACGTGTCGGCGAGCAGCCCGTATCCCAACGACGAGCTGCGCACCGCCGTGGACTACGCCCACGCGCGAGACGTGCTCATCGTCGCCGCCGCCGCGAACAGCGAACAGCGGGGCAACCCGATCACCTATCCCGCTTCGTATCCCGGTGTCCTGGCGGTCGGCGCGGTGGACATGACGGGTGCTCGGGCGGATTTCTCGCAGACCGGTTCGTTCGTCAGCCTCGTCGCCCCCGGCGTCGACGTCATCAGCGTCGGCCCGGGCGGGCCCGGGCACTGGCAGGACAGCGGCACCAGTTTCGCCACCCCGTTCGTCTCCGGCACGGCGGCCCTCGTCCGGGCGTATCGCCCGGAACTGGGGGCCGACCAGGTCGCCGAGCGCCTGCGGGCGACCGCTACCCGCCCGGGGGCGACCGTGCCCGACGCGGAAATGGGGTGGGGCACGGTGAATCCGTACCTGGCGGTGGCCAGCGTGCTGCCAGCGGAAGAGGGCGGAGCCTCGCAACTGGCCGGACGCGTGCCGCACGCCGACATCCCTCCGGACAACCCGATTCCGCTGCGCGTAACCCTGATCAGCGTGGTCGCCGCGATCCTGCTGATCTGCCTGGCGGCGATCTCAGCAGCGCTCGGCCCGCCCGGATGGCGCCAACGCTGGCGGCGACGCCGTGTCGTCCACGTAGTCGACGACGCGGCGCAGTCGTGAGTGCGAAACCCGGCTCCAACCCGCTTTCGCACTCACGACCCCATTCAGGTGAGCGGTGAAGGGCACCTTTTACCAAGTAAGTTGGTGAAAGGTGCCCTTCACCCCGTCCCCGTCACTCACCGGTGCTCCGCGTAGTCGCTGTCGAGCAGTGGTGTTTGGAGCAGGCGGATGGTGCGGCGGCGGTTGATGAACTGGGCGCGTCCCACCGGCAGCGTTTTGGGGCGGACGTCCGCTAGGAACTTGCCCTCTTCCTTGGGGCAGGAGAACAGCAGCGCCGGGGTGCCGAGCTCCCACATCCGGCGCAGCACGGGATCCATCATGACCCGCGACGCGCCCGAGGTGCTGCGGGCGACGATGAGGTGGAAGCCGATGTCGGCGCCCTGCGGCAGCAGGGACGTCAGCGGCGCCAGCGGATTGGTCATGCCGCTTTGGATCAGCTCGTGGTCGTCCACCACGATGAACAGCCGCCCGCCGCTCCACCAGTCGCGCTTGCGCAGCCGGTCCGGGGTGATCTCCGGGCCCGGCAGGCGTTTGGTGAGCAGCGCGGCCGTCTCCTCGATCGTCTGGCCGAAGGTGTCCCCGGACACCGAATAGCCGATCTGGTACTCCTGCGGCACCGTGTCGTGCAGTTCCCGGCGCAGGTCGGCGAACATCAGCCGGGCCTGGTCCGACGCGTAGTGCCGCCGGACCGAACGCGCGATGTGGCGCAGCAGGTTGGTCTTGCCGGACTCGGTGTCACCGAAGATCATCAGGTGCGGGGTGAGGTCGAAGTCGTGCCACAGCGGGGCCAGGTCGACGTCGTCGATCCCGAGGGCGATCTTGGGCAGGTCGCCGTCGGCACCGGCCTCGGGCGCGGGCAGGTCGACGGCGTTGACTTCCATCGGCAGCATCCGCACCGGCGGCGCCTCCGCAGCCCCCGGCACGGCGACCGCATCGACCAGGTCCAACACCGCGTCGGGCAGGTCGTCGGTGGTGGCCCGGCCGTCGATGCGCGGTAGCGCGGTGCGGAAGTTCTGCCGGTCCGTGGTGATCCCGCTGCCGGGCTCGGCCGGGACCTTGGCGGCGAGCTTGCTGTTCACCTCCGACTCGATGGCGTCGCCCAGCTTCAGTTCGAACCGGGTTCCCAGCACGCTGCGCAACCACGGCCGCATGTCCGCCCAGCGGGCGGAGCCGACGACCAGGTGGATGCCGAAGGTCAGGCCGCGGGCGGCGAGTTCGCCGAACTTGTCCTCCAGTTCCTCGAACTCCTGTCGGATGGTGTACCAACCGTCGACGACCAGGAAGACGTCGCCGTAGGGGTCCTCGGCCACGAACCGGCCTTCCCGCCGGGCCCGCCGGTAGGCGGCCATCGAATCCAGGTTGTGCGCCTGGAACCACTGCTCGCGCCGCGCCAGCAGGCTGACCACCTCCTGCACGGTGCGGGAAACCCGGTCGCGGTCCAGCCGCCCGGCCACACTGCCCACGTGCGGCAGGCCCAGCAGCGGCGCCAGTGATCCGCCGCCGAAATCCAGGCAGTAGAACTGCACCTCGGCGGCGGTGTGGTTGAGCGCGAGTGCGGTGATCAGGGTTCGCAGCAGGGTGCTCTTGCCGCTCTGCGGGCCGCCGACGACGGCGATGTTGCCCTCGGCGCCGCTGAGGTCGGCGACCAGCAGGTCGCGGCGCTGCTGGCCGGGCAGGTCGATCAGCCCGACCGGCACCCGCAGTCCGTCCGGGGTGCCGCGGTCCGCGGTGCGCAGACCCGATTCCGGGTCCTCGCGCAGTGGCGGGAGCAGTTCGTCGAGGGTCGGCGAGTTCCGCAGCGGCGACAGCCACACCTGGTGCGCCGCCGGGCCGAGCCCGCTCAGCCGCTCGATCAGCACGTCGATCAACGACTTCCGGGGCTCGCCCTCGCCGGTCTGCTCGGGGACGGCGGGCTCTTCGATGCGACGCAGTCGCGGTTCGACGTGCCGCCCGGTGAAGAACACCAGCTGTTCCTCGATGACCTCGCGGCTGCGCTGGCGGCGTGCGGTGCGGTAGGGGCCCGAGACGTAGGCGGCCTTGAACCGCATCAGGGTCTGGGTGTCGGTCCGCAGGTAGCCGTTGCCGGGGCTGGAGGGCAGTTCGTAGGCGTCCGGCACGCCGATGACGGCCCGGCTGTCCATCGCGGAGAAGGTGCGCAGCCCGATCCGGTAGGACAGGTGCGTTTCCACCTTGCTGATCCGCCCCTCGTCGAGCCGCTGGGAGGCCAGCAGCAGGTGCACGCCGAGGCTGCGCCCGAGCCGACCGATCATGGCGAAGGTGTCGATGAATTCGGGCTTGCTCACCAGCATTTCGCTGAACTCGTCGACCACCACGAACAGGCTGGGCATCGGGTCCAGCGGGATGCCGGAACGACGGGCCTTCTCGTACTCCCGGCGCGAGTTGTAGTTGCCCGCCGAGCGCAGCAGTTCCTGGCGGCGGTTCATCTCCCCGGTCAGCGCGTCCTGCATCCGGTCCACCAACTCCAGTTCGTCGACCAGGTTGGTGATCACCGCGGCGGTGTGCGGGAGCTCGTCGAACCCGAGGAACGCCGCACCGCCCTTGAAGTCGACGAGCACGAGGTTCAGCTCCTCCGAGGAGTGCGTCGCGACCAGTGCGAGCACCAGGGTGCGCAGCAGTTCGCTCTTGCCCGAACCGGTGGCTCCCACCAGCATTCCGTGCGGCCCCATGCCGTCCTCGGCGGATTCCTTGAGGTCCAGCTCGATCGGCGTGCCGTTGCCCGCGATCCCGATCGGCACCCGCAGCCGTTGCCAGGGCGAGCGGCCGTGCCGAAGTTCGTCGGGGTCGAAGGTGCGGGCGTCGGAGATGCCCAGCAGCGAGGTCAGTTCGTAGTCGGTGGTCAGCGGTTCGCTGGTGTCGTTCGCGACGCCGATCCGGTACGGCGAGATGGCGCGGGCCAGGGCGGCTGCCTCGGCGATGGTGGTGGCGTCCGCCCGGCACAGCGGGCTGTTGCTCTCCCGCCCGGCGCGGTCGAAGTTGACGGTGCTGATCTCCGGCGGACCCGCGTCCCCGGAGGCCACTTCGAGGTGCAGCACGGACCGGTTCGCCTGCCAGGTCAGCGTGCTGTCGATGTCGATCAGCACGGCGTTGCGGAAACCGGAGCCCGCGAGGCGGTGGCCGGCCGGGATCTTCGCGCCGTCGGCGACCACGACGACGAGCGGTTCGGCCGCCGTGATCGGGGTGGACGGTTCGAACTGGGGGCGTTCGGTGAAGGACTCCCCGCCGAGCATGGTTTCGAGTTCGGTGACGTTGTCCGACAGCAGCCGCAGCGGCCCGGCGCCGTCCCGGCGATCGTCGTCCTGGGCGTGCGGCAGCCACTTCGCCCAGTCCCATTCGGCGCGTTCCCGCTCCCCCACGCAGAACGCGATCCGCACATCGCCCGGCGAGTGGAAGGCGGCGGTCTGGCAGAGCATGGCCCGCACCAGTGCGCGTTGGGCCGCCGCGTCGCCGCGCAGCTGCACGCGGGCGAAGCCGCGCAGGTACACCGCGATCGGCGCGGACGGCAGGGTCGTGTAGGCGCGCAGGAAACGGCGCAGCGCGTGCGCGGCGAGCGGTTCGAGGTCTTCCACCGGCTTGGTCTGCGGCGGTACCAGCTTCACCGCGGCGCGCTGCGGGCCCAGGCCGATGCGGACCTCGCCGAAGTCGTCGTGCGGCGTCCGCCGTTCCCAGCGCCGGTAGCTCATCACCAGCGACCACAGGGATCCCGGGTCCGGGTGGGTCCAGGTCGCGGCCCGGTGCTGGCTCCCCAGCGTGTCGCGGACCTGCCGACGCACCTGGGCTAGGTAGCGGAGGTAGTCCCGCCGGTCGCCGCCGAGCTGGCGCTTCCGGTCGCTGGACACGCGCAGGAGCTGGCTGAACAGCATGGTGACCATGGCCACCCCCATCAAACCGGCGGCGACGTAGGTCAGCGGACCGGTCCGGCCGGGCTGGATGAAGAACAGCATCATGGCACCGGCCATCACCGCCATCGGCAGGTACATCAGCACCATGCTCAGGCCGCCGCTCTGCGGCTCCGGCACCGCGGGCGGCTCCTGCAGCTCCACCTCGTCCGCGGGCATCGCCGGACCCGCACGGCGGGCGGGTCGGCGGAACAGCGTCGTGCTCAACGCGAGTCTCCTCTGGTGCGGGGTTCCCCTCGGATTGCCCGGCGGAAGCGTTGTGGTCCGCGCGCGCGGCGCGCGAACCACTACGTTCCGCCGTGTCACGGTCTCGGCCAGCCAGCCAGGAAGGAAACCGGACACCAAAGTGGAAGACGTCGCAAAGGATGTCACAAGCCAGCTCTGCCGACTACGGGTACTCGTCAAGGACAGGTCCGTGGAACTGGCGCTGCCCACCGATGTAGCGCTGGTGGACATGCTGCCCGCGATCCTGCAGCACGCCGGTCCCGAACTGGCCGACGAAGGCGTGGAGCACGAAGGGTGGGTGTTGCAGCGGCTCGGCAAGGCGCCGCTGGACGAGAACCGCACCGCGGCGGAAATCGGTCTGCTCGACGGTGAGACCGTCCACTTGAGACCTCGGGCGGCGAGCCTTCCCGAGATCGACTTCGACGACCTGGTGGACGGCATCGCGGACCAGGTCCGCCGTCGTCCGGACCGGTGGACGGATGCGCTCAGCCGGTGGATGCTGCTGGCGTTCTCAGGACTTTCGCTCGTGCTCGGCCTGCTGGTGCTCGGGATGGACGGATCGGCGCTCACCCGGACGATCGCGTCCGGGGCGGCAGCCGCGGCGCTGCTGGTGGCCGCCACCGCGATCGCGCGGAGCACATCGGACACCGTGACAGCCACGGTGCTGGCGCTGCTGTCCGTGCCCTACGCCGTGGTGTGCGGCTGGTTCCTGCCGCTGGCGGTCGACGCCCACGCAGGTACCGACGTGAACGTGACGTGCGCGGCCGTGCTCGTGGTCGTGGCGCTGGCCGCCGGTCTGCTCGGGACGGCCGATGCCGCGCTGCTGTTCGTCAGCGCGTTGTTCGCCGCCGTACTCGCCGCGGTCACCGCGTTGATCAACACGACCACACCTGCCGACACCGGCCAAGCCGCGGCGATCGGTCTGGTGCTGTGCCTGATCACGCTGGGTTTCGTGCCGACGTCGGCGTTTCGGCTCGCCGGGCTGAGCCTGCCCATGCTGCCGACCAGCGCCGATGAGTTCACCGAGGACACCGATCCGATACCGCACCGGATCGTGGTGCAGCGGTCCGTCGTGGCGGACCGCTACATGACCGCGTTGTACCTGACGCTGGGCGTGCTGCAGGTCGTGCTGTTCGCGGTCATCGTCCACACCGGCTCGATGTGGTCGATGATCATGGTGGCGGTGGCCGGACTGCTGCTCCTGCTGCGCTCCCGGCACATCGATGGCGCCCGCCAGCGGTGGGCGCTGCTGGTGCCCGCCGGGTTCTGCCTGAGCGCGGACGCGCTCCGGCTCGCCGCCGGTCTCGATCCGTTCAACAGGTTGTGGTTCGCGTTCGCCGGTGCGCTCCTGCTCGCGCTGCTGTTCGTGGTGGCGAGCAAGACCCTGCCCGGACGCAAGCTGCGCCCGTACTGGGGTCGGGCGGTGGACATCCTGGAGACCCTCTCGGCGCTCGCGTTGATCCCGTTGCTGCTGGCCGTGCTCGACGTCTACATGTTCGTGCGCGGACTCGCGGGCTGACGCGGTACCCCGATCAACCGTCCGCCGGAATACGAACCGTCAGGAGTACGCGCATGCAGTCGCGCCGTGACCAGGTGCAGGCTTATTTCTTCATGGTGGGGCGGCTGGTTTCGGCACTGATGCGGGGCCGCCCGGACGACCAGACCACCCCGACCCGGCGGTTCGTGGTGGGAGCCGTCATCGGCGCCCTCCTCGGCGGACTCGTGGTGGCCGGTTTCGGCATCTACGGAATGGTCGTCCCCGGTGGCAACAACTCGTGGCGGGCCCCGGGCACCATCATCGTGGCCAAGGAGACCGGCGCCCGGTTCCTGTACCTGGACGGCGTGCTGCACCCGGTGGTCAACTACTCCTCGGCGCTGCTGGCCAGCAACAGTCCGCAGTCGACGGTGAAATCGGTGTCGCAGAACTCCCTGCAGGGCGTGCCGAGGGGAACGCCGATCGGGATCGCGGACGCGCCGGATTCGCTGCCACCGGCCAAGAACCTGACCAGGGACCCGTGGGTCGCGTGCGTCGCCACCGTCGCGTCGGCTTCCGGCGCCGAGGTGCCGATCATCGACCTGCAGGTCCGCGCCCCCGCCGGTGCCCCGCTGGCCGACGACGAAGGGCTGCTGGTGTCCACTCCGGACTCCGGAACCTTCCTCGTGTGGCAGGGAAAGCGGCTGCGCATGCCGAACGCCACCGCCGTCAACGCCCTCGGCTACGGTGACGCCATCCCCTTCCCGGTGCCGACCGGTTGGATCAACGCACTGGCCTCCGGACCGGATCTGGTTCCGCCGAAGGTTCCCGGCGCCGGTGCCACCGGGCCGCGCGTGGCGGGCCAGCCGAGCCGGGTCGGGCAGATCTACGAGGTGCGCAACCCCGTTCTCGGGACGGCCGACTTCTACCTGCTGCTCGCGGACGGCTTCGCGCCCCTGACGCCGACGATGGCGAGCCTGCTGCTGGCCGACCCCGCCATCGCGCTCGCCTACCCCGGCAGGCCGCCGACCCCGATCAGGGTCGGCCCCGAAGTGCTGGCCACCATCCCCAAATCGGCGACGATCGGTACGCCGCCGGGATATCCGCCCACCCCACCACGGGTGCGGTCGGTCGGCATCGGGGGCAGCACGCGTCCCTGCGCCGTGTTCGAGGTGAGCGGCCCCACCGCGGGCGACACCACGATCAGGCTGGTCAGCCGCACCGAAGCGACCGGCGCCGGGCAGCTGTCGCCCGGCGCGGCCGAGCGGATCACGGTGCCCCCGAACCGGGGAATCCTGGTGCGCGACCTGCCCGCGCCGAACGTTCCGACCGGCACCCACTACCTGGTGTCGGACCTCGGGGTGAAATATCCGCTGCCGAGCCTCGATGTGGCGGCGGTCCTGGGATACGGCGGGGTGGCCCCGGTTCCGGTTCCGAGCCCGTTGCTCGCGCTGCTGCCGACCGGTCCGGCACTGGATCCGACGGCCGCGGTCCGGATGCATCCGGTCGGTGCGCTGCCCCTCGCCGCCAATTGAGGGATACCCCTCGCAAAGCGGAATTGTCCGCCGGACGGATCCACCGGGCCGCTCGTTCGATGGTGGACTTGCGCCTGTCAGAGCTCCCGCATTTGCGGACAGCGCGGGAAAACCCGGATCGGAAGAGGTTGACATGCCCGGCGACAGGACGAAGCTCACCGCCTCCCAGCTGCGGGACAAGGCGAACCAGCACGACGGTGTGGCCGAAGGGATCACCCGCGAGCAGACCAGGTTGCGCGGCGAGATCGATTCGGTGACCGGCGCCAACCAGGGCGACATGATCATGGCTCTGGACAACGTGCACGAGAACTGGCAGCAGATCACCGGTCGCATCGTCAAGAACCTGCAGGCGATGGCTCAGCAGGTGCGCCAAACCGCGGACCAGGTGGAGAACAAGGACGTCGAGCTGTCCCAGGCGGTGAACCGGGTTCCGGCCGCGGAGATGAGCAGCCCGCAGCTGTCCGGCTTCCTGTCCTGAGCGCGGCGACCCCACCGAGAACGAAGAAGGCGCGAACCTCCAAGGAGCTTCCATGGCAGACGAAATCAATTACCAGTACCAGATCCTGCAACAGGGCGTCGCCAGCATGCGGGCCGCCACCCAGCAGATCCAGGGCCAGGTCGACCAGCTGCGCGCGGACACCCAGCGGGCGCTGCAGGACTGGGACGCCGCATCCGCCGAGACGTACGGCGTCCTCTCCGGTCAGATCAGCACGGATTTCGAGGGCATCAACCAGATGCTGACCAACGTCATGCAGGCGGTCGACTCCGGCCAGGAGGACATGCGCAACACCGACCGGACGATGGCCGCGAACTTCCAGGGGTGAGTCGGCGGTATCACCGCCCGATTCCCAGGGCGCGGTGCCGGAGAGCGTGCTTCGCCGACCCGGCACCGCGCCGCCGTCCGTTCGAACGTGATTTGGCCTGCCGCAGCCACGATTCCCCCGCATCCACGATTCCGGAGCGCATCATGCCCAACGGTGACAAGACCGCTCTCGACCCGGCCGAGGTGAAGAATTCCGGCACCGCGATCGGGCAACTCGGGGCGGATGTCAACGGTTTCTCCTCGCTCAACGACATCCACCCCAAGCCCGGTGATTTCCTCGTCGGCGACTGGCTCAACGAGCTCGTCACGACCCGCCGCGACACGCTGTACCAGCACTGCAACGAGTTGAGCGCGGCGCTGGAGGAAGTGGGTCGGAAGTTGCAGGAGATCGCCACCGAAATCGAGTCCACGGACCAGAGCAACGGCGAGAAGGTGAGCAAGCTCAACTCCGACCTGGAAAGCACGGTGCACGACATGGAGACCCGGGTCGGCACCGTGGCACCGAGTCTCGGCGGCGACTCGTCCGGCAGCGACGCGTCCTGACCGATGCGACTCGGCCCTGCTGACGACACTTCCGAACCACCCCGGGTTAGGCGGTCGGACCGCCCGACCGGATCAGCCCGCCAACCACGAGTTCCCGCGGCCCGCGGCACGCGCCTGCCCGCCAGGTAGCGCCGGACGGCACCGCGTCCACTCCGGGGGACTCCTCGCCACCCGACACGAAGAAGGAAAACCGGTGCCCACTGTTGCCGATGACGAAGACCACGACCGGGACGGAGTTCCGAAGAAGGACGACCCGGACGACAACGACGCTTCCAACACGGGCGAGGACTCGGGCGGCGATGACGGCGGCGAGGAATACGGCAACAACGATTCCGACGGGGTGCGCAACTACGACTCCCCCGAGGAAGTGCGGGACAAGGGCGGGGAATACGACAACATCTCCGTCAACCAGGGCTACTTCGACGGCCTGCGGGACAACTCCGGGAACGAGTCCGACGGGGCGATGGACCGGGACGAGGAGTTCTCCCCGGAGGAGACGGGCACTGCCGAGGAGTACCTGGACGGCGCCGAAGACGATGCGAGCGAGGCGGACGAGAACCTCGACGTACCGGACTCCGACACCGCGGACGAAACCGGTTCGGACGACGAGGGCGACTCGGACACCGGTTCTGGCGGCGGTTCCGGCACCACGGGGGCGACACCCGCGGCACCGATGGAGGACTACAACTCCTTCTCCATGTCGCAGGTCATCCAGGCGCTCAACGGCGATCCGGCCAGTCTGCGTTCGGCGAGCGAAGCGTTCGGCACCACGACCCAGCGGCTGTCCGACACGCACGAGTCGCTGCGCGGGCAGGTGGAGAAGCTCAAGGGCTCCTTCGACGGTGCCGCCGGAAAAGCCTTCCAGGACTTCGGGAAACGGCTGCTCGACTCGTCGGGTGAGGTGGTGGACGCGCTCAAGGAAGGCCGGTACGCCGAGCGCATCGCGGACGCGGCGGACATGGCCGCGCGAGCGAAGAACGCCGTGGTTCCCCTGGTGAAGGCCTACACCCAGGCCGCCGCCTACGCGGATGCGTTCGGCTCCCTGCCGTCCTCGGTCAAGGGCGCGGAGGCCGCCGCCCAGACGGCCTCGCGGGTTGCCGAGGAAATCCTCGACAACGCGCGCAAAGTGGTGAGCACCCTCGCCGACAGCTACGAGTCGAACGGCAGCGGCCTCCAGCCGCTGCAGACCACCCTGCCCGACACCGGCGACTCCGGTTCCGGCAGCGGGTCGGGCTCCGGCAACGGGTCCGGGTCTGGCTCGGGTGGCGGGTCCGGCGGTGGATCTGGCGGCGGTTCCGGCTCAGGCGGTGGATCCGGTTCAGGCGGCGGTTCGGGCTCCGGCAGCGGATCTGGCAGCGGTTCCAACTCCGGCGACGGATCTGGCTCCGGATCGGGGTCCGGCGGCGGGTCGGGTTCCGAGGGCGGAAGCGGCTCCGGCGACGAGGACTACAGCGACGAGAAGCGGGCCGCCGAGGAGAAGATCAACGCGGCCGAGCAATCCGGGCAGGACGCCATCGACGGGTTGGGCGCCGGTGGCGGATCGGGCTCGGGTGGCGAAACGGGTTCCGGTGGCGGTACCGGAGCCGGGTCCGGCTCGGGCGGTTCGGAAAGCGGTTCCGGAGGCAGCGGGTCGGGCAGCGGTTCCGGCCAAGAAGGCAGCACCGGCGGCGGTTCCGGCGGAAGCGGCATCGATCCGGGCGCCGTCAACGCGGCGCTGGACGACGCCACCAAGGGCGCCGAACAAGCGGGCCAGGAAGCGCTCGCCGGACTCGGTGGCGGAGCCGAGGGCGCCGGTGGCGGCGGTTCGGAGACCGGCGGTTCCGGAGCTGGCGGCATGGTTCCCGGCGGCGGACTCGGCGGTTCGCCGGGCGGGGGTGCGCCGGGCGGGGGTGCGACCGGCAGCGGCGGCGGGTCGGGGAAGAACCCGACGACCGGGAAGACCACACCGGACTCCGCGGACGGCACCGGCAACCCGGAAACGTCCAGTGTGGACCCGAACGCCGTTGACGAAGCACTCGGCAACGCCACCGACGCAGCCCAGCAAGCTGGCGAGGAAGCACTCGCCGGTCTCAACGGCGGCGCGGGAGCTGGCGGCGGACCGGGCACGCCGGAAACGTCCAGCATCGACCCCAACGCCGTCGACAAAGCACTCGGCGACGCCACCAACGCAGCCCAGCAAGCGGGCGAGCAGGCACTTTCCGAGCTCGGCGGCGGAACCGGCGACGGTGCGACCGGCGGCGGGACCGGCGCGGGAGGCGAATTCGACCCCGCAGGCGCCATCGGGGATGTCACCGACTCCGCCAACGACGCGGCGCAGGACGCCGCCGACCAGCTCACCGGTGGCGGCTCCGAAGGCGCGGACGGCGCGCGCGAGGTTTCCCCGGACAAGGTCGGCGACATCGTCGACGACATGGCCGAGGCAGCCCGGGCCGCGGGCGAGAAGTCCCTCGAAGCGCTCCTCGGCCCGGACGCCGCCAAATCCCCGGAGGCCGAGGCCCTGCTCGACCAGGTCGTGGAGCAGGCCCGCTCCGCCGGGGAGGAGAGCCTGCGGGAGCTGTCGGCCGACGGTGGGCCGCTGAACCTCGACGAGGTCGGCGGCGTCATCGATGACGTGGTCGAGGCGAGCCGCACCGCGGGCGACCAGGCGATGGCCGAGCTCACCGGTCAGGAGGGTCCGGCGGCCAGCAGCCTGGCCGACTTCCTCGCGCCCGCGGGCGGCGGCGCGGGCGGTGGGGTGTCGCTGCCGGGTGGCGTCGGCGCTGGCGGCATCTCGGCGGACCTCGGCGCCACGATGGGTGCCTCGCTGGACGCGACACCGGCGGGCCCGCAACCCGAACTCGTCCGACCCCAGGTCGGCGTGGCGGGCGGGCCGGGTGCCGGGGCACCGATGGGCGGCATGCCGATGATGCCGCCGATGGGAATGGGCGGCGGCATGGGCGGTGCAGGCAACGGCGAACGGCAGCGGAGCACCTGGTTGACCGAGGACGGCGACTCCTGGGCGGAGGACGCCAGCGGAACCGTGCCGCCGGTGCTGGGACGCGACGGGTAGTCGAGCGATCCGAACCAAGGAGGAATTCAAATGAGTCCGATCGCCACGGACCAGGATCCGTCCGCGGGCGAAGCGCAACTCGACCCCGGTGGTGCGGAACCGGCGCCGGACCCGGCGACGCAGTACACGCTCGACTCGGCCGCGGCCGCGCTCGCTTCGGGCGACGTGCAGCGGTTCTACCAGGACGGTGCGCGATTCGAGGCGGTCGCCCAGTGGCTGCGCTCGACGGCTGACGGATTGCGCCGCGAACTGCTCCGGCTGGAGCAGTTCTGGCAGGGGTCTGGAGCGGACGCGTTCTCCGCTGCGGGTGAACGGTTCTCGCAGCGGATCGACGGCATGGTCGAGGTCCTGAGCGCGCCGAGCTACGCCGCCCTGATGGGCGAGCTCGGTGACGCGCTGGCCGCCGCGCAACGGCAGATCGCGGAGCTGCAAACGCAGCGCCAGCAGGGCAGGGACGCGATGGCGGCGGACCCGAAGGCCGCTGCGGATCCCGCCGCGCAGGCCGCGCACCAGCAGCAGGAGAACGCGCTTAACGAGCAGGCCCAGCGGATCATGGCCCAGCTGAGCGCCAGCTACCAGCAGATCGGTGGCCAGTTCCAGGAGTTCGCGACTCGCAACAGCGGTGCCGCGCAAGGAGCTTCGGGGGCGGGCGGATACGCGACACCGCTCGTCGGCGCGTCCGCCGGGGGATCGGGTTCGGGTGGCGCAACCCCGGTGGCCGCCCCCGCCGGTGCCGCTGCCGCGGGTGGCGCGGCAACGCCGTTGACGGCGACAACCACCGGCGGCGTACTCGGCCGAGGCAGCGGCGCGACGGCGGGTGAATCCGCTGCGGCAGGGGCCGCACCCAACGCGCTGATGGGCGGTGCCGGTTCGGGGATAGTCGGGAAGTCCGGGGAAAAACGCACCGCCACCCAGACCGAGCTGGCCAGCGTCGATCCCAGCATGCTGGCGCTGTCCCAACCGCAGGTCTCCTCGCTCGCTGGACCGGCGCTCGCGCCCGAGGCAGGCCGACCGATCTCGGTTCCGATGTCCACCAGCGCCGCCGGGCCGGAGGACGCGCGCACCCAGAAGCGAACGGGATTGCCGACGAACGTCACCACGGCTTCGGCCCAAGCCGGTGACCCGGCGCACGCCGTCGCCGTGGAAGGCGGTCTCGCGAACCGCCCGGGCTCCGCCGCCACCGAGGCGCTCAGCCCATCGGCGGCGTCTCGGGTGTCCGGTGGCAGCACTGGGTTTTCGGGCCAGGGGTTTTCGGGCCAGTCGATGGCAAATCCCGTTCTCGCCGACGACGGGTTCACTTCCGCGCCGACCGCCAACACACCGCGCGGCGCGCAGGTGGCCGCAGCGCCACCGCCGGGTGGCTCGGCGAGTCCGGGCGGAACACCGTTCATGCCGCCGATGGGGATGGGGGCCGGTGCCACCAACCGCGAACGCGACCGCAACACCCTGAACGTCGAGGAACCGGACACCTGGGACGGCGGCGGCATGCCGACCGGCGTCCTGGGCCGGGACTGACAGATCGGAGACGACCATGACGCATCCCCGCGACGATTTCCCGGACCTCGGTTCGGCCCTCGAAATGTTCGAGCAGGAGCAGGCCAAGCTGGCGGAATTCCAGCGCAGGCTGGCCGAGACCAGCACGGTGGTCGAGTCCCGCAACCACCTGCTGACCGTCACGCTGGACGGCAACGGCGAGCTGAGCGAGCTCAAGTTCAACACCACCGCCTACCGGTCGATGGCCCCGGCGGAACTGGCCTCGGTGATCACCGAGACGCTGCAGAAGGCCCGTGCGCAAAGCCTGCGCACGATGCAGGAGCTGATGGGCGGCCCGGTGGCCGGACTGGACATCAACGAGATCGCCACCGGCGAGGCCGATCTCGCCGCCGTGCTCGGCAAGGTGATGGAGCCCTCGCTGCGGCTGGTCCAGGAAGCAGGCGGCCCGCCCGCGCCGCGCCGCGCCGAACGCGACGACTCGGAGAACGACGGCTGGGAACGCTGATCGGCACCGGTAACCCGATGGAACGGATGGAAGGAGACCCGCCGTGGCATCCGAGACCTACCTGAACGCTCCCGGTGTGGAGGACGCCGCGCGTGAACTCGCCACGGTGGCGGGGCAGTTCGGCGACGCCGTCAACGGGCTGAAGCAGGCATTGGCACGCGACGAGGGGTGCTGGAGCGACGACAAGATCGGCAACAGCTTCGCGCAGACCTACGTCGGCCCGGCGCAGCAAACCCAGCAGGGGCTGACCGACCTCGGCGACTCGCTCGGCGAGTTCGCGAACGAAGGACTCCCCGGCACCGTGCGGCTGATCAAGGAGGTGGACTCCGAGTACGGCGAAGTGCTGAACAAGTACGGCTCGCAGCTCGACGAATTCGGCTCGCAAATCGACTGATCCGGCTCCGCTCCACCGGCCGTGACCCGGCTGGACGGCACCGACGCGAAGGACCGACCGCATGCCCACAGAACTTCCCTCGGGTCTCCAGAAGGCGTTGGAGATCGTCGGCGGTCAGCCGTGGCCG
The DNA here is from genome assembly GCF_052246905.1 of Saccharopolyspora antiqui. Classification (NCBI taxonomy): domain Bacteria; kingdom Bacillati; phylum Actinomycetota; class Actinomycetes; order Pseudonocardiales; family Pseudonocardiaceae; genus Saccharopolyspora; species Saccharopolyspora antiqui. The sequence goes on from NZ_JBQQBO010000010.1 coordinate 129,027, forward strand.
GAGGGAGACGAGGCTGGCCTCAACCGGATGAGCGAGGCCTGGTCGGTGATGGTGCGGGAGCTCGACGCCCTGACCACCGGCGTGGAGCGCTCGGTCAACGCCGTGCAGTCGAACATGCGCGGCGACTTCGCGGACGCCTACGCCGACTACGCGAGGTCGAAGCTGCTCCCCGCGATCGAGGAGTTGCGGAAGAACTCGGAAGGCAATGCGAGCCTCACGAAGAACACCGCCGCGGACATCCAGTACGCCAAGATCAGCATCATCGTGCAGCTGGTGATGCTCGCCGCCACGCTCGCGCTGTCGTGGATTCCGGGGATCGGGCAGGCACTCGTCGCCGCGGCGGCCGCGACGGCCCGTGCCGTCATCTGGGCGGTCATCCGCTCGGTCATCACGAACATCCTCAAGGGCATCGTGTTGAACACCGCCTTCGAGCTCGCCCTGGACGCGGCGATCCAGGGCTTCCAGATGCTGACCGGGCAGCGCACCGAGTGGAACACCAACTTCACCAAGGGCGCGGTGATCAGCGGCGTCGTGGGTGGCGCCGCCGCAGGCGGCATCGTCGGGTTCATCAAGGCGGGCGGCAGCTTCGGGGCCGGTGGCATCATCAAGCAGGCCGCTGGCGGAGCGTCGGACAGCACCGTCGGCAACTTCACGGAAAAGTTCTTCAACAGCGCCGTCGGCAAGGGCACCTACGACATCGTCAAGGCATCGGGTGAAGGCGCCGGGGAGACCGCGGGCGAGGCGGCCTCCGGCGAGGCCAACCACAGCACCTTCACCTCCAGTGCGCTCGGTGGTCTCGAAGGCCGCGGTGGTGGCCGGGGCAATCGCGGAATCGGCGACTACGGCAACACCGGTGGTGGCAACAACGTCGACATCGGCGACGCGACAAGAGGTTTGAACAACCTGTCCGACAACGCGGGCGGCGGACCGAATCCACCGGCCGTCCAACCTGGACCGACGGGAACCGGCGGGGACGGCATCACCACCGAGTCGTCCGGGCCCCCGGGAACCGAATCGAACGGCTCCACCGGCTCGCAGCGCAGCGGCGGAACGGACTCCAGCGACGCGCCGGGGCGCGACACCACGAACTTCACGGCGGCGCCAGGCGAAAACACCTCGGGCGGCGACGACACGCGCGGCCAGGGAACGCCGAACACGACCACGGCTCCTGGCCAGGGGGCGACGAACTTCGTCGCGACGCCCGACCACAACTCCAACGCGCCGGACGGCACCTCGACGGGTGGCGGGGCAGGCACGCCGGAAACCACCAACTCGCCCGGAAACGGCAGCACGAGCACCAACTCCCCCGGCCAAGGCGGTTCGGGAACGACCACCGCGCCCGGGCAAGGCGCGCCGAACACCACCGGAACGCCAGACCAGACAACCACGGGCGGCGGTTCCAACGCGCCCAGCAACGGGAACGCGTCGGGCGGCCCCAACCAGGGCACGTCGAACTTCATCACCAACCCCGACGGAACATCCGGCCAGGGGACCCCGAACAGCACGCCGGCGCAAGGAACGACGGGGCAAGCGAACACCGGTCAGGGCACCCCGAACACGACCGGCACACCGGGGCAGACCGACGGCAGCGGCGCTCCCGACCGCGGAACGACGAACCTCGACAGCACGCCGGGACAAACGACCGTCAACGCCAACAGCGGACCCGGCCAAGGTCTGCCGAACACGGCCAGTTCTCCCGAGCAGGGCGCGCCGAACCTCACCACGACACCCGGCCAGGACACCGCTGACGGCAGCACCGGCGCATCGGGCCAGCGCACCCCGAACACCACGGCCGATCCGAGCCAGGGCCCGGACGCCACCACATCCGACCGAAGCGCCGTCAACGGCACAACGAGCCAGCACGCGCCGGACGCGGACAGCGGTACCGGCACACCGAGCCAGCACTCCCCGGACAGCTCCGCGCCCTCGCCCAACCAGAGCGCGACCGATGTCAACGGCACACCCGGCCAGAACATCGGCGGTGGCATCACGCCCGCCCACGGCACCGGCACACCCGGAACCACCGGCACGCCGGGTCAGACCGCGCTCAACTCCACCGCGACGCCGAGCCAGGGCACCCCGAACGCCAACAGTGCGCCTGGGCAAACCAGCGGGCAGAGCAACAACGTCACCAGCGGGCCGGGCACGCCGAACACCACCAGCTCGCCGAACCAGAACGCGGCCACCAGCACCACATCCGGGCCGAACACCCCGAACGTCACCAGCGCTCCCCCGGACCCCGGCCGAGTCGACACGACCGGCGCAACGCCCAACCAGCCCGATACCGGTGCCAGCGCGACTTCCACCGCTTCCCACGAGAATTCGACATCCGGCACGCCGGATTCGCGGCCGGAGTCCCAGCCGACGCCCGACCAGAACACGCCGCGGCCGCAAGCGGACGGCAACGCATCGCACGTGGATGTCGGGCGCGGCAACGAAAACGCCGACACCGACCAGGGCACCCCGTCCGGCACCCACTCCCCCGATTCGCAGTCGTCGCCCCAGGAAACCGTCAACCGGCCGCCCGCCACGTCCGAAACGGGCGGCGCGGTTTCGCACGCAGGCCCTGCGACGACTTCGAACACCACCCCGCAGAGCAGCACTACGACCGGCTCGCCCAACCCCACCTCGCAGTCGGCCACCGCGAACGCGCAACCCGGCCCCTCCCGCCCCGTCGTCACGAGCCAGGGCGGGACGACCGCACCGCCGGTGCACGCCGAATCCACGCCCAGCGACACCCGGACGTCCCCGAGCCAGGACCGGCCGAACACGACCAACTCCGGCCCGGCCACTACCAAGCCCCAAACCGGCCCGCAAACGAGCACTGCCCCAGCCAATCCCCCGCATTCCGGCTCGTCCTCCAACACCGGACCCACACCCGCCCGGCCCGACCCGCAGCTGCGCGAGGTCCCGTTGGCGCGCACCGGAACGTCGAAGAGCTCGGCCGACGGCGCGATCGTCGGCGTGACGAACGTGCACGCCACGGTTTCGAACAAGGACTCCCTCCACACACCGGCGAACGCGCCCAGGAAGAACGGGAAGACCGCGCAGGCGGCCCCGGCACCGGTCGCCGACGCCAACAACACCTCGGCGCCGAAGGCGACCGGGGGCAACAGCGATTTCCAGCAGGCCGTGAAGTCCTTCGCCTTCAGGTCGGTGAGCGACACCAACTTCGTCGGTGGCCCGCTGGCCAAGCGCAACGCTGGGAACGCGGATTCGGTCGGAGTCGTCGGGACGGTGCCCGCCACCACCGCCGACGACCTCGTCAGCATCGCCCGGACGTACGCCGACGGATTCTCCAACAATTCGCACCAGGGTCGGTTCGGGCTGGTCATCGGTCTCAACGGCGTCCACGGCAAGGAAGCGGAAATCCACCGGAAGATCGATGCCTTCCAGCGCGAATGGGAGCGCAGCGGCACGTTCCCGGTGGCCGTGGTGGGCTTCACGTGGAAGAACCCCACCACGGACGTGGTCGACCAGAAGTCGATCCCCTACGGCGCGATCCGCGAGACGATCGTGCGGCACCCGCTGACCGAGCAGATCACGACGCAGATCCGCCAGGAGGGCGGCGACAACGAGGTGTACCTGCACGTGGCCGACGGCGACGTGCACTCGTTCAACACCAACAACGGCCCGCTCTTCGACGCCATCAACACGGCCGTGCGCAACAACGGGGACATCGCGCCCGAGGTGATCAGCGGTGGTTACCAGGTGCGCCCGGAAGACGGTGCGGTCGCCAACGCGGCGGCACAGCTGGACCTCGACGTGCGGCAGGCGATGGCGAACGTCGACCCGCGCAGCGTCTACTTCCCGGAACCCAACACCTTCGTCCGCCTCAGCAACGACCGGCTTGAGAAGGACATCACGTTCGGAACCACGAACCCCAACACCGGCAAGTTCGACTACGGCGCCAAGGAAGGCCAGGGACTGCTCGACTCGGTGCTGAAGCAGCGCAACATGAGTTGGCAGCACAACAACCTGTCGCAGGGCATCGCGGCGTTCGACGCGGACCTGGCCATCCGGACGGACGGCACCCGGATCGCCCGGGGTGTCGGCACCGACCTGGCCAACGCGATGGAACTGACGCAGAGCCACGCGAACAAGACCACCTGGACCGACCAGGTCTCGCACTACATCGCCAACACGACGAGTCTCGACCCCAACCTGTCGAAGAGCCTCGCGAACATCGCGTTCCAGGGCATCAACCCCAACGGGCCGGTACCAGTCAAGCAGAAGTTCTCCGAGGTCATCGGCAAGCTTCCGAAGTCGGACCGGGACGCCTTCCGGGATGGCTCCAAGCAAGACCAGTTGACGTCGAAGGCCCTGGCCGACATCGCGATCGGCACCCGCAACGCCCTCATCGACGGTCTGAACCGGCAACCGCGGGATCCTTCGTTGCAATCCCCGTCGAACGCCCCGAAGCAGCACCCGGACACGAGCAGCACCACGGACCCACCGAAGCCGAAGGAACTGGGCTCGACGAAAGAACTGGGCTCGACGAAGGACTGGGCCGACCGGCGGGACACAGCGCCGCCATCGCGGTTGTCGTCGGAGCGCTTCGATCCGGACAAGACCGGTCGCACGGGTGGCGGCCTGCTCGCTGGGCGGATCACGCAGATTCGTTACGACGTGCGTCGTTTCGAAACCAGCCCGGGCAACTGGGTACGCGAGTTCAGCGTTCCGCTCGATCTGGTGTCGTCGAGCGGTTCGGTGTCGATCGAGCAGCGCGCCCAGGTCGCGGCGAACCTGCAGCAGCACTTGGACGACACCGTCAACCAGCGCTACCGGCTGCCAGGCGGCGACCAGTTGCACGTGGTCGTCGACGCGCACGCCACGGATGCCGTCAACATCAACGACGACAGCTGGCAGTCGGACCCGCAGCGCAACATCCCGGTCAACGTGCACGACTCGACGGTCGACCAGGACGTGCCGGACACGAACCAGACGAACTGGGACGTGCACGACCCGAGCACTGGGCTGACGCACGAGATCATGCACTACCTCGGTCTCGGCGAGGGGTACCGCGATCCCGATCTGTTGTTCAACCGCCAGAACCAGCCCGGTGTCATGGGGCTGAACGCGTGGCACGACAGCTCGCTGACGCCCGAGAACCTCAACAAGATCCACGAAGTGTCGTTGTCGGCAGTGGTGCGCGACCACAAGCTCGGCGACCCCGGTGCCATCGGCGAGGGACCGCGGCACCAGGACCAGCGGGGCGACGGCGGGAACTCCCCGGCGCCGCACCACGACTCGACGCACGAGCCGTCGGCCGCGCCGAAGAACCGGGGCGGTACGAGCACGAACACCACCGCGGCCGGGATCATCGATGGCGGGAGCAAGGGATTCCAGCGGGCGCTCCAGGAAAACCGCATCAAGCAGTTCGCCAGCACCGGGATCATCGGCCAGGTCGGCTCGCGCAACGCCGACAACCGGGACGCGGCCGGGTTCGTCGCCACCGTTGCCGCGACGGCTGACGTGAACCTGACCGATCTGGCCGAGAAGTACGCCGAGGGGTTCCGCGGAACGGACTCGCCGCAGGGCCGGTTCGGCCTCGTCATCGGTGTCAACGGGCTGGACGGGCACATCGACGCCGCCGCGATCACGCAGAAGATCGACGCCTTCAAGACGAAGTGGGCCGCATCCGGCACGTTCCCGGTCAGCGTCGTCGGGTTCTCCTGGCAGAACTCCCAGGCCCTCAAGGAGGGGGCGAACCAGAAGACCATCCCGTACGGGGCGATCCGCGAGACCATCGCGCGGCACCCCGACGCCGTCGATCTCATCGGGCAGATGCACACCGCAGCCGGTGGGAAGCCGGTCTACCTCCACACCGGCGACGCCGACGTCCACTCGCTGAAGACGGCCGACGGCGGCCACGTCTTCGACAAGACGAGCGACAAGGTCGTCGGCCTTGAGTACCCACCCGAGGTGGTCAGCGGCGGATACCACGTGCCCGCGAGGGACGGGAGCGCCGCGGTGTCCGCTGCGGAGCTCGACCTCGAAGTGCGCCAAGCGATGGCCGGTGTCGACCCGCGCAGCGTGTACTACCCGGAGCCCAACACGTTCGTCCGCCTCGACCCCAAGGTGAGCAGCGGGCTGGAGAACGACATCACGTTCGGGACCCAGACCGACAACGGCACATGGCGCTACCACGAGAAGGAGGGCCAGGGCCTGTCCGACTCCGTCCTGAAGCAGCGCAAGATCGACTGGGACTACACCCCGGCCCCGAAGGACATCGCGAAGTTCGCCTCCGACCTGGCGATCACCACCGACGGCTCGCGGATCGCGAGCAAGGTGGGCACCAACACCGCCAAGATCACAGAGCTGACGCAGAGCCACGCCAACAAGAAGACCTGGACCGACCAGATCTCGCACTACATCGCCAACACCACGAGCCTCGATCCGAACCTGTCGAAGAACCTCGCGAACATCGCGTTCCAGGGCATCAACCCGAACGGCCAGGTGCCGCCCAAGCAGAAGTTCTCCGAGGTGATCGGCGAGCTTCCGAAGGTGGACCGGGACGCATTCCGGGATGCCTCCAAACAGGATCAACAGACAGCGAAGGCCCTGGCCGACATCGCCATCGGTACCCGCAACGCCCTCATCGACGGTCTGAACCGGCACCTGCGGACGCCTCCGGTGCACTCCCCACCGAACGCCCCGACCCGACGCCCGAACACGACCAACACCACGAGCTCACCCGAACCGAAGGAACCGAGCTCACCGAAGGACGGGACAACACCGGCCGCACATGAGCATTCCGGCGACCGCGAAGGCTCGGGGAATCGCGACAGCCACCGCGACAACAGGGGCCCGGACGGCCGGTTCGCCGATAGGAGCAGGGGCGTCGACGGTAGCGCGCCCTTGCTCGATGCTCCGGCCAGCGCCCCGGAGCCCGCATCCGACACCCGACCGTTGCGCGACCGCCTGCCCGAGTACGCCCGCGATGGACAGTCCCTCGGGTCCGTGGTTCCCACGGACGTCAAGGGAGGCAAGCAGCTCCGCGAGCAGATCGAGTCCATGCTCGGAACGCTCGCCGAGGGTAAGCCCGTCGGCGTTGACGCCATCACCGGCAAGCTGGGCCGCTCCAGGTTCGAGTCGTTCGTGGGGGCTGGCCGCAAGTCCATGGTGCGGGTCGGTGAGAAGTGGTTCGAGGTGCATGTCCGGGCCGAGCTCGATCTCGACTCGGTGACGGCCGACGAGGTGCAGGGGCCGTCGTCGCTGAAAGGCGGCGAGGTCACCGACCAGAACCAGGTCACGCATTCGGACCCGCACACGGACACCGTCGCGCGCGATATCGGCGTGTCCGGGTTCTGGATGTTCCCCGCCGCTGGCCCGTACGTCTCGGCCGCTTTGCAAGGCCAGTCCGCGGCGCCGGTTCGGGAGCACTCCTCCGGCGTCACCACCACGAGTAAGAGCGTCATCCGCCCCATGGGCGAAGCGCAGCGGGCTGACGTCGGTGTCCGTTTCCACGTCACGATCACCGACGCAGCCGGGGCGGTGACAGGGTCCATGGTGGATGGCCAGGTGACCCTGATGCTGCCCACGGACCTGAGCGACATCATCCCGCACCAGCCGACGGAGCAAACCGGTCCGCCGCGGGACGACTGGGCCGAACGGATCGAGTTCCTCGCTCCCGAGGCCGTACTGCTCGACGAACAGGGCCTGTTCAACGAGGTCAGTCGCAGCCTCCATCCATCCGTCACGAAGTTCGGCGCGCCCGGACGCACGGCGTTGCAGGATTTCCTGGGTAGCGGGGGGATCCGCACCGTGCTCGGCACGGCCCTCTCCAGCAGTCCCGTGGTGTCCCCCGATTTGGCGAGCCCGCACGGCAGCTACCGCGAGGCCGTGCAGCTGAAGGCGAAGCCCAAAGCGGTCGAACTGGTCGGTGTGGTTCCCGGCAAGGGCGAGCTGTACTTCGACGACTCCTCTCAGAACGATGAGAACAAAGCGGCCGCGTCGACGTCTGGGGGCGGAGTCAGCGGTGCGTTCGGCGGTGGCGGCAACGTGCCCAACGTCATCTACGGAGTCGTGGGCGCCACCGGTGACGCATCCACAAGCGTCACGCAGACCGCGAACAGCGGCACCGGCAGCACATCCGGGAGCGGGCTGAACGTCACCGGCGACATCGGGATGTACAAGCTCGCGGTGGACGTGGAGGTGGTGACTTCCGGAGGTGAGCGGATCACCGCACCGGCCACCGCGTACGTCCGCATGGGCTTGCCCGAGGCGAAGGCGCAGGGGCTGCCGGTGCCAGACGGTACCCGTGACAAGCTCGTCGATTCCGGCAAGCGGTTCGAGCCGCCGTACCTGGCGGCCGCCGCGGCGGCAGGCCACGTGCGCGCCGGTTCCTTCGCCCCAGCGGCGCGCGTCCAGCCGCAAATCGAGAACGCATTGCGCGACCGACCGGGGTTCGCGAAGTTCCTGCCCCGGTGGGACAAACTGCAGCGTGACACGGTCAAGCGGTCCGGTTTCGACGCAGCCGAACGCCTCGCGAACCTGCGCAAGCTCACCGCGGCCTTCTCCCCGGCGGCACTGCGGTCCAAGCTCGACAGCCTGCTCGGACCGGGCGTGTCGGTGCAGCTCAAGCGCCGCGGGCTGTTCACCGATGAGTTCCTCAGCGTCACCGCCAAGGCGAAGGCGTCGCCTGGCCGCCACCTCGGCCAGGCGACCGGCCGGAGCGTGATCGGCACGATGGCAACCAGTCCGGCGCTCACCAGTGCCACCACCGCGCAGCGGGGCTGGTCCGTCGGTGTTGAGGGCCGGATCATGATTCCGACCTCGAACTCGGGCGTGGACACGTTCAGCACCCCCACCGTCGTCCCGGCGCGCTATTCCGATACCCGAACGTGGAACAACACCGGTGGGCCCACCGTCAGCACGACGACCATCGCAGCCGGCAGTCCGGATTCGCACGTGTTCGAGCACGACGTCGAGTTCGAGGTCGAGATCACCAGCTACACCCGCGCTCGGCCGTGGGTCCGGCGGCTGACGCCAGGCTCACCGTTGCGCGTCACGCCGACGGTGTCCACGGTGGCGGGCACAGGGCCGGACGCGCCGAAGCGACTGCCGAAGATAGCTGGCAAAGTCGATCTCTGGGTCAGCGATTCCGCTGCGCCGCGGACCGATCCGGCTGAGTTCACCCCCGGCAAGCCCGGCGTGGTGGCGCTGACCGCCAAGGAGACGCCGAGCATCAACGACCTGCTCGACCAGCGGACACCACCTCCGGCGTTCCAGCACGTGGAGGCCGTCGTCGGCACCGAGGCCCTGCGCGACGAAGCGGTGCGGCAGCTGGCCAGGGCGGCCGACGGCGACGGTGTGCTCGGCCTGCCGGGCAGCGAGGCTTACAAGCGGATCGATCGGATGTTCTCGCCGGAGACGTTCCGCGCCGGTCTGCCGAAGCTGCTCACGCAGGGCGCACGATCCGGCGGGTTCCGCTACGAGCGGCGCCTGGCAGACCGGGTCGGTGGGCTCGGCATGAACATGTCGCTGAGCAACCCGAAACTGGTGCTGGCCTCCGAAGGCGGTCCGGATGAGACCACGTTCGCCGGTGGCGGCAAGGCAGGTGCGGAGTCGTCACGCAAGCGCGCTGTGACGGGTGGCGCCCAGCTCGGCTTCTACGCCCGCGCGTCCGACGCGGACGCGCGCGGACGCGGGCAGTTCGCGACCGGGGTCAACTGGACGCCGTGGAGCCACAAATCGGCGAAGTCCAAGGAGTTCTCCGGCAACGTCGGCCACACGCAGCGGGCGGCGTCGAAGACACGCACGGTGCTGGTGGAGTACGACGCGGACGTGCGGATGGTGGCCGAGACTCGCGAAGAGAGCCTGGTCAACGGTGCGACGTCGCGCGCGGGCGCTGTCGTGAAGCTGCCAGGCGCGGTTTTCGTCCGGATGACCGAGGACCAAGCTCGGGCGCAGGGAGTCCTCCCGCCGGTGGAACCGCGCACACCTGCACCCGGTGCGCTCACCCCGCCCGCGCTGGTGGGCGAGCAGTCCAGCTCGCTCGGTGCTTCCGTGATCGAGGACGCTCCCGACCTCATCGAACTCATCCAGAACGCGCGCACCGCGCTCGGTGGCCCAGGCAAACGGCTACTGCCCAAGTCTGCTCTGGACGACTCGATGAACAACCTCCAGCGGCTGCTCGACCTGGCTTCACCGGAAAGCGTCACATCCCTTGTGGACGGTGCGCTGGACGGCGGAGTGCCGCTGCTGCTGCACGACCCCGGCCTCGTCACCAGCCGTACCTACCAGGTGCTCCTCAAAGGGACCATAACGAGTACCGAATTCCTCGACGTCGTGCACGACGGCGGCCAGGTGGACGAGACCGTCACCGCTACCAACACCGCGAAGGAGACCGACGAACACGGCTCCTCGTACGGCGGTCAGCTCCGCCTGGTCGGCCGCGGTCTGTTCACCGATGGCAACACCGGGGTCAGCGGCTCAGAAGGGATGTCTGCGGGAGGGTCGGGCACTCGGTCCAAGAGCGACCAGGTGACGGTCGCCAACGGTGGGACCAGCATTCGGATCGCCTCCGCCGCTGGCCCGGCCGCACGCTACCGCGCGAACGTGCGGTTCGACCTCGTGGTGGAGCGCGGCAGCCGGACGTTCCCCGTCACCTCGCTGGACACCGCGATGACGGTGCGGTCCTCGGCTGACGACCAGAAGATCACCTCCGAGGAAACCCCCGATCCGCGGCCGCACGACGTGACGACCGACGAGGTCCCGGCTGAGGAGATCACCCCGGAGAAGCTGAGGGAATGGCAGGAGGCCAGCATCGGCAACCTGCCCTCGACGGCGATGGTCGAGGGGATTCGCGGTGCCGCCGACCTTCGTGCCGCCGCCGAGAGAGCGCTGCGCATCGCTGGTGCGGGCGACCGGTTCACGACGCCGGGCACCGGGGCGGCCAACACCCTCGTCTCTGCGCTGACGAACTCCATGGTGCAGGCGAATCTGCCCACCATGCTCGACAAGCCGCTCAGTGCGCCGGAACTGTACGAGTCCGCTCTGCTCCGGAACGGGCACAGCGAGGTCGAGGTGTACGCACGGGTAAAGAACCCCGAGCTGGCGGCACTCAGCGACTCCGTAACGCTCACGCAGTCCAACAAGACCACGGCGTCGTTCACCGGCGACGCCGCTGCCTCCACCAGTGGTGGTGCCGTGCTGAACGCTGGCGAAGGCTTCGTCGTCGACCCGGCCAACAATTGGCACTCGCCAGGCGGTGTGAGCGTGAACACCCCGGGGCCGGTCCCGGTTTCCTCGGGCAACGCCGACGGGCAGCGGTCGGTGGTGGTGCAGCCGGATGGCCGCACCGCGCTGGTCGGGTTCGACGTGGAATACCGCGTGGTCGCCGAGCGCGGCGGGCGCAAAGTTGCGGTCGATCTGCGTGTGCCGGGGTCGGCGCTGGTGCGGATGACCGCGACCGACCTGGCGCAGCTGGGACTTGCCCTGCCGGACCCGCTGACGAAGACGCAGGATGCGGTGCAGGATGCGGCTGCGGCGTGGCGGACCGCGGAAGAGGCCGTCGACCAGGCCCAGCGGATCGCCGACGACCGGTGGCTCGACCAACGCCCAGGGCTCAAGCGCCTGGCCAAGGCGGTCCCCACCGGAACACCGCTGGCCGGGGACCCGGTGCGCGCGATGCGTGGTGCGCTGGTCGACGCGGTGAAGGAAGCGCGGAAGATCGGTGCCGCGTTGGACAAAGGCAACACGGAGCTGAACCGGTTGCGCGAGCACGCCAGCGAAGTGCTGGCTCGTGCCGCGGAAGCTGAGCCGGACGCGGCTCGGCGGGCCGACGTTGTCGCGAAGCACCGGCTGGCCGTGCAGGCCGTGGCGGACCTGGATGCCGGGTTGCTGGAGCTGGAGCGCCAGCACGCGGCCGCGCGGCACCAGGCACGCCAGATCCAAGCGGCGTTGAACGAGCACCGCAGCGACTCCACCGACCTGCGATCCCGCCATGCCGCAGCACTTGACGAGGTCGCGGCCGCACGCGAAGAGGCCAACGACGCCCAGCAGAAGTGGTGGGATGCGAAGCGAGAGCTCGATCGGCAGATCGCCGAGTTCAACCGCCCCCAGACTTCGGCAACGACTGCCTCCGCCACCACTCCGGAATCGTCCACCGCGGGCACCCCTCCGGCTGCGCCGATGTCTGTATTGGACTCCGCGTCGACGGCGCCCGCCGAACTGGAGGACAGGCTCACCGCGGCGAACGACGAGGGCCTGGCCCGGACCTCGGGGCTCGGCCCGGAAGCGACCTCGTCGCAGGACTCCGACACTTCCTCCCGAGAAGATCTCGAATCGTCGTCGGAACATGCGGATTCCGACGACGAGTTCTTCGACGCGCTCGACCACTGGGACGAGTCGAGCGACCGCAGCTCCGCCGGTGACGACATTGCGCTCCCACCGCCGCGGAGCCAGTCGCTGGCGGATTTCCTCGCTCCGAAGCCGCCGGTCCCGCCGCCCCCGCCGAGGGGTTCGGAGGTGGCGACCGTGGAACGGACCGAACTGGGCCGGGTTTCCGTGCAAGGCCAGCGTTTCGGCGTCCTGGGGGTTCCGGGCGACGGCGACTGCTTCTTCACGTCGGTGCTGGCGGGCGCCGCGCGTCAGCTCCCCGACCTGCCGTGGCAGCAATTGGACGTGGGGCAGTTGCGCGATCAGGCATCGGACTGGTTCAACAGTCCGGAAGCGGCGCCGATGCGCGCGGCCATCGACGCCACCAACCCGTTGGACACCCTGCTGAACGACCTCGACGGCCCGGCGCTGCGGCGCCTGCTCGACGACCGCAGCGACGCGGAGCGGCCCACCGAACCCGATGAGTTGCGCAACGAGGCCCGGCTCCGCCTGCTCGGCGATGGCGGCGACGCTGTCTGGCACCGATTGCTGGACCGCTTTCCGCAATTCGAGGACCTCGCGGCGGGCCCGGCGGCATTCGCCGGGATGCGGTCGAGCGAATTGGTCGCCCTGGCGCTGGTGGACCGTCAGATGTGGACCACACCGTTCTTCGAGGACGTGCCCGGCACGGTGGCCCGCGCACTCGACCTGAACATCGTCGTCGTGCAGCAGAACCAGCCGCCGATCCGCTGGCTGGCCGACGAATCCGCCGAACCGCTGCACGTCTACTACAACGGGCACAACCACTACTCGGCCATGACAGCACCGCAGGCGTAGGACACCGCCCCCACGCGCCGTTGCGGAGGCGAGCGTTGGTGCGGCTCGTGGACCGACGGCGTTCTCAGCCCTGGTATTCGCCGGTGAGCATGGCCGCGGCGAGTTCCACCCTCGATCGGTAGCCGCTGCGGGCGAACATCCGGGTCAGCCGTCCTTCGACGCTCTTCTCGGTGGTCCCGAACACGGCGGCGAGCTGGCGATTGGTCAGCCCCTCGGTGACCAGGACCGCGAGCAGCCGCTCGTTCTCGTTCGTGGTGGCGGCTCGGCCGGGCACCGGCACGTTGTGCACCCGCATGGTCTGCCGCATCTGGGCGCGCAGCAGCAGCGCGTCGAGATCTCCGCAGAGTTCGTACGCCTCGGAGAGCAGTTCGCTGGTGCGGAAGCCGTGCACGGCTAGCCGCGTGAAGGTCACCGCCGACTCGTACGGCTGCGCGCGGTCCCGTGCCAGTTTCACCGCGGCCTCGGCGCTCGCCTGGTCGTCCAGCAGTTGCACCCTGGTGACCAGGTGGCAGAGTTCGGCGCGGCCGGTCCCCATCCGCTCGGCCAGCCGCCGGACGCGATCGAGTGCGCGGCTCGCCTCCTCGTGGTGCCCCGCCAGATGTTCGTGGTGGGCGAGCTCCGCCCACATGTCCTCGGTGCCTACTTCGTAGCCGCCCTCCTCAGCTTTCCGGAGCGCGTCGCGCAGCGAGCCGACGACGTCGTCGTTCTCGCCGAGGGTCGACAGCACCGCGGCGTCGGCCCTGTCGAAGAGGTACTCCAGGTCGTGTTGACGCCCCAGCTCGATGATCTGGCGGGCCCGGCTGAGCCAGCCGCTCGCGATCAGCACCCGGGCCGCGCCGAGGTGCAGCATCGGCCCTTCCACCGGACAACCGAGGTGGATCCGGGCGGCGATGCCGCGCCGAGCGACGTCCATCGCCTGGTGCCAGTCACCGCGAAGGCAGCGCACCATGAACTGCAGCGGATCGGGCAACTGCTCCAGCACCAGGCCGTAGGAGTCCGCCACCTCCCGCACCCGGTCCAGCTCCCCGAGCATGAGCAGCATCTTCAGCTCGTGGCGGACCTGCGAGAACCGGTGCTGCGGCTGGTCGTGCGCGCGCCAACGCTCCGGCTCGGCGACGAACCGGAACAGTTCCTGCGGCTCGCCCAGCAGCACACCCGCACCGCTGCGGAACTGGTTCCCGAAATCCGCGGTGACATCGTTGGCGCGGCTCCAGATGTCGTACGTCTCGTTGAGCAGCCGCCAACTTTCCTCCCAGCGCTTCAGCAGGCTCAACGCGAGCGCCTTCGCGACGATTCGGACGGCTGGGCCGCCGGGGATCGGGGGCGGGTCCTCCTCAGCGATCCGGGTCAGCTCCGCATGATCCCCACACCGCACGAGCGACAGGACGTAAGCGTTCAGGGCTTCCTGCAGCCGATCGTCGGACAACTCGGCGGAATGGTCCTGCAGCAGGGTGCGCGCGCTGTCCAGGGATTCGGCCATTCGGTTGTGGGCCACGCACGCGGAGGCGTGCGCGAACAACGCCATCGCGCGCGCATGCGGGTCCGAGGACCGGTCCGCCGCGACCCGCAGCCAGCGGGCCGCCCGCGGACCATCGCTGAACATCACCGCGCTGCCGAGGGCGAGCAGTTCCAGGCTCGCCCGCTGCGGGTCCACCAGTTTTCCCGCGCCGACCAGCCGGTCGGGCAGGAAGTGCGGGTCCTCCGCCTGCGCCGCACCGTTCCAGAGCGCGGTCACCGCCAATGCCGACAACCGACGGCGTTCGTAGGGACCGAGGCAAGACTCGACCAACGCGCGCACCATCGGAATCCGGAACCGCCAGCCCCACAACCTGTTCCGGTCGGCGCTGCGCCGCCGGAGGAGCACGTGGCGGCGCTCCAGCAGGGCGAGCGCGTCACGCACGGCCCGCTCGTCCGACCCGACCCATTCGGCCACCAACCGCGGCGCGGCCGGACCGAGTGGCGCGAGGACCGCCATCGCCCGGGCCACCGGCCAGGCCAGCGACCCGGATTCGCGGACCCGCGCCAGCAACTGGTGGCAGGTGTGCGGAACCGGCCGGTCGATGGCCGGAATCAGGTACGCGTGCCGGTCGGTGATCCGCAGCGCCTCCACTTTCCGGTAGCAGCTGATCCCCGACACCAGGGCGGACGGGTTGCCCCGGCTCGCCGTGTGCAGTTCGTGGACCAGTTGGGAGTCCGGAATGGCCTGGAGCGTCTCGGCGATCATCGCACCGCTTTGCCGACTGGTCAGCGGGCGCAGCGAGACGAGTCGGAGCAGCCCGGACTCGCCCAGCCGGCGCATCGCGTCGGCAATCGCCGTGCCAGCACCCGGTTTCGGCATCGCGTCGGACCGCACCGTCAGCACGATCGAGCAGCCCACGTGGACGAACCGCCGGACCAACGGCTCCACCAGCGATGCCGTTGCCTCGTCCAGCCACTGCGCGTCGTCGATGAGCACCACCATCGGCGAATGGCGGCGCACGACGGAGAAAACCGCCGACGCCAACTGCACCGCGGTGGCCCGGGGATCGCGCGGATCGGGGATGGCGCTGAGCTTCGCCACCAGTCCCAGCACCGACATCCGCCCGCTTCGTCCGGCCCTGGCCGCCGGTTCGTCCACGTCGGTCAGCAGCCGGTAGAGCGCGCCGTACCGGGTATGCTGATCATGCGCGCTGGCCCGCAGGGCCAACACCCGGGTCGGACCGCCTGCCAGCGCGGCGCGCACCTCGGCCAGCATCGCACTGCGACCGACACCCGCGTCGCCGACGACCACGGTCAGCGGTGGCGAGCAGTCCCGGGCGGAATGGACCACTTCGGCTATGACGTCGTCGCGCCCGATCAGACGCGGTGGCCCGGTCCCCCGCCCCGCGGCGCAACCGGCGTCCACCACCGATTCGGACAGGAATGCCGCGCCGTCCGGCGCGTTCGATTGGGGCGCCGCCCCCGTTCCCCGCTTCACTTCGAACCCTGCGTGCACGGCCCCATGCGCTCCGGTTCCATGGGTCAGCATTGTGGCCTACGCGAGGGATATCCCTCGACCTAGGTGGACGCTGGCATCGTCACACCGCGCAACCGTGGCCTGGACCAGTATCAACAGGGTATGCGCCCGAAGACCGATTCAGGGTATTCGCAGTATCGCACCGGCGACCGTCCGTGACCCGACAGCGGCAGATCGAAGTGAGGAGCCCGATGGCGCGGGAACGCGTACCGGTGCTCGGCTGTGACGAGCAACGGGCGAGGCTCGACCGCGCCGCTGAGTTCGGGACCGGTGCCCTGCTGGTGGTGCGCGGCCGCCCCGGGGAGGGGAAGACGGCGCTGCTGAAGGCGGTCACCGCCGACTGGCGGCGGGACGGCTTCGAGATCATCTCGCTGAGCGCCGCCCAGCACCCGGACACCAGCCTGCTGGACGCACTGCTCGACGCGGTGCGGCGGTACGTCGACCGCGGCCTCGATCCGGACCTGCTCGAAGCGGTCGCCGAAGCGACCGCGCGGCGGCAGCTGATCGCCGAAGACCCGCAGCGACACCTGCTCGCCATGATGCACGAGCTCAGCCGCGCGGTGATCCGGATCGCCCGGCGGCGGCGCATCGCGTTGGTCATCGAGGACGTGGACCGGACCGAACCGCTGGTGGCGGTCGCGCTCGGCACGCTGGTCCGGGCGCTGCGCGCGGGAGAGTGCCTGGTGGTCGTGTCGACCCGGCCGACCCCGACCCCGGCGCAGTTCCTCGATCTCGCCGACGAGATCGTCGAATTGGCGCCACTGCCCGCCGACGACGCCCGCGCGCTGCTGTCCAAGTGGGGCGCGGCCACCGGTGGGGCGGCACTGGATCCGCTCACGGTCGACGCGCTGCGCACCGGTCTCGGTCCGCTGTACGGCAATCCGGGCACCCTGCTGTCCACTGTGCAGGCATTGCACGAGCAGGGGCGGCTGGTCGTCGTCGACGGGCACTACTGCCTCTCCCCATCGCACGAGCCGGTGGCCCTGCCCGAGGACCACGAACTCGTCCGCTCGATGTGCGAATTCGGGGACGGCCCGCACGGTCTCGCCGCGATCCTGGCGTCCTGGGATCCGGTGTCCGTGGACGACCTCGCGGTGGTGACCGAGGCCGTTGCCGAAGACCTCGAATGCACCGGCCGGATGCTGGACGAGCTGGTCGCCGACGGGATTCTCCGCGTGGACGAACAGGGCCGGGTGTGGTTCGCGGTACCCGCGCTCGCGGTCACCGTTCGGCAGGCGATCGACCCGGGCCTGCTGCGCACCGTGCACGCCGCGCTCGCCCAGCGGATGCTCAGCCGCGTCGAGCGCGGGATCGCGGTGGACCGGGCGCTGCTGGCCAACCACCTGGCGCAGGCCGGGGCGGACCCGGATTCCCCGCTGTGCGGCGACATCCTCGTCGCGGAAGCCGACCGGATCGCGGACAGCGACGCCGCCCGGGCCGCGACCTGGTACCGGGGCGCGCTGCAACGGCTGCCGCACTCCGACCCCCGGTGGCCGCGGTTGGTGCGGACCCTGCTGCGCCTGCGGATGTCGCTGGGCCAGTACCGCGAACTGGCCCGGGACGTCGGTCTGGTCACGCCGCTGGTCCTCGCCGCGAGCACCGACGACGACCGCGCCGAGCGGGAGCGGATGGCGCTGCTCGTGGACATCGGCGCTTGCTGGCTGTCCGCGTTGATGCACGAGGAGCGCCCGGCGGAGATCCGGGACTCGATCGGCATGTTCGACGTGCTGGGCGGTGCGTCCGGTTTCGACGCCGACATCCGCCGGTTCCTGTCCGCGGTGTTCGGCGGGCGGGTCCGCGAAGCGGCCACCATCATCAACACGGTTTTCGGCCGGTGGCAACGGGAAGCCCCGCACGCCGACCGCCACGTCGTCGACCTCGGCGAGGTCCTGGTGCTGCTGAACGCGGTCAGCGGCAGCCACCAGGAGTTCCAGCAGGCGTGGTCGGCCTGGCACCAGCCCGACGACCCGCCGCGCGAGGTGGACCAGGAACGGCTGCGCGAGGCCGGCGCGCTCAGCGACTACGCCACCGCGCTGGAGCTCATCCTCGGCGAGGCCTACGGCCGCCCGGGCGGCGGGAGCCTGCTGGGCTACCAGCAGGTGTTGCGCGCCTACCACGCCGGGGATTGGGACACGGCCCTGTCCGTGGCGCGCCGGATCGAAGCCGACCACCGCGACGGCCACGGCGGGACCGCCCGGCACCTGGCCCGGGTGTTCGCCGCCGAGATCTGCTGCACGCGAGGCGATTTCCGGCGGGCCGCCGGGTGGCTCGACCGGATTCCCCGCGCGATGGCGGGCGGTCACCTGGTGAGCTGGGTGCGGTGCGGCCTGCTGTACCACTTGGGACATCGGGAAGACGCACTGCGCGTCGGCTGGCGCGACTACCTCCGGCACCGCGAACGCGGCGTGCTCGCCGGTCTGGAGCGCCTGCTGACCAGGTTGATCAGGTACGCGTGGCGGGAAACGGATCGGCCGCTGGCCGACCGCCTGCTGGCGGAACTGGAAGGCCTGGACGACCAGCTCAGGTCCGATTCATCGCGGGAGGCGGTGCTTTTCATGCGGGCGTTGCTGCACCAGGACCGGGAGCAGGCGCTGCGGGGCCTGGAGTTGACCCGGCAACGCGGCGACCAGCCGCGGGCGGCCATGGGGTACCTGCTGGTGAGCGATCTCAGCTCCGACCCGGAACCCTGGCGGCAGGAGTACTACGAGCTCGCGCACCGCTTCGGGTGCACCCGCGGTCGCGGTCCGCTGTACGACCTGATGCGGGAACGCGGTGTGCCACTGCCCCGGTCCCGAACTCGGCAGACGTCCTTCTCCGGCACGGAGATGCGCATCATCGACCTGGTCAGCGACGGCTTCACCAACCGCCAGATCGCGGCCGTGGTGGGGATCAGCGAGAAGACCGTGGAGAGCCACCTGACGCGCCTGTTCGCCCGAACCGGCTGTCGTTCCCGACTGGAGCTGGCGGCGGCGCAGCTGGAAGGACGGCTTGCGGTCCGGGCGAGCACCGAGGACCTGCCTTCGCAGCGGCAAGGCGGCGGCGAAGTCCCGAACGCCACGACCGCACCCCGAGGATGAGCCACAGATGATCTCGGTTTCGCCGGTCATGCCCGGCTGCCAGCGCTCCATCGCCGATGCCGTCGCGACCGCTCCCGAGGGCTCCGTGATCAACGTGAGCTCCGGGACCTACCGCGAGCGCCTGGTGCTCAGGCGAGCGGTGACCATCACCGCCGAAGACGGGCCGGGGACGGTGGAAATCCGCGTCGACGAGGGCAGTGCGGTCGCCTTGGCGGGCGGTGCCGCGACGATCAGCGGCATTACCATCCGCTGCGCCGACTCCGAGCAGTCGGCAGTCGTGGTGGGCCAGGGTCGGCTGGCGCTGACCGAGTGCGAGATCGAGGGCGCTTCGTGGGCGGCGGTTTACGCGTACGGGTCCGGCACGCTGGCGATGCGCGGCTGCCAGGTCCGCAACCCCCAGGGCGCGGGCGTGGTGGTCACCTCCCCGGACGGCAGTTCGCTGGACGACTGCCGTCTGCACGATCTGGGCACCTCCGCGATCGTGGTGGCCGAGCAGGGGCGGATGGACGTGCGCGGCGGCGGCGCCGAACGCGCCGACGGCAACGGGATCTGCCTCAACGGTCAGGGCCAGGCGACCGTCGAGAACTTCACGGTCAGCGGCGCGACCAAGCCCGCCGTCGCCGTCGAGCAGCAGGCGGCCGCGACCCTGCGGCGAGTAGCCGTGCGCGGCACCGACGGCGTCGGTTTCTATCTGGCCACCACGGAATCGGCGCGGATGGAAGCCTGCACCGTCGAGGACGCGGGCGCGGACGGGGTCCTGATCGCCGGGGCGACCACCGCGACCCTCGCGGAATGCGAGATCCGGCGGAGCGCGAAATACGGAATCCGGGTCACCACCGGTTCTTCCGGACTGGCCGCAGAGTGCACCGTGTCGGAGGTGACCGGCACCGGCGTTTGCATCGCCGACGGCGCCACCTTCGAATTCGACCACCTCACCGTGAGCTCCTGCACTGAATCCGGCGTCACCGTGCGTTCCGAGGCAGAGCCCCGGCTGCGGCGGTTGCGGGTGCACGACTGCGGCGGTGTCGGCGTGGAAATCGTCGACGGCGGCCGGGCGAACCTGGAGAACGCCGAGATCGACCGAAGCGGCGGCGCCGGTGTGCTCGTCTCGGGCAAGGCCCGCGCGCGCGTCGACGGGTGCAGCGTGCGGGCCGCCGCCGGTGCCGGGCTCGCCGTCGTCCAAGCCGGGCAGGCCCTGTTCGAGGACTGCGACGTCTACGGCAGCGGTGAGGACGGTGCGGTGGTCGGCGCGGACGCCGACGTGTCGCTGACCCGCTGCCGGTTCCGTTCCGGCGACGCCCACGGCATCCAGGTCGCGGCCTCCGGGCGCGCCGAGATCACCGCCTGCGAGTTCCTGGAAAACGACGGCGACGGCATCCGGGTGCACACCGAGAACGACGTCCTGGTGCGACGTTGCACGGCGCGCGACAACGGCGGCGCCGGGCTGCGCCAGGCCGTTGCCTCCGCCGCGCTGAACGTCACCGACCTGACCAGCACGGGCAACGGCTTCCCGGATGCGCACGGCACAGCGAGCCCGCAGGGCGGAGCTCCGGAACCGGGCACACCGTCGGCCAGCGAGCAGCGTGCTGCGCGATCCGGCCCAGCCGCGAAGCCGACCACCAGCAAGCCGTTCGAGGAGCTGACCGCGCTGGTGGGCCTGGACGGCGTCAAACGGGACGTGGCCAGCCTGGTCGACTTGAACAAGATGGCCAAGCGCCGCCAGCAGGCCGGGTTGTCCGTGCCGCCGATGAGCCGCCACCTGGTGTTCGCGGGCGCACCCGGCACCGGCAAGACAACCGTGGGCCGACTGTACGGCGCCATCCTCGCCGAGCTCGGCGTGCTGAGTTCCGGGCATCTGGTGGAAGTCGCCCGCGCCGACCTGGTCGCCCAGATCATCGGCGGCACCGCGATCAAGACCACCGAGGCGTTCACCAAGGCGCTCGGGGGCGTGCTGTTCATCGACGAGGCCTACACACTCAGTTCGCAGAAGGGCGGAACCGGGCCCGACTTCGGCCGGGAGGCCATCGACACCCTGGTCAAGTTGATGGAGGACCACCGCGAAGAGGTCGTTGTGATCGTCGCGGGCTACTCCAAGGAGATGCGGGAGTTCATGGCGTCCAACCCCGGCCTGGAGTCCCGGTTCAACCAGACCATCGAGTTCGCCAACTACAACGCGGAAGAACTCGTCACCATCGTCCGCCAGCAGTGCCACAGGCACGACTACCAGCTCGACCCGAAGGCGGGCGAGGTGCTGCACGAGTACTTCGAGCGGATCCCCAAGGACGGCACGTTCGGCAACGGGCGCACGGCGCGCAAGACCTTCGAAGCGATGGTGGCCCGGCAGGCGTCCCGCCTGGGAACCATGCCCCACACCTCCACCGCGGACCTGACCAGCCTGCTCGCCGAAGACCTCGACTTCCTGCCCGCCTAGGCCTTCCGCGTTGGAGCGAGCGGCCGATCACCTCGAAACCACACGCGGCAGCATGGGCCGGGGAGGCTCGCTTCGACGGCGTGGCGCGCGAATCCTCCTGTCTGTCACGCAGTTCTGCCGATCAGATCGGTGATGGCCGCTACCACCGCACCGGTCTGCTCATGGAGAAGACCGTGCCCGCCGTCGAGTTCCAGCATGCATCGCGATGGGGCTGGCGCCCGTCGACGCCAGCCCCACCCGGTTGGTGTCAATGGTGGAGGATCTTGGCGACGCTCTCGGCTGCTGCGCCGCCGTCGCGAAGGCCCATTTCCACCGCCCGTGGGCGAATCTTCGGATCCAGCGCCTGGCTGATGAGCTCGCCCGCGTCGGCTCCGCCGGTGATCCGGACTACCCGAAGCCCACCGGCTTCGAGCTGTTTGAGAGCTTCCTCTTCGACTGTGTTCGACAAGTTCGGCGTCGGCATTCCGATGTAGATGATGGCGTCGGCGACTCACCGTCGTAGAAGTACAGGCACCGGGTGCGCTGCAGCAGATTTCCGCCGATGGTCGCCATGTTGCGCAGTTGCCCGGACGCACCGCTGAGCAGCGCCTGGCTCACCACCGGGTAGCGCTCCCGCACGATCGGGTGCGCGGCGACGTGGCTGTTGCGGGCCCCCGCCCCGATCCGAAGACCTCCGGACGCCGTCTCGACGATCGCGTCCAGACCAAGCCCCGTCACGTCGACGACGGTGTCGGGCGCCTCCACTTCCTCCCGGATCAGGTCGACGAGGTTCGTGCCGCCCCCGAGGAACTTCGCGTTGGGACGCTCGGCGATCGCCGCGATCGCGCCAGCGGTGTCGGTAGGCCGCAGGTAGGCGAAGTCCTTCACCGGTCCGCTCCCGCGACCTCGTCGATGGCGGCGACGATCCCGTTGTAAGCCCCGCAGCGGCACAGGTTGCCGCTCGCAGGTGGCGGAGCGTCGGCAGGCGATCATCGCCGCGGCGCGCGAACTCCTGACCACGACCGGGGTGGCCGAACTGACGCTGCGCGCCCTCAGCGAGCGCGTCGGCCTGGCCAAGTCGAACGTCCTGCGCTACTACGACAGCCGGGAAGCCGTGCTGCTGACCGTGCTCGACGAGGAGTGGGCGGCATCGCTCGACGATGTCGAGGCAGCGCTCCGCGACCTACCGGCCGCAGCCGAGCCCGGCTTCGCGCGCGCGGTCGCCGTCGCCGGACGGGTCGCCACAACGCTGGCCCGGCGCCCGGTGCTGTGCGAGCTCGCCAGCGCCATGGCGACCGTCCTCGAACGGAACGTCAGCCTGGAGTTCGCCCGAGGCTTCAAAACGAGTGCCGCGGAGCACAACGGCAGGATGACCCGGCTGGTCGCCGAACACGTCGGCCTGCCGGAGCCAGCGGCCGCGCAGTTCACCGAAGCAGTGGTCGTCACGACCTCCGGGCTCTGGCCCTACACCCATCCCAGCGAAGTCTCCGCGCAGGTCACGGCCGAGTGGGGCCAACCAGCACCCGCCGAGACATTCGCCGACCAACTCGCCGAACTCCTCGCCAACCACTTGGTGGGGATCGTCGCCCGCGGACAGGCGACGCAGCAGCCCCAGCCGTGATCGCTAGCTCATCCGCGGTGTTGGCCGACGAAAACACCCCGGCGAGGACGACTTCGAGCGTTCCGCATCCCCGGGGGCGCGTCAAAGGCGTCCACAGTAGACGATCCAAGAGAAAGTCAGGTCGCCTTGATGCCGGGGGCGTCCATAGTGGAGAGAACTCGGCGCACGCTGGTGGCTCTATGCAGTTCCGCCGGGAGGCTTTCACGTGGTTCGGGTCGTTGACCGCTGGTGTGTTTCGGCAGCGGCTGACGGCCGTCAGCGTTCGGTCGCCGGGTCCCAGCTGGGTTTCCAATTGGGGGTTCCCGAGACGAGCCCGGCCCGCACCGCTTCCCCGGGGCCAAGGGCGTGATCGCCGTGTCGCCGGGAGGGACGACGGGCGGCAACGGCGTGCCGCGCATGTGGTGGTCGAACCAGCCGATGGTCGCGCGCATCGCTTCGCCGAGGCCGGGTTCGACGTACATGCCCATCCCGTCGTAGCCGAGCACGACCAGCCGCTTCGGTTCGCCCGCCATGTCCATGACCCGCGTCATCTGTTCGAGGTCGTGGTAGATGTCCTGGCCGTTCGCGGAGAAATAGTCAATACCTGTGGATGAAGATCTTTTAGGCTGCGGTGGGTGTGGTGTGTTCGTCGGGTCGTTCGACAAGCTTGCCCGCATAGGTCGCTACCTCGCCCACACCGGCCGTCAATGGTGTGGGATGGGGACGCCCGCGGAGCGGAGTTTGGTCTCGACCAGCGCGTTGAGCCGGGCCCAGGCCGGCACCTGATCTTCGCGGTGGTGGTCGATCAGCCCGTACCGGGTGGCGGTGTCGGGCCCGATCCTGAAGCCTGCCGGCATCGCCAGCAGCTCGCGATTGGCCAGCAGGTTGGTGGCAACGGCTGTGGCGAGTTCCTCGATCCGGGGGTCGTCGGGTTTCCAGGACACTGCCGCCACGCTGCGCTTGATCAGGTCGACGTACTCGGGGTCGTCCAGCCGGTGTTCGAGGTTGGTCAGGAAATGATCCAAACCCTCCGGCGCCAGCGCCCGGAACAGCACCAGGGCCTCCCGTTGGCCGGCCACATAGTCCGAGCTGAACCCGACGCCACGCATCCGGTCCAGGACCGCGAGGGCGCGGTCGGGCAACAGAGCCCGGTCACTCCCGGCAAGGCGGTGCAGACTGTCGCGCCGCGCGGTCAAGTCCTCGATCCGTTCGGTGAGCTGCCGCTCGACGTCGGCGAGCGAGGCGGCGAACCCCGCGGCGTCGGCGTCGAGCAGAGGCCCGATCTCCGCCAGCGGCACCCCGGCGGCAGCCAGCGTCCGGACCTGCACCAGCCGCAACAACTCGTCCGATCCGTACCGCCGGTAACCGGAGCTGTCGCGTTCCGGCTCCTCGACCAGGCCGAGCTTGTGGTAGTGCCGCACCGTCTTCACCGTGACGCCAACGAATGCCGCCGCCTGCCCGATCGTGACGCCGCC
This sequence comes from Saccharopolyspora antiqui, assembly GCF_052246905.1. Taxonomy (NCBI): domain Bacteria; kingdom Bacillati; phylum Actinomycetota; class Actinomycetes; order Pseudonocardiales; family Pseudonocardiaceae; genus Saccharopolyspora; species Saccharopolyspora antiqui. The sequence goes on from NZ_JBQQBO010000010.1 coordinate 153,745, forward strand.
GGCCCGACTCCCCATGGTCACATGATGATTGTGCACCCTGCCCCAAGGTCAGGGTCAACCTGCTGCGAAGATCGCGATTTGACCTTGACCCGAGGTCAGGGTGAACGCTCGGGGCATGAGCGAAACGAACAGCGTCAACCAGAACAGCTCTGCTACCAGCGGGCAGGATCGCCCGGAACTGCAGACGGCCATCCAGGAGATCGTCGATTTCGGCTTTGCCGGGATGCAGCTGCGCGTGAACGAACAGGGGCGGGAGTGGGTCGGCAGCGCCGGGGTGCGAAAGCTGGGCGAGACCGCCAAGCCGCCGACCAACGGGCACTTCCGGATCGGCAGCACGACCAAGACCCTGGTCGCGACCGTGGTCCTGCGACTGGTGGCCGAGGGCACGATCGGGCTGGACGACCCGGTGGTCGACTCCCTGCCCGGGTTCGGGCTGGACGGGCGGATCACGGTGCGGATGCTGCTGCAGCACACCAGCGGGGTGTTCAACTTCACCGGCGAGTTCGACCCCGACGGGACCCTCCTGCCGGGGATCCCGGTGCAGGGCCAGGAGTACGTGGACAGCCTGTCCCGCACCTACCAGCCGCAGGAGCTGGTCCGGCTGGCGTTGTCCAAGCCGGCCCAGTTCGAGCCGGGAACGGACTGGAGCTACTCCAACACCAACTACGTGCTGGCCAGGCTGCTGATCGAGAAGGTCACCGGCCGCTCGCTCGCCGCCGAGATGCGGCGGCTGATCCTGCAGCCGCTGGGGCTGTCGAACACCGTGGTGCCGGACGCCTCGCCGGAGATCCCCGACCCGCACGCCCACGGTTATTACCGGTACGAGGACGACGGCCGGCCGAAGGTCGCCGACGTCACCCGCATGAATCCCTCCTGGGCTTCCAGCGCCGGCGACATGATCTCGACCACCAAGGACCTCCACACGTTCATCTCCGCGCTCATGGGCGGCAGGCTCCTGCCGGCCCCGCTGCTGGCCGAAATGCGCACGCCCCACCCCAAAAGCGGCGACTTCCACTACGGCCTGGGGTTGTTCGTTGAGGACACCGACTGCGGCGGCACTGTCTTCCACCACAACGGCGGCTTCGCCGGCTGGGCGGCGCTGATGTACAGCACGCCTGACGGCAGCACGACCCTCACCGCATCGCTGACCAACGGGGACGCCGAGCTCGACTTCGCCGCCGTGGCCCAAGCGTTCGAGCAGGCGAAGCAGCGGCTCGTCACGGAGGTCTTCTGCGGCGGGCAGGCCGAGCCGACCAACGAGATGTCCGCGCCAGCGGCTCACACGACGGCCTGAGCACTGCGGACGGGGGTCGAGACTGGCAGGAGTCGGTGATCAAGCATGGGAACGAGAAATAGTCAATACCTGTGGATGAAGATCTTTTAGACTGCGGTGGGTGTGGTGTGTTCGTCGGGTCGTTCGACAAGCTTGCCCGCGTCGAAGCGGGCGCCAGCACGGACGAGGGCGACGAGGTGGGATGCGTTGACGGCGCGCCAACGGGCTTGTGCTGACTCGATGAGCTTGAACGCCATGGCCAGGCCGGCGGCGCGGGAGCCGGGTCCCTTGGTGACCTTGGTGCGGTGTCGGACGGTGGCGAAGGTGGACTCGATCGGGTTGGTAGTGCGCAGGTGGACCCAGTGCTCGGCCGGGTAGTCGTAGAACGCGAGCAGCTCGTCGATGTCGTCGGTGATCTTGACGACGGCTTTGCCGAACTTCGCGCCGTAGGCGGCCTTGAACGCGGTGACCGCGTCCAGGGCGTGGCGGCGGTCCTCGGCGTTCCAGATCTGGGCGAGGGCCTTCTTCGCGCCCGGGTGGGCGGTCTTGGGCAGCGAGGACAGCACGTTGCCGAAGGGACTCGGCAGGGGAAACCTCAGGGTCATAGCAGCGATTGCGCGACAACACGGGCACCGCGGATGCTCGCGCAGCCCTTTTCCGGTAGGGGCTCAACTGTCCGGTGGTAGGGCTGACACTGCGCAGTTGATCGTGGCGAGGACAGCATTGCGTTGGGGCACCAGGTAGAAGTGGTCGCCTTGGAGGACCACGACGTTGTACCGACCTCGGGTGAGTTGCCGCCATTCGTGCACTTCGGCCAACGTCGTCTCGGTGTCTGCGTCGGCGCAGAACGCCGTTATCGGGCAGTCGAGCGGGGGCGCCGCGTTCGGCCGCCGATACGTTTCGTTCACCCGGTAGTCCGCGCGGACCGCGGGCAGCAGCAGGCTTCGCACCTCCGGGTCCCCCAGCACGTCGGCGTCGGGCATGAGCCGGAGCAGCTCGGCGCACAGCTCGTCGTCCGCGCGGCGGTGGAAGTCGCCCGCACGATGGTGCTGCGGCGGCTCTTTCGCCGAGACGAGGAGGTGGCTCGCCGCTCGTCCCAGCTCGCAGCGCAGCGCCAATGCCGTCTCGTAGGCGACGGTGGCACCCAGGCTGTGTCCGAATAGGACGAACGGACGGTCGAGCCGATCGCGTAGACCGGTCACTACATCGTCGACGAGGTCGGACATCGTGCCGCAGGCCGGGACGTTCCAGCGGTCTTCGCGCCCCGGGTACTGGATTGCGCAGACCTCGATGTCCGGTGGCAGCAGTGCGGACCACGATCGGAAGAAGCTCGCCGCCCCGCCGGCGTGCGGCAGGCAGAACAGCCGCACTCGGGCCGTCGGTCTCGGGTCGTAGCAGCGCAGGGCCGATTCCGACTGCTCCAACACGAGCCCTCCACTCTCATCGACTCGGCGTCACCGGAGATCACTGTTCGCGGTTCCCCTTGACACGATCGTGATCGTTCGGCGCATAATTGAAAACGATTGTCGTTTTATTTGTCCAGTGCGCTGACGCTCTGTGATCAATCGACCTCTCCTGATCTCCGAAGGAGGACCATGAGCGCGACCCCGACGGGACCGTCGGTCGACCTCAACGCCGTTGCCACGGCCCTCGCCGAGGTGATGGACGTGCCCACCAGCGCGATCGAGACCGACACACCCCTGGTCGAGTTGGGCCTGGAGTCGTTCACCGCGGTTCGGCTGCGCCGTCGCCTCCGGGAGGACTTCGATCTCGACCTCCCGCTCACGGCATTCCTCGGCGCGGCAACGGTTCGCTCGATCACCAACGGCGTGGTGGAGCCCGGCGAGGCCGCAGGGGCGTTCCCGCTCACCCCGATCCAGTCGGCCTACTGGGTCGGCCGCGACCCGGCGTTCCCGCTCGGCGGGGTGGCGACCTTCTTCTACCGGGAGTACGACCGCATCCCGACCGCAGACCCGGAAGCGGATCTGGGCCGCCTGAGCTCGGCGTGGAACGCGCTCGTCCAGCGGCATCCGATGCTGCGCATGGTCGTGGGCGAAGATGCCCGACAACGCGTGCTGGACACCGTACCCCGCTACGACATCCCCATCACCGATCTGCGCAACGTCGACGCCGCGACTGCCGAACGCACTGCGGCGGAGTTGCGGCAGGCATGGTCGCACCAGGTGCGCCCGGCCGACCGCTGGCCGTTGTTCGACATCCAAGCGATCCTGCTGCCGGGCGGTCGAACCCGGGTGTGCATGGGCATCGACGTGCTCGCACTGGACTTCGCCGGGTGGATGCAGCTCCTGGCCGAGTGGGGTGCGCTGGTCGACGACCCATCAGCAGAGCTGCCCGCACCCCGCACGACGTTCGCCGACGTGGTTCGCAGCCGACAAGCCGATCCCGAGGAGCAGCGGCGCCGGGAGAACGATCGCGTTTACTGGGCGCAACGCGCCCCATCGCTGCCGCCCGGACCGGCCTTGCCGTTGGCGTGCGACATCGACCAGGTGCGCAACCACCGGTTCAGCAGGGTGTCGGCGAGGTTGGCACCAGCGGAGTGGGAGGCGCTGCGCGCGCGTGCGGCCGATCACGGTCTCAGCCCGACCGGGGTGCTGCTCGCGGCATTCGGGCTCACCTTGAACCGCTGGGGCGCGACCGAACCGTTCTGCCTGAACACCACGCTGTTCGACAGGCCCGACGATCCCGAGCTCGATTCTCTTGTCGGGGACTTCACCTCGACCGCGCTCGTCGCGATGCCGGAGCTGGATCCAACGCGGTGGTCGGGGTTCGCCGACTACGCCACGCGGGCGAACCGGCAGTTCTGGACCGACCTGGACCACCGGGCGGTGTCCGGGATGGAGGCGCAGCACGTCGCCGGAGAGGCCGCGTCGACACCGAAGTACCCGGTCGTCTTCACCAGCGGACTAGGTCTGTCCAATGGAGACGATGCTCCCGCGGGGTGGCTGGGCGAAGAGGTCTTCGGAATCTCGCAGACCCCGCAGGTGCTGCTGGACCACATCGTCTACGCCGAAGACGGCGCGCTGACGTTGTGCTGGGACTCGGTCGACGGTGCCTTCCCAGCAGGCTTCGTGAGCGGAATGCTCGCCGCCCACACCAGGCTGTTGCGGCGACTGACCGAAGACCCCGAAGCCTGGACCGACACTGCCCTCGGCTGGGATCCCTCGTTCCTGCCGACGGAACAGCTGGAGTGCGCGCCATTCGGCCCGGTCGGCTCGCTGCTCGACGATCCGCTGCGGGCCGCTGCCGAACGATGTCCGGATGAACCAGCGCTGCTGGACGCCGAGAATTCGGTCAGCCACAAGGAACTCTCGTCGAATGCCGCGCAGACGGCTGCGGTGCTCGCCGCGGCCGGTGTCGGTCCGGGGGATCTCGTCGCGGTCGCCGTCGAGAAGAGCTCGGCGCAGATCACCGCGATCCTCGGGGTGGGCGCAAGTGGCGCGGGTTACGTGCCGGTGGAGCCGTCGTGGCCGACGAACCGCATCGCCTCGATCTGCGCGCAGGCTGGCATACGGCATGCGGTGGTGGGCCCCGACGCACGGGTGGAGTGGCCTGAGAACGTCACCGTGCACCGCTTACCGGCAACCGGCACGGTGGCGGAGGCACCGGCGTTGCGGCGGCCGGAGCCTGATGACCTGGCATACGTCATCTTCACATCGGGATCGACCGGCCGCCCCAAGGGCGTCGCGATCGAGCACCGGGCCGCGCGTACCACGATCGACGACCTCGTCGACCGCTTCCCGATCGGTGCCGATGACCGGATGCTCGCGCTGTCGGCGTTCAGCTTCGACCTGTCGGTACACGACATCTTCGCCGTGCTCGGGGTCGGTGGAACTCTGGTGGTTCCCGACGCCGAGCGCCAACGCGATCCGGGCCACTGGCTGGAACTCATGCACCAGCACCGGGTGACGCTGTGGAACACCGCTCCGGCGCTGATGGAAATGCTGGTGGAGTACGCCGAGGTCGACCCCGAGCTGGCCCGCGAAGCATTCGCACCGCTGCGGCTGGTGTTCCTGTCGGCGGACTGGATCCCGGTCACGCTGCCGGACCGGGTGCGCGCGCTCGCCCCGAACGCGCAGATCGTCAGCCTCGGCGGGGCGACCGAAGCGTCGATCTGGTCGATCTGCCAACCCATCGGCGACGTGGATCCCAGCTGGCGCAGCATTCCGTACGGTAGAGCGCTGCGGGGACAGCTGTTCCACATCCTCGACGAGCACGGCCGCCCGCAGCCGGTCGGCGAGCCCGGTGAGCTGCACATCGGAGGCGGCGGGCTGGCGCGCGGCTACGTCGGGGATCCCGGGCAGACCGCCGATCGGTTCATCACGCATCCGCAGCTGGGCCTGCGGCTCTACCGCACCGGGGATCTGGGGCGCTGGCGCCACGACGGGACGATCGAGTTCCTCGGACGGCTGGACCGGCAGGTCAAGATCCGAGGACACCGCATCGAGCTCGGCGAGGTCGAATCGGTGCTGGACCGCCTGCCCGGGATCCGCAAGTCGGTGGCGTTATCGGTGCCGGGCCCCGACGACCGGCCCCGGCTGGTGGCCTACGTCGTCCGGCACACCGACGCCGAGATGGCTGACGAGGAAATGCGCCGACGGGTGCGCGAGAACGTTCCCGAGTACATGGTGCCCACCCGCTTCGTCACGATGGACGAATTCCCGGTCACCGCCAACGGGAAGATCGACTACAAGGCGCTGGGGAACCCCTATCGGCGGGCCGTCGCGAACGATGACGCCGGTGCGCTAGAAGTGGCCGAGATTCCGGTGTCGGCCGATCCACGGCAAGTCCTCGAAGCTGACCAACCGGCCGAACGCGTCGGTTTCGACGCGGTGCTCAACGACGTCGCAGCTCGTGGTCTTGATGTCACGATCAGCTTCTCCCCCGGCGTGTTGTCCCCGGTGGATGCGCTATCGGCAGCCGGGGAATGCGGCAAGCAGCTGCTGTCGGCCGCCGCCTCCGCCGGGCTGCGCGCGACCGAACGGTTGCGGGACGGCTCCTTGATCGAGCTCACCTTCAGCCGCGCCGCGCGTTCATCCACACCACCAGTAGCTGCCCCGCCACCGGTAGCCGCACCGCCCGCAGCGCCGTCGCGGCAGGTCGTGGACATCGAGGCAGCCATCCGAAAGGTGTTCGGCGAACTGCTGAAATCCGAAGTGGACACCACGACGCAGTTCTTCCAGCTGGGTGCCACGTCGCTCACCCTGGTCCAAGCCCAACGCAGGCTCAGCGCGGAACTCGATCCGAACCTCACCGTGGTCGACTTCCTGGCCAACCCAACGGTCCGCGACCTGGCCGCGGTGATCGCACAGCGCACGGAACCAGCACCCGCGCGGCCCGCTGCGCCACCGTCGAGCCGCCGAGCCGCCCGCGCTCACGCCGCGGAGCTGACCCGATGATCGCCGTCACGGGGCTGGCCTGCCGCTTGCCCGGAGCACCGGATTCGGCCGCGTTCTGGGACATGCTGGTGGCGGGCCGCGAAGGACTCACCCGGTTCTCCCAAGCGGAGCTGGCAGTCCGTGGCGTCCCACCGCGACTGCGCAACCGACCGGACTACGTGCCGGTCGGTGGGCTGATCGATGGGCAGGACCTGTTCGACCCGGAGCCGTTCGGTCTCACCGATGCCGAAGCCGCCCTGCTCGATCCGCAGCAGCGGCTCTTCCTGGAAGTGGCTTGGCAGGCGCTGGAGCAGGCCGGGCACGGTGGCGGGCTCGGCGCTGGTTCGGTCGGGGTTTTCGCTGGGGCCGCGCACAGTTCCTACCTGGCCAGCAACCTCGCGGACCGGTGGAGCCCGACCGGCGGAGGTGCGGATCCGGTGGGCAGCCTGCAGACCGCGATGGCCACGCACGCCGACTACCTTCCGCTGCAGGTGGCCTACCGGTTGAACCTGACCGGCCCGGCCATCGCGGTGCACACGACGTGCTCGACGTCGCTGGTCGCGGTGCACATCGCCGGGCAATCGCTGCTCAACGAGGAGTGCGACACCGCCATCGCCGGTGGCGTGTCGCTGATCGTTCCGCAGGGACATGGCTACCTGCACGTGGCCGAGGGCATCTACTCCGCCGACGGAAAGGTGCGTCCCTTCTCCGCCGAGGGCAGCGGCATCGTCTACTCGCAGGGTGTCGGCGCCGTCGTGCTGCGGCGGCTCGAAGACGCATTGGCCGACGACGACCCGGTGCTGGCGGTCCTGCACGGCTCGGCGGTCAACAACGACGGGGCCGACAAGGCCGGGTTCACCGCTCCCTCGTTGCGCGGGCAGGCGCGCGTGATCGCGGAGGCGCAGGGGATCGCCGGTATCGACCCCCGGCAGGTCGGCTACGTCGAGGCACACGGAACCGCCACGCAGCTGGGCGATCCGGTCGAGACCGCCGCGCTCCGGCGGATCTTCGGCGGTGCTGGTCCCGCCTGGTGCGGGCTGGGTTCGGTGAAGAGCAACATCGGGCACGCCAACACCGCGGCAGGCGTCGCCTCGTTCATCAAGACCACGCTGGCGATCCAGCACGGGATCCTGCCCGCATCGCTGCACGCCGAACCGATCAACGACCTGCTGCAGCTGGACGGTTCGCCGTTCGAGGTCATCACCGAGACCAAACCGTGGCAGGGCCCGGAGTTCGCCGGTGTCAGCTCGTTCGGCATCGGCGGCACGAACTGCCACGTCGTGCTCGGTCCTGCTCCGAGCCGCCCGGCGGCGAAACCGGATCCTCGACCGCAGATCCTGACGGTGTCCGCGCACAACCGCGCGGCGGCCGAGCAGACCGCGGCCGCCATCGCCGACGCCGAACCCCTGAACGCCGCGGACCTGGCTCACACGCTTCAGTCCGGACGACCCGAACTTCCCCACCGCCTCGCCAGTGCCGCGCGCGATGGAGACATCGCCGCAGCTTTGCGCAACGGCACCGCGGTGCAGGCCCTGCCGACGCAACCACGCATGGTGTTCGCGTTCCCCGGCGCCGGAAGCCAATACCCGGGCATGGGTTCGCGGCTCTACACCGAAGAACCCGCCTTCCGAGCCTTCGTAGACGAATGCGCTGACCTGCTGCTCCCCTTGTTGGGGACCGACATCCGCGAGGCCGTGATCGGCGAAGCCGCGCAGGAACGCGTTCGCGACGCGGCCTACGGCCTGCCCGCGCTGTTCGCGGTGTCCTTGGCGACTGCTCGACTGCTCGACTCCTGGGGCGTGCGGCCGGACGTGGTGCTCGGCCACAGTCTCGGCGAGTACACCGCCGCCGTGGTGGCTGGTGGTCTCTCGCTGCCGGACGCCGCTCGTCTCGTCGCGGTCCGGTGCACCGGGGCATCGCGTGCCGCTGGCGGCGGGAGCATGCTTGCGATCCAGCGTCCGGAAGCAGAGGTCGCCAGGCTGCTCGCGAACCATCCTGAAGTGGACCTCGCAGCGGTCAACTCACCCGATTCCTGCGTGGTTTCCGGTCCGCGACCGGCTGTCGAGGCACTCGCCGCAAGTCTGGGCCACGACAACCGATCGACGTTGCTCCGCGTCGATGCCGCGCTGCACTCGCGGCTGGTGGAGCCCGCGATGCCAGCGCTTCGGGCCGCTGCCGAAGGCTTGTCGCCGCAGTCACTGGCGGTTCCGATGGTCACGACTGTCACCGGAACCTACGCGGACGCGGAGTTGAGCACGGCGGACCACTGGGTTCACCAGCTGCGGAACACCGTGCGGTTCTCCGATGCGCTGCGCACCGCCGTCGGCCACGAGACCCCGGCGATCGTGTTGCAGGTCGGGCCGGGCAGTGCGCTCGCCGGTCTCGCGCGGCGCAACGGTCTCGCCGCGCTGCACGCCGCGTTGACCACGTTCTCCGCGGAGGAACCCGACGAATCGCTCGCCGTCCGGGACGCCGTCGGCCAGCTGTGGGCGCGCGGACTCGACATCGACTTCGCCGCCCAGCGCACCGAGCCACGTCGTCGAATCGCCGCGCCGGGATACGCCTTCCAACGGCGGCGGCTGTGGATCGATCCCCCTGAGCCCCGCCAGGTTCGCACCGCAGACGAACCCGAGGCCACCGAGCCGCTGCAAATCCCGCGCTGGCAACAACTCCCACCGATCGATTGCCCGACCTCCTTGGCGGGGCGCTGGATCCTCGCCGCTGCCGCGGACGATGTGCTGGCCGCCGCCGTGCGGCGAGAGCTGAAGGTGCGGGGTGCCGACTGCGTCGCGCTCGATGAACTCCGCGACGCTGCCGAGCCCTTCGCCGGTGTGCTCGTGCTCACCGCGGGCGAGGATGTGATTACCGGAATCCTCCGCCACGCCGAGCTGGCGCGCGCTCTTGCCGCTCTGGAGCCGATCCCGCCGCTGTTGCTCCAGGTCACCAGGGGCGCCGCGCAGGTCGACAGCCGGGACCGGCCCGACGCTGTGCAAGGCGCGCTTCGCGTGCTCCCCAGAGTGCTGGGCCAGGAACTGCGCGGCCTGCGGTGGCGGACGATCGACCTCCCGCCCGGCGCGGACGACGCCGCGGCAGTCGTGGCCGAGCTCGCCGATCTCAGCACCGCGGAGCGGTCCTCGGGCAGCGAGTTGGCGGTGCGAGGAGATTCCCGGTGGCTGCGGACCGTCGTACCGTGGCGACCGCGCAGGACCGAACCGGCATCCGGTGGGATCGCGCTGATCACCGGCGGCCTGGGGGACGTGGGACTGACCGCGGCAGCGCACCTGGCCCGCGACGGCTACCGCGTCGTGCTCACCTCGCGCACCGGCCTACCCGCTCACCCGGAGCCCGGAAGCACCGCCGAACAACGGCTCCAGACCATCCGGCGGCTGACCGAAACGGGTGCTCAGGTGGAGGTTCGCGCGCTCGATGCCGCGGATGCGCCGGGGACAACGGCACTCCTGCGGGAGCTGTCCGCGGACGGGCACCTCGACGTCGTGATCCACGCGGCGGGCGTCGTCGCCACCACTGCGGCGACTCCACTGCGGGAAACCACTGCCGAGCACGTCAGCGCGCACATCACCGCCAAAGCGGGCGGAGCGCTCGCGCTGCGCGCTGCTCTCGACGCCCTCCCCGCCGAGCTGCGGCCTCGCGCGGTGCTGCTGATGTCGTCGGTGACGACCATGATCGGCGGCATCGGGATGGGGCCGTACGCGGCAGCCAACGGTTTCCTGGACGCCCTGGCGATGTCCGCCAGCGACGATTCGACCCGTTGGGTGAGCGCGGTCTGGGACGGCTGGCGGGTCGGACCGCTGGGAGCGGACCGCACGGTCGTGCTGGAACACGCGCTGGACGCCGAGACCGGCATGGCCGCACTCGATCGGATCCTCGCGGGCGCGACACCGCCGGTGGTGGCGATCGCCGCCACCGGGCTGGCTGACCGGATGGCGCAGGCCGCCTTCACCGATCGCGTCGAGGCTTCGGGGAGCCTGGCCGATCCGGTCGAAGGGGCGGTCGCCGAGCTGTGGAGCGAGTTGTTCGGCTCGCCGGTGACCTCGGCCGAGGCGGATTTCTTCCTGCTGGGCGGGCATTCCCTGCTCGCGACGCGGATGCTGGCGGCGGTGCGGGAGCGCTTCGGCGTCGATCTGCGACTACGCGATCTGCTGGCACAGCCGACCGTCGGTGCCATCGCGGCACGCGTCAGAGCAGCTGTCCCAGCACCTGAACCCGCTCCCGCACCCGCTGTGGAGGTCATGGCCCCGGACGGCACGTTCCCGCTGACGCGCGTCCAGCACGCCTACTGGGTGGGCCGCGACGGCGGCTACGAATGGGGTGACGTGCCCTGTCACTTCTACGTGGAGTACGACTGCGAGCACCTCGACGTCGACCGGTACGAACGGGCGTGGAACCAGGTGCTCGCGCGCCATTCCATGCTGCGGACCACCATCACCCCGCAGGGCCGGGCGAAGGTGCTCGACGACGTGCCCGCCTACCGCATCCGCGTGCACGACCTGACCTCGTTGCCGGAGGAGCGCGGGGCGGCTCGGCTGGAGAGGCTGCGCGAGCGCATCAGCCGCCAGCCCGGGCCGCCGGACCGGTGGCCGCTGGTGCAGGTGCAAGCCGCGCGGCTGCCCGGTGGTCGGGTCCGGTTGTTCATCGGCGTCGACGTGCTGATCTGCGACGCGGCGAGCTGGTGGATCATCGACCGCGAGCTGCGGCACTTCTACCGTTCACCGGACCAGCCGCTGCCGGAGATCAGCATCGACTTCGCCTCGTGCGCGGCGGCGCTGGAGCAGCGGCACCGGGGCGAACGCGGGCAGCAAGCGGCGGAGTACTGGCGTGCCAAGCTCGACTCGCTACCCGAAGCGCCCGCACTGCCCGTGCGCGAATCCGAAGCACCAACTCAGTTCGTCCGGCGGGCCGCGGCGCTGGACCGGGAAACCTGGGTTGCGTTGCGGGCCGCCGCCGCTCGGCACCGGGTGACGCCCACTGCCGTGCTGCTCACCGCCTACGCCGAAACGCTCTCGGCGTGGTCCGGCAGCGACCGGTTCTCGATCATGCTTACCCTGTTCGACCGCCCGGACATCCACCCCCAGGTCTCCGACGTGGTCGGCGATTTCACGTCGCTGGTGCTGCACGCGGTCGACCACTCCCGGCCGACGTCCTTCCTGAACCGGGCCCGGGCCGCGCAGGAGGTGCTGTTCGCAGACCTGGACCACCGGGACTTCTCCGGTCTGGAGGTGCTTGCCGGGTTGTCGTCGCGCCTCGGCCACCGGGTCTCGGTTCCGGTGGTGTTCACCAGCGCGCTGGGCCTGCCGGACGTCATCGGCGCGGAACACGATCCGGAGTGGGTCGGCACGCAGGTCGCGGCGCTCAGCCAGACACCCCAGACACTGCTGGACCACCAGGCGCTGGAGCAGGGCGGGCGGCTGCTGCTGCAGTGGGACGCGCTGGAACCGGTCCTGCCGCCGGATCAGCTCGACCGGGCCTTCGCCGACTACGTGCAGCGCGTCGAACGGCTCGCGACCGATCTGTCCACTTGGAACAGCGCAGAGGTCGCTGACGAGGACATCGCGTTGCCGGTCCGGCCGAGCGGCGGGCAGCGCACGCTGTTCCTGATGCACCCCTCCGGCGGCGACGTCGTCTGCTACGCCGAACTGGCCCGGCTGCTCGACGACCGCGTGGACGTCGTCGCGCTGACCGATCCGGAGCTGGTCGACGGCGTTGGCGCCACCGACATCGTCGGAATGGCCGGGCGCTTCCTCGACGTGGTGCGGCGGACCCAGGCTGGTGGGCCGTACCTGCTCGGCGGCTGGTCCATGGGCGGTGATCTCGCACAGGAGATGGCCCGTCAGCTCCACGCGCTCGGCGAGCGAACCGAACTGCTGGTGATGCTCGACTCCAACGACCCGAGCTACATCACGCACATCGGGGGCACCCCGGACGAGGTAGATCTGGCCGTCGCCTGGCGCTTCCTGGGCGCGCTGGAAGGGTTCGTCGGCACGGACCTCGGCGCGGGCCCCGACCTGGCCACCTCGGCGGTCATCGAGGTGATCCGGGAACTCCCGCCCGACCAGCGCTGGGACGAGATCGACCGGCGGCTGCGATCCGCCCGGCTGCTCGGGCGCCGCGACAGCGCCCGGCGACGGGTCGCGGTCTTCGCCCGACACCTGCGGGCGCTGGCCGACCACGAACCCGGGCTGCTGGATGACGAGCGCACCAGGACTCTCCTGGTCCGCGCCGATCATTCGGCGCCGCGCAACTCCGGTGTGGGCATGGGCGTCGACGACACGCCGCCCGGACTCGCGGACCTGGGTTGGGGCCACCACCTTGCCGGACCGCTGGACGTGGTCGGCGTCAGCGCCCACCACTACTCGCTATTGCGGCCACCGGCGATCACGCACGTCGCCGCGGCCATCAACGAAGCGCTGGAAACGGTGCTGGATCGGCGCTGATCCGACCGTGGACTTCCGGCCTCGAACAACCGAAATCAGACGAAGGACATCGATGCGACGACGACAGTTCGTCCTCGGCGCTGCCGTGGCCACCGCACTGGTGGCCACCGGGTGCGCCGCCAACAGCACGGCCGACACCAGCCCCGACACGCTGCGCTACGCGGCTGTCGGCGCTCCCGCGGCCGCCAGCAACGACCCGCACGGCGGGCTCGGCAACGAGTCCGACGCCATGCGCTTCGCGCTGCTCTACGACGTGCTCACCGTGCCCGGTGTGGACGGCAGCACCCAGCCGCGGCTGGCGACGTCCTGGACGCCGGACACGACCCTGACCCGCTGGAAACTCGCACTGCGCCCGGACGCGACCTTCACCGACGGCCGACCGGTGCGCGCCGCGGACGTGCTGTTCTCGCTGCGCCGGATGCAGGACAAGGCCGCCGAGAACTACGGCCGGATGGCCATGTTCGACCTCACCGCGTCCACTGTGGTCGATGACCGCACGCTGGGTCTGGTCACGCACAAGCCGTTCGCCGAGGTCGGCAGAGCGCTGGAGTCGGCGACCTTCGTGGTCCCCGAGGGCAGCACCGACTTCAGCAACCCGGTCACCGGGTCCGGACCGTTCCGGATGGTCGGCGGCGACGCCGCGGGCGCCGTGTTGGAGCGCAACGACCGCTGGTGGGGACCGCGACCGCCACTGCGGCGCATCGAGATCCGCGCCATCGCCGACCCACAGGCCCGAGCCGACGCGGTCGCCGCCGGACAAGCCGATGTAGCTGGGAGTGTGAACCCGGCGACCGCCCGAGTGTCCGAACAGGACGGTCTGCGGGTCGTGCACCGGCCAGCCGTGACGGTGTACCCGGTGGTCATGCGACTGGATCGGGCGCCGTTCGACGACCCACGCGTTCGCGAGGCGATCAAGCTCGCGGTGGACCGGAAGCAGCTGGTGGACACCGTCTTCCTCGGCCAAGGCGTGGTGGGCGACGACCTGCTCACCCCAGCCGACCCGACCGCACCAGAACTCCCGCAGCGGCAGCGCAACCTCGACCGGGCGCGCCAGCTGCTCGCCGAGGCCGGGCACGCGGACGGCTTGGACCTCACGCTGCGGACCACCACGGCCTACCCGGGCATGGACACAACCGCGACGCTGCTCGCCGACCAGCTCAACGCCGTCGGCATCCGGATCCGCGTGCAGGTGGAACCGCAGGACACCTACTGGACCCAGGTCTACTCGCAGGCCGACTTCTACGTCAGCTACCTCGGTGGGATCCCGTTCCTCGACGTCGCGCGGGTGGCACTGCTGTCGACGTCGCCGACGAACGAGACCGCGTGGCACCGGCCGGACTGGGACCTCGGATTCGACGCGGCTCTTGCCACCCCCGACGAGGCCGGGCGCAGCGCCCAGCTCGGCCGGTTGCAGCAGCAGGTGCGCGACGAGGGCGGCTACCTGGTGTGGGGTGTCGGCGACGGGCTCGACCTGGCTCGCCCGCAGGTGGCAGGACTGCCCACCGGAGCGGGGTTCCAGCGGTTGTTCATCGACCAGGTCCGGATCAACGCCGCGTGATCCCGAAGCTGATCCGCTCGACCGCGCGCAGCGCCCTGCTGCTGCTCGCGGTCGCCGTCCTGGTCTTCGCCGCGACCGAGCTGCTGCCCGGCGACGCGGCGCAGGCCAGGACCCGCGGTCGGGCCAGCGACGTGGAGCTGGCCCGGCTGCGCGCGCGGACCGGACTGGACGATCCGGGCTGGCAGCGCTTCGGCCGCTGGTTGACGGGTCTGTTGCAGGGTGACGCTGGTCGGTCGCTGATCAGCGATAGACGAGTATCGGTCCTGATCGCGGAACGGCTGCCCGCCACCTTGGCGCTGACCGCCGGTGCGCTGCTCGTCGCAGTACCGCTGATGCTGCTGGCGGCTTGGGCCGGAAGCTCGCCACGCCTGCGGTCCGCAGCCAGCGGCGCGATCGCCGCTGCCGCCGCAGTCCCGCAGGTCGTGGTCGCCGGGGCACTGGTCGCGCTGTTCTCCGGCCTCCTGCACTGGCTGCCGCGAGTTTCGCTGCTCCCCATTGGACAATCGCCGTGGCAGCAACCCGAACTGCTCGTGCTGCCAACGCTGTCGCTGGCCCTCCCGGCAGCGGCCTTCGGCGCGGGCCTGCTCGCCGGAGCGATATCGGACGTGCGGCGGCTCCCGCACGTCGAGGACGCCGTCCTGCGCGGAGTACCGCGCTGGCGCGTCGCAGCCCGGCACGTCCTGCCGCACTTGTTCGCACCGCTGCTCCGCGTGCTCGCGGTCATCTGCGGCGGTTTGCTCGCCGCCACCACGGTGGTGGAGACCGTGTTCGGCTACAACGGCCTCGGAGAGCTGCTCGTCAGCTCCGTCGCCAGCCGTGACGTGCCGACGGTGCAGGCCACGGCGTTGCTCGGCGCGGGAGTCGTGCTCGCCGGGTTGTGGCTGGCCGACGTGGTTCGAGGCGGCACCTCATGAAGCGCACGACCATCGTCTGCAGCCTTGCGATCGCCACGGTGGGCACGGCCGTTCTGGGCGGATTGCTCGCGCCCTACCTCCCAACCGAGATCATCGGCTCGCCGCACGCATTCCCGGACGGAACCGCCCTGCTGGGCACCGACGGGCTCGGCCGGGACGTGTTGTCCCGGGTGCTGGCCGGGGGCCGTGACCTCGTCCTGATCTCGATGCTCGCTGCGCTGCTGGCCACCTCGCTCGGCGTTGCCGGAGGCCTGCTCTCCGGCTGGTCCGATGGCTGGGTTTCCCGGCTGCTGACCGCACTCGCCGACGTGCTGCTCGCCATACCGCTGCTGCTCGTCGCACTGGTGCTGGCGGTTTCGCTGCCCGCCGACGCCGCTGTCGTGGCCGCGACCGTCTGCGGCGGCAGTCCGCTGACCCTGCGGGTGGTCCGGGACGCCACCCGGCTGGCCCGCGGCTCCGGTTACGTCGAGGCGGCGCGCTGCCGGGGCGAACGCGATGCGGTGCTCCTGGTCCGGGAAGTCCTGCCCTCGATGGCCGGTCTGATCTCGGCCGACGTGGGGATGCGGTTCGTGGTGGGCGTCCAGATCGCGGCCGCGTTGAGCCTGCTCGGCTTCGGCGCCCAACCGCCAGCGGCCGACTGGGCGTTGATGATTCGCGAGAACCTGCCCGGATCCGCCCTCAACCCCGCAGGCGTGATCGCCCCGGCGGTCGCCCTGGCCGTGCTCACAGCCGGTGTCGCGGGTGCGGCGTCGCTGCTCGACCGGAGGTCGGCGTGAACCGCTTGGAAGTCGACGGCATGACCGTGCTCGACCGACGGGGACGCGCCGTGCTCTCGAACGTCTCGCTGCACGCCGCCGCTGGTGAGGTCGTCGCGGTGGTCGGCCCGTCCGGCAGCGGGAAATCCACCCTGCTGCGCGCATTGCTGGACGCCCTGCCGACCGGACTGCGCCGAGCCAGCGGCACGGTGCGCTGGGCCGGAAGGATGGTCCTACCAGGACGCGCCGCCCGACGTTGGCGGCATCGAACGGCGGGCGTAGTCGGCCAAGACCCCGCTGCGGCGCTGAACCCCTTGCAGCGCGTGCATTCGCTGGTCGCCGACGGTGCGCCGGACGCGCAACTGGCCCGGCGGGCCCTCGACGACCTCGGACTCGACAGCACCCAGCTGTGGCGGCGGCGCCCACACCAGCTCTCCGGTGGGCAGGCGCAACGCGTTGCCCTCGCCCGCGCACTGGTGGGTGATCCCGCGTTGCTGGTGCTCGACGAGCCGACGACCGGTCTGGATCCGGACGTCCTCGAACTCGTCGAGCGGGCGATCACGAACCGGCGCGGGGATGGGCGTTCGGTGACGCTGCTGGTCTCGCACGACCGGGACTTCGTGACGAGGGTGAGCGATCGAGTCGTCTCGTTCGGGCAAGCGAGAACGTCCGTCCAGCAGCGAACGAGCCTGGGGATTTCTGCTGCCCCCGTGCTCTCGGCATCCCACCTGGCGATCTCGCGGGGCGGCACGCCGCTGCTCCGGGACGGTTCCTTCGAACTCCGCCAGCACGAACTCGTCGTCGTGCTGGGGCCGTCCGGTTCCGGCAAGAGCACGCTGCTGCGGACGCTGGCCGGATTGCACGCGGCCGATGCGGGCGAAATGCGGTGGCAGGGTGATCTCCTCCCCGGTCAGGTCGAGCATCGAACCCACTCCCAACTGCGGGCAGTGCAGTTCATCGCCCAAGATCCCGCCAGCGCTCTCAACCCCGCGCACCGCGTCGGCACCGCGATCGCCCGCGCCGCACAGGTGCTGCACGGCGATTCTCCCGCCGACGCGCGGAAACGAGCCGACGAACTGTTGCGCGTGGTGGGGCTTGCAGGTGCCGCGAAACGATTTCCGCGCGAACTCTCCGGAGGACAACGCCAACGCGTCTGCATCGCACGAGCGCTCGCCGCGGAACCCGATGTGCTCCTGGCGGACGAGATCACCTCCGCTCTCGACGACGCCACGGCGCAGGACGTGCTCGATCTCCTCGACCGGCTGCGCACCGACGGCCTCGCCGTCCTGCTGGTCACCCACGACCGGACCCTCGCCGACCGAGCCGACCGCATCGTCCGGCTCCACGAGCGCGGCCTGATCGCCACCAGTTCCGACAGATCGGAGGAATCCCGTGCCCGGTGACGACCCCTTGCCCGGTGACGACCCCGTGCCCAGTGACGACCCCGTGCCCGCAGACAACACAGCCGCGCTGCGGCGAGCGGCCGAGCACCTCAGCGCTCACCCCTGGATCGCCGCGACCGAAGTGGATGGCGGGGCGGTTCGGCTCGTCCCCGCCCGCGATGCGCTCGCCGTGCGGCCGACACCGGGCGGGCTGCTCACCGAACACCTCGACCAGTGGAGCGAGGTCTACGACTGGACCTACTCCCAAGCCTCGGGGCGGCATGCCGACGACCTGGACCTGTCGGGCTGGCGAGCATCGGACACCGGCGAGCCGTTCCCGGTGGAGCACATGACCGACTGGTTGCGCCACACTGTCGAACTCGTGCTGCGCGGCAAACCCCGATGGGTGCTCGAACTCGGTTGCGGCACGGGCATGCTCATGCACCGCTTGCATCCGCACGTCGACGCCTACGTCGGCACCGACGTCGCCGCTGATGCCGTTCGGACGCTGTCAGCCTCAGCTCCGGACGGTGCCGTGGTCGTGCGGGCCGCCGCGCACGAGGCGGGGAGCACTTCCGTGCAGGCCGCCATCGCCACCTCGTTTCCCGGGGCTCGGCCGGACTGCGTGTTGCTGAACTCCGTCACGCAGTGCTTCCCCAACGTGGAGTACCTGCGCGCGGTGGTGCAGGACGCGATCGGCATGGTCGCGCCGGGTGGCACCGTGATCATCGGCGACGTTCGCCACGCCGGTCTGCTTCTCGATCACCACCGCTGGCTCGACCACGAGGCCCCGGAAGAACGGGCCGACCACGACGAGGAACTGCTCTTCGACCCGCCGTTGCTGGCCTCGCTGGCCGCGGCGGCGGACCGCGAGGTGCGGATGGCCACCTTCGCGAAGACCATGCGTGCCGACACCGAACTGACCCGCTACCGCTTCGACGCAGTGCTCCACGTCGATCCCGGCGCCTTCGCCATGGCACCGACCGTGACCCGCTGGCTGGATCTCCCCGCCGACAACCGGATCGCGGCCCTGCGCGCCCGCCTCGACGGTTCGCCGGTGCGGATCGAGCAGATCCCCAACCGGCTGCTCACCCCCGACGCCGGTACGACCGCCGCCGAACTGCACCACGCCATCGGCGACCTGGACGCCGTGGTCGGCCTGGACCCGACCGATCCGCGGCTGCTCGAAGTCATCGCCCCCGCCGCGTCAGCCGCCCGGCCGGTGCCGGAGATCCCAGGTCCGGCAACGGCGCACGAGCCGCTGCACGGATTCGTGCGCCGCAGGCTGGCCGAGGTCGCCCGGCGGGAACTGCGGCGCGCAGGCCACGGCGCGGTGCCGATCACAGTCGCGTCCGGAGGCCAACATGCGCGCTGACGTCCTGGACCGGGTCGCCCGATCCGCCGCGACCGCGATCCACGAGGTCGACACCGCCGCACTGCCCGGCTTCATGCGGCAGCTCGACCACGCCGCCCTGCTGGCGATGGCTCGCACGCTCGGCCGCAACGGTCTGTTCCGACCGGGCGTCCGCCACCGCTGGGACCAGATCGCCGATCGGCTGCGCGTCGCACCCCGGCACCACTGGATCCTCCGCCGCTGGCTCACCGTCCTGCGCGACGAGGGCCTGCTGCACCAGGACGAGACCACGGGGTTCGTGCACGACCTGCGCGCCGTGCGCCGATCCGAGGCGGACGACACCGCCGCGCTCGTCGCCGAAGCCGCGCACGGCCTGGGGTATCCCGCGGAAATGGCCCGGTTCTTCCGCACTGCGATGGCACAGCTTCCCCGCCTGCTCCGGGACGAGGTGGCCGTGCAGGCGCTGCTGTTCCCCGACGGAGATCTCTCGACCGCTGAAGGCGCCTACAAGGACAACGTCATCAACCGCTACCTCAACGCGGCAGCGGTTGAACTGCTGCGCGGGCAACGCCGACGCGCTTCCGAAACGCTCCGCGTGCTGGAACTCGGAGCCGGTATCGGCGGAACTGCCGCCGTCGTCGTGCCCGCGCTCGGTGACGAGCCCGTGGACTACCTGTTCACCGACGTCTCCCAGTTCTTCCTGGACGCCGGGCGGCAGCGGTTCGGCGACCGCCTCCGCTACGACATCTTCGACATCAACGCCGACGCCCCCGTGCGGCCCCACTCGGCCGATGCCGTGCTGGCCGCGAACGTGCTGCACAACTCCGTGCACATCGGAGGAGTGCTCGCGCGGTTGCGGCGACTGCTCGTGCCCGGCGGGCTGCTCGTGGTCATCGACTCGTGCCGGGAGCACTACCAGGCCATGACTTCGATGCAGTTCCTGATGTCCCCGCGCGACGGCGAACCGCAACCCGGTGCCACCGACGTGCGCGCCGGTACCGACCGCATCTTCCTGACGCGCGACGAGTGGCTGGGCGAGCTGGCCGCGGCCGGTTTCACCTCACTGCTCGACCTGCCCGAACCAGGCCATCCGCTCGCTGCCCTCGGCCAGCACATCTTCGCCGCCCGAACCGACGAACTGGAGCGACCATGACCGCCGAACCCGACATCAGCACCGTGCTCGCCGAGATCTGGTCAGAACTGCTCGGCCTGGACGATGTTCCGCCGGACGCGAGCTTCCTCAACCTCGGCGGGGACTCGGTGCTCGCCGTGCGGATGTCCGCGCTGGTCCGCCGGAAGCTCGGCGTGGCACTCGCCCTGTCCGACGTCCGGGTGGAGATCACCCTCGCCGAACTGGGCGACCTCGTGGCCCGGCGCGGCGCCGGAGCATCCAGCGGTCGGGTGCTGCCGGTCGAAGTGTCCCGGCGACCCGATCCGGGTGCGCCGTTCCCGCTGCTGCCGTTGCAGCAGGGCTACTTCGTCGGACAGCAGGACGGCTGGGAACTGTCCTACGAATCGGCGCACCACTACGTCGACATCGGGCTCACCGACGTCGACCCGGATGAAGCGCCCGAAGCGCTCCAAGACGCGCTGCGCCGACTCGTGCAGCACCAACCCACGCTGCGAGCCCGCGTGCTGCCCGACGGCCAGCAGCGCATCCTGGCCGCCGACGACCCCGAAGCGGTGCCCACCGTCGAAGTGATCGACCTGCGTGCGGCATCCGACGAGGAGGCCAACGCCACGGTGGCCGCCATCCGATCGCAGCTGAGCACCGGCGGCCCCGACCCCGCGCACGGCCCCGGCGTGGCCATGCGCTTGACCCTGTTGCCTGGCGACCGCGCCCGGCTGCACAACGCGGTCAGCCTGCTGATCATCGACGGCTGGTCGTCCAACGTCTTCTACCGGGACCTGTTCGCCCTGGTGGCCGACTGGAACGCGATGCTGCCCCCGCTGGAGGTCGACTACGGCGACTACGTCACCTCGGTGTCCACGCTGCCGGACACCGACGCGTGGGAAGCCGACCGCGACTGGTGGTGGGACCGTCTCGACGAATTTCCGTTGCCGCCAGCCCTGCCGCTGGTCGCCGACCCACGCGAGGTTCGGCCGGAGCTGATGGGTACCCGGCAGACCACTGTGGACGCCGAAACCTGGACGGCGTTCCGTCGGCAGTGCACCCAGCACGGGGTGACGCCGTCGGCAGCGATGTTCACCGCCTACGCGATCGTGCTGGCCCGCCGGGCCGGCCACCGCCGCATGCTGCTGAACTCCTTGCAGCTCAACCGCTTGCCGCTGCACCCCGACGTGCACCGGATCGTCGGCGCGTTCGCCTCGACGATGCTGATCCCGGTGGAGCTGACCGAAGGGGCCTCGTTCGCCGACCTGGCCGCCGACAGCCAGCGCCGGTTCAGCGAGTCAGCGGCGCACAACCTGATCAGCGGCGTGGAGGTGTCCCGGGAGCTGGGTCGCCGCCGCGGCACGCACCGGCCCGTCGCGCCGATCGTCTTCCAAAGCACCCTGGGGATGGACGCGGCCATGGGTGAGCGCGTGCCGGACACCGCCGGTCCGCTGGGGCGCATCGACATGGCCGACCACCACCAGCAGCTGCGCACCCCGCAGGTCGCGCTGGAGGTGCGGATGTTCGAGCTGCGCGACGAGATGTTCTTGGTGTTCTCGCTGGTGGACGAGCTCTTCGACGCGGAAGCGGTGGACGCGATGTTCCGCGAGCTGACCGGCATCGCCCGCACGCTCGCAGCGCCGGGAAGTTGGGACGCTCCGGTGGCGCTCCCCCACGCAGCGGACGCACCCGAACCGACGGACCTGCGCATCGGCCGGTACGAACGCCAAGACCGCAGCGGCCAGGCCGGTGCTCCCCGAACCGACCTGGAACGCGCGATCGCCGAAGTGTGGGAGGAGATGCTCGGGATCAGCGACGTCGACCGCGCGGCCGAATTCTTCGCCCTGGGCGGCGATTCCCTCCTCGCGGTCCGAATCCTCGGCAAACTCGCCCGGGAGAACGGGATCACCGTGGCGATTCGCGACTTCCTCGAAACCCCGACCATCGCCGGTCTGGCCGCGCTGGCCCAACCCGCACGCTGATCCACCACATTCGGGTCGTGAGTGCGCAAGCGGGCTCCAACCCGCTTGCGCACTCACGAGGTCAGGTCAGGGACGCGCGGAAGAGGCCTTGTTCCAGCCAGACCGCGGCGCGGACCCCGTCGGCGGCCGCTTGGCTGACCAGGGTCAGGGCGTCCGGCACAGCTGGCACTCGGGCCATGTCCCCAGCCGCCGAAACACCGGGGACCGTGGTGGCCTGCAACTCGTCGACCTGCACGCAGCCGTCCTCCAGGATCGCGCAGCCGAGATCGGCGGCGAACGGGGAGCGCTGCCGGGTCGGGGCGCGGTGGAACATCGCCTGCCGCTGCAGCGTCGAACCGTCGGCGAAGTGCAGTTGCAGCGCGTCCAGTTCGCCGGTCACCTTGGCCAGCGGCTCGGTGCGCACCTCCACCGCGTGCGCGGCCAGCTTGGCGGTCACCTCGTCGGGCAACTCGTGCGGTCCGTGGGTCACCACGACGACGTCGTCGCTGTAGCGATCGGCCAGGTACAGGCCGAGCATCACCTGCGGCACGTCGCGGCCGAGGACGGCCAACGTTTTGCCGGTGGCTTCCCAGCCGTGGCAGAAGGGGCAGTGGAAGATGCTGCGGCCGAAGCGCTCCGGCACTCCCGGGATGTCGTACGGCTCGTCGACCTGCCCGGTGGCCAGGATCAGTCGCCGCGCCCGTGCGCGGCTGCCGTCGGCGAATTCCGCGGTGAAGTCGTCGATGCCGCCGGAGACCGCGGTGACCTGGCCGGGCCGCAGTTCGACGCCGGGGTAGGCGGTCAGCTCGGCACGTCCCAGCGACAGCAGCTCGTGCGGCGAGAAACCGTCCCGGCTGAGGTACATGTGCATCTCGTCCGCCGGTGCGTTGCGGACCTGACCACCGTCGGCCACCAACGCACGGCGGCGCTGACGCCCGAGCACCAGAGCGGCGCTGAGCCCAGCGGGCCCACCGCCGATCACGATCACGTCGAACACGCTGACTCCCTCTAGTCGGAACTAATGGAAACGATTATCGTTGTGATGAACGTTCTCCGAAAGGGGCCCGATGGCGGATCGGCTCATCGCCGCACTCGGCGGCTACGGCGAGGTCGGCGCCACGGCCGTCCGCCGACTCGCCGAGCACGGCTACACCCGCATCCGCGCGGGCGGACGCAACCCGATCCGGGGCCGCACCCTGTTCGGCGAGATTCCGAACCTTGAGGTGTCCTATGTAGACATCGACGACCCGGGAAGCCTCGCCGAGTTCTGCTCCGACGCGGAACTCGTGCTCAACTGCGCCGGACCCTCCTACCGGATCCTCGACACGGTCGCCCGAGCGGCCGCCGCGGCGGGCGCGCACTACGTCGACGTGGCCGGAGATGTGCCCGCACGCCGCGCACTCGGCACGACGACGTTCACGGATCGAGCGGCGGTCTTCTCCGCGGGCCTCATGCCAGGTCTGACCGGGCTACTTCCCCGCCTCGTCGCCACGGCCGGGGACCGGGTGGAGATCCACGTCGGCGGCGCGGTGCGCATGACACCGGCCTCGGCAGCGGACATCCTCCTCGCCAACGGCCCGGATTTCGGGGAGTCGCTGGCCGCGTGGCGCAGCGGCACCGTGACTTCGCGCGCCCTGACGCCGCTGCGCCGCGTCGAACTGCCCGAGTTTCCCGAACCCGTCGACGCGATGCCCTTCCTGCCGACCGAAAGCACCCGGATGGCGGCCGATCTCGGCCTGGCCGAGCTGCGGTTCTACACCGCCTACGTCTCCGAGGCCATCCCGAGCGCCCTGGTGATGGCATGGGCGGACGACCCCGAGTTCCGGGGCGGCTACATCGAAACGCTGACCCGAGCGGCCATGTCCGACCTGCGCGGCCGCGACCCGTACTACGTGCTGTCCGCACGTGTTCTCGCCGACTCCGGAAAGTCATCGTCAGTGGCCCTGCACGCGGCGGATCCGTACCAGCTCAGCGGAGCGGTGGCGGCGCTGGCCGCGGTGGCCGTTCTCCGAGAAAAGGTCCGCCCAGGGGTGCATTTCGCGGACGAGGTCCTGGACCCCCGGAGCACCGCGGACGCCCTCCGCCACGATCCGCTCGTCCAGTCGCTCACCATCCAGGCTGCGACCAGCAGTTCCGCCGACCACGTAGCCCACCGCGAAACCGACAACGGCAGTCGTTGGGGACAGCCTTGACGCGGATGGTCCGACAACCACGCCGAGTCCGGTTCACGCCTGAGGTGCTGCCGTCGCCCCCGGGCCACGAAGCACTGCGCAGACTGTGACGACTACCACTCGAAAAAGGCGGTCTTACCGATTTTGTCAGCGTTTTGATCCATTTCCAGGTAATTAGTCCTCAGAATCTCGGGACCTTGTCCCCTACGGCGACGACCAACCGAAAAAATCAGTTGCTCGACCCAAGATCTTCGAATGCCAACTGGCAGGAATGGGAATATTTTGCTCGTCCAAGTGTGTTGGGTACAAGTATGAGCTTCCATTTCGCCGCGGTCGTGGTGATCGGAGCTCACATCATCAATCATCTCCACTTGTAGGACAGGGGAACACTGCAATGCGTACAAGCGCGCGAGCAATGGTCGCATTGGCGCTAGCCGCGTCGGCTGCGGTGGGCATCGGTGGAGTGGCGTCGGCCGCTACGGCGACCCCGCTGGCAGCACCAACAACGATGGTGCTGGCCAGCCACTCGGGTAACGGCCACGATGGCCACAGCCACTCCCACGGACACAACCACAACGGCAAGACCGATAGCGGCTAAGGCGGCCACAGCGCGGGTGAACGGATAACTTGGAACAGCAACAGATCTCCAACCACCCGGGACGCGGTCCACGCGAGTAGTCGGTCCGCATCGGATTCATTTCTGCGCCTCCCCGCATCACTGGCGATGCGAGGAGGCGCGTTCGACGGGTGACCGTTGTCACATTAAATCGGATTCCCGGTACCCGTTCGACAATTGCGCCGCACCACCCGCGATGAAAAAGAGCATTTCGGCCTTCTGGTGTCAGCCGCCGTGGCCGAGTTCGACGGGAAGACCGCACAGCGCGGCCGCGGTGTGCCACAGTTCGTCCTCGCGGTCCCGGTGATAGGACTCCGGTGAGGAGTCGTCGACGGCGCGCCGGTCGATGTAGGCGCCGCTTTCCCCCGGGCGAGGGCCGGTTGCAGCGCGGGCGAGAAGGTCACCGGCCGTCGCGGACGAGAGAGCCAGCGGGGTGGCGGTCAACCCGTGCAGCAGGGTGCGCGAGAGGAACCGGACGAACGGGCCCGCGTCCCGCACGAGCCCGGTACCGGGGACGTAGCCGGGGTTGAACGTGTACACATCCACCCCCTGCGGCAGCCGCCGCGCTAGCGCATGCACCAGGTAGAGGACCGCGAGCTTGCTGGTGGAGTACGCGGTCCGGCCTTCAGCGGCCGTCCGCGCCGCTGCGTCGTCACGGGCCCTGGCCAGGGCGGGCACGCTCTCCCACCGGGGTGCGGGCACCATGCCCATGTTGTGGCGGAGATCCCCGAAGTGCGTGTCACTGCCCACGATGACGATCCGCGCCGGGACGGTGAACTCCTCCCACAACAGCCGCACGAACAGGTAGTTGGCCAGCACGTTGACCGCGAAAGTCGTCTCGATGCCGTCAGCGCTCGGGTGGGTGCGACTGGTCATCTGCAGTCCGGCGTTGCCGACCAACCCGCGCAGCGGCGGCAACCCACCCGACCGCAGACTCTCCCCCAGCTCAGCAGCAGCCGAACGAATCGACTGCATCGAGGCGAGATCACACGAAACCGCCGACACGTTCGCGTTACCTGTCGCCCTCGCCAGCTCCCCGACCAGCTGCTGACCCGAACCCCGCGCCGTCACCACCAGATGGAATTCCGGATGGTCACGCAGGATCTTCTCGGCCGCGATCCGCCCGAGTCCCCTGCTCGCGCCTGTCATCAGCAGGCTTCCCGTGGGTTTCACCGCATCCTCCGATACTCGAACCCTTTTGGTACTGGATACCATAAAGTATCGGGTTTCGTGCGCGCTAGGATGGGGACATGACCCAGCAGGTTCCGCTTCGCGAACGGAAGAGACGGCGCGCGCGGGAGGCGATCGTCGACGCGGCGTTCGCGCTGTTCGCCGAACGGGGCTTCGCCGACGCGACCGTGACCGAGATCGCCGAACGAGCCGAAGTGGGACGCACCACCTTCTTCCGCTACTTCGGCGACAAGCAGGAAGTCCTCTTCGCCGACGAACGCGAGCTCGTCGAGCAATTGCTCCAGCGGGGCAGCGAGCCTCCATCGAAGCCGCCGACGTTCGGCGAGGCGCTGGATCAGGCCCGCTCGGCGGTGGACGCGATGTGCGCGGCGGTCACGGTCGATGAACAGCGGTATCGACTGCACGAGCAGCTCATCGCCGACAACCCCGAACTGCACGACCGCAGCGAGCGCAAACTGCTGCACCTCACCGACGCCATGATCACCGCACTGGCGGCACAGGGAACCGCACCGGAAGAAGCCGCACTCGCGGCCCACCTCGCCCTCGCCTGCTACCGAGCTGGCAAAGCCACCGCCGGTGCTGACCCCCGGAAACTGAAGCGAGCGGTCGACGAAGCCTTCGACCTGCTCCTGCGGAAAACCTGAATCCAGCTGGTCGAGGGCGACATCGCGAGAGCCTCCTCGCCCAAACAAAGTCCACAGTCAACAGAGATCTCGGCCAACTGATCAGGCTTCCCTTTGCACCAGCACGGTCTTTGCCGGATCAGCTCGAACGGGATGGGCCACTTGGTCGTCGAGGAAAGGAAGTTGACTTCGACCGCAGTCGAGGTTCTAGCTTCTGCCGCGAGGCAACGAACAAGGTCTGGAGGTCAGCGATGACGGACGTGGAGATCGAAAGGGTCGAGATCGCGGCTCCACGCGGATCGATCGAGGCGCTCGAAGCCTTCTACGGGCAACGGCTCGGTGTTCCCACCGCCGTCCACGGCGATTCGCAGCTGGAGCTGCACATTGGCCACAGCACCGTGCAGTTCAGCCAGACGACCGGGGAAGGGCATCCGTTCTACCACTTCGCCTTCCTAGTTCCCGGAAACAGGTTCGAGCCCGCGTATTCGTGGCTGGCGGCCCGGGCCGAAATCCTCCCCCAACTCGATTCCGAGAACACGGTGTTCGATTTCGCCTCCCTGAACGCTCATGCCTGCTACTTCCACGACCCGGCGGACAACATCGTCGAACTGATCGCACACCGTGGACTCGCCGAGTCAGCGGCGCCCAGCGAGACATTCTCCGCCGATGAGCTCATCGGTGTCTCCGAGATCGGCCTGGTCACGCCCAACAGGGCCCGAGCCGCAGAAGCCCTCGACGACGCACTAGGACTCACGATCTGGCTGGGCGAGCCGCACAGCCCCGACGGTCTCGCGTTTCTCGGAAGGCGAGCCCACACACTCATCCTCGCAGCTCCCGGCCGCGGCTGGCTGCCAACCGGCCGACCGGCCGAAGTCCACCCGGTCCGAGTCGCCCTGACCGGCGCGCAAACCGGTCACGTCGACCTGACCGACGCTCCCCACCAGATACGAGGCGAGGCAGCGTGGAGAGATCTCCAGCCGCATCCTCCGCAGGGCTCGCCACCTCGGCATTCGCCTTGTCGTGACCTGCGGCGGTTCGCCACGAGGTGACCTCTGCCGCCAGGGCGGCTGGTCCTGCTCGACAGTCGCCTGCGCGCGACACTGGAGTGGTGGCGATGGGATTCGCCCGAGACGAATGTGCTTGATGACGCCAGCTGAGTCGGTTGCGGTGTTTGCGTCGCGACGCGGCTCTTGTGCCGACCTCATGTTCCGACGCGGTGAAAGGAGTGCACCGTGGAATTGGATATGGTCGTGGAAATCCCGCAGGGGTCCCGGAACAAGTACGAGATGGACCACCGGATCGGGCGGATCCGGTTGGATCGCACTCTGTTCACCGCCACTCAGTATCCCGCTGACTACGGGTACTTCCCGGGCACTCTCGCTGAGGACGGTGATCCGCTCGATGCGCTCGTGCCGCTGGACGAACCGACGTTCCCCGGTTGCACCATCCGCGTCCGCCCGGTCGCAGTGTTCTGGATGCACGACGAACACGGCCAGGATGCCAAGATCCTTTGCGTGCCCGCTGGCGACCCGCGCACTGATCACATCCGCGACCTCGCGGATGTGCCGCAGCACGACCTGGAGGAGATCAGCCACTTCTTCGCCACCTACAAGGACTTGGAGCCGCGCAAGAGCGGCGAGATTCGAGGCTGGCAAGCCCGGGCCGAGGCCGAGACGGTCATCGAAGCCGCTTTCACCCGCACCGCGACCGGTGACCGACCGGCGGGGCTACCGGCACCGCCGGTGGACGGACGGCTCGCCAGCACGCGAAGGCACGCGGTCATGCCGAGGTAGGCAACCAGTCCACTCCGGCCTGTTGCCGCAGCAGCGCGGCCACCTCGGCCAGCTCCCGCGGCTGCGGCAGGTCGTAGCACGGCCGCACCCCGGCTCAGCGCCCGGTGCGCGCGGACCAGACCCGCGAAGTCGCGGGGGAATACCTGGGCATCCACCCCGAGCAGGGAGGAGCGGAGTCTGCGGGTTCTCCCCCGACGCCGGACGCAGGAGTACCTGGAACACGTGACGCGGCGCGCAGGGTGGGCACCTCCGTGGGCGACACGGATGAGAAACTTCGCAGGTGAGCGCGATCCATCTCTGCCCGTGTGGACTCGGCGAGCCGTTCGCCGAGTGCTGCGCACCTTTGCACGCCAGCAAGCGTCGAGCGGCCACGGCTGAACAACTCATGCGCTCGCGCTACTCGGCGTTCGCCGTCGGCGATGCGGCATACCTGCTCAAGACCTGGCATCCCACAACCCGTCCAGCCGAGCTCAGCCTCGATCCCGAGCAGAGCTGGGTCCGCCTCGACATCCTCGACCGCACCGGCGGCGGACTGTTCGACAGCGAAGGCACCGTACGTTTCCGGGCCCACTACCGACTGCACGGTAAAGCGGGGACGCTCACCGAGCACAGCCGCTTCACGCGCACCGACAAGACCTGGTTCTACGTCGACGGCGACCACGGCTGACCAGACGGCAGGTCGGCTCGCGAGATCCCCGATCTCCCGCAACAAGCGCAAGGCATCGTCGCGTGCCGACCACCACATTCACGACGAAATCGACAATTCGGCGTGCCGATCGCAGCGGATATCCTCACCGAAGACCACTACGACCAGCGGAGTTGGACCTTCCCAGATGGCGAAATCCAAGCGCAGGCGCGATCCGGATGGGCCACCGCGACCCCAGGTGAAGCCCGTTGTCTGGTTCGCGGCCGCGCTCGGCGTTCTCGCCCTGTCGCTGGCGGCCGTGGCGATCCCGCTCAACGCCGCGGTATTCGGGATGCCGCTGGCAATCGCGTTCCTGCTCGGCATCGCCCACGCCGGATCGGTCGGCATCGCGCTCTTCTACCCGCGGTCCGCCACCGTCATCTCCTGTTCAGCCGTTTTCCTGCTGGCGATGGCGGCCCGCGGCGACGATCCCACGACTATCTGGCCGGTCTCGGTGACGACGCTGATCGGCCAGGGGCTGCTGATCATCGTGCTCGGCGCGCACCAAGCATGGCCGACCGGCCTGCGGTGCTGGCTCGGTGGTGTCGTGGCAGCTACCGGAGGCGCCGTGCTCGCACCGCAAGGCGTGTCGGCGGATGCCGTGGCGGGAAACCTCTTCCTGTTCGGCGCGGTCACCGGTGGTGCGTTCGGCGGCACGCTGGTGGTGCGGCAGTGGCGGCAGATCTCCTCGCAGCTCGTGCAGGAACGCAGGCTCAGCGCCGCCGAGCACGCCAAGCGGGTGGTAGCCGAGGAGAAGACGCGGATCGCCCGCGAGCTGCACGATGTGATCGCGCACAGCATGTCGCTCATCAACGTGCAGGCGACCACCGCGCAGTACCGGCACCCGGGCCTCGATCCACGTCTCGCCGCGGAGTTCGACGAAATGGCAGCGGCGTCACGGCGGGCGTTGCGCGAGATGCGTGGCGTGCTGGGGGTGCTGCGGGACGGCCAGACCGGCGGTGAGCTGGTTCCGCAGCCCGGCCTGGCCCGCATTCCAGAGCTGATCGACAGCGCAGGCCGCGCAGGCGTGGACGTTTCCGCGCACGGCACGGAGTTGTTGGAAGACGCAACGGGCACGGAGATCGCGGGCATCGCGGCGTTTCGCATCGTGCAGGAAGCGTTGAGCAACGTGACCAGGCACGCCCCTGGCGCGCGGACCGAGGTGCGTTTCGCCCGATCCGGCGGAGTGCTGACGATCACCGTGCGCAACAGCGCCCCGGACCGGGTGGTGAACCCGGTGCAGGGCGGTGGGCACGGTCTCGTCGGCATGCAAGAGCGGGCCGCGATCGTCAACGGATCTGTCCACTTCGGACACACTGGCGACGGTGGCTACGAGGTGCGAGCGGTTCTTCCACTGAACCACACGGGTAACGATTCGCAGGAGCGGGAAATCCAGTGACCATCAAGGTGCTCGTCGTCGACGACCAGGCAATGGTGCGGGCCGGGTTCGCCGCCCTGCTCGACGCCCAGCCCGACATCGACGTGGTCGGCGAGGCGGACAACGGCGCCCGCGCGATCGAAATCGCCCGCACCCACCACCCGGACGTCGTCGTGATGGATGTGCGGATGCCGGTGCTCAACGGGATCGACACAACGCGGCACCTGATGAACCAGCCCGCACCCGCCGCGCACGTGCCCCGCGTGCTGATGCTGACGACCTTCGACATCGACGACTACGTGTACGAGGCGATCCGGGCGGGGGCCAGCGGCTTCCTGCTCAAGGATGCGCTGCCTGCCGATCTGGTTTCGGCGGTGCGCGTGATCGCCGGTGGCGAGGCGCTGCTGGCGCCCACGGTGACGCGCCGGATGATCGAGCACTTCGCCCGGTCGGCCCCACCGCGCCAGTCCACCGCACCGCAGCTCTCAGCGCTCACCCAGCGGGAGCGCGAGGTACTGGTCCGCGTGGCGCAAGGACTTTCGAACAACGAGATCGCCGGTGCGTTGTTCATCTCCGAGCAGACCGTGAAAAGCCACGTCAGCCGCATCATCGGCAAGCTGGGAATCCGCGACCGGGTGCAGGCCGTCATCGCCGCCTACGAATGCGGGCTGGTCTCCCCAGGCGCATGAGGGGCCCGTAGCACCGGGGATGGAGAGTTCACCTGACCCCCTACCGTGGTAGGGGTCTTCAATGCGCTCCCAGGACGGACGCGATCACAGCCGCTGAATACATACGCTTTTCCGGCCCGGAACTCGTCCGGACCTTTTCACGGGAGAAGCCACAGTGGCCGTTCTGCGCACACCTGTCGCACCGACACCGGAGTCGACTACCGGCCCAGGACCGGCCCGCGACCGGGTTCTCGACCTGGTCCGATCCGCTTGCCTGGTTGTCGTTGTCGTCCTGCACGCCATGATGGCGGGCATCGAGGTCACCGCCTCGGGCATTCAGATCACGAATGCTTTCGAAAACCAGAAATGGTTTGTCCCGGTCTCCTGGATCATCCAGGTAATGCCGTTGTTCTTCATTGTCGGCGGATTCGCCGGAATTACGCAGTGGCGCCGAATGCGCGCCGCCGGTGCGACGCCAGCCGATTTCGTCCGGACTCGCCTCACCCGGCTCGCCCGGCCCGCACTCGTCGCCTTCGCGGCGATCGCAGGCGCGCTGGCGGTGGCGAACGCGGCCGGGGTCTCGCCGGGCCTACTCGCGCAAGTCGGGTTCCGGATGAGCCAACCGATGTGGTTCATCGGCGTCTACCTGGGGACTTCCGCACTGGTCCCGCTGC
Organism: Saccharopolyspora antiqui; assembly: GCF_052246905.1. Classification (NCBI taxonomy): domain Bacteria; kingdom Bacillati; phylum Actinomycetota; class Actinomycetes; order Pseudonocardiales; family Pseudonocardiaceae; genus Saccharopolyspora; species Saccharopolyspora antiqui. The sequence goes on from NZ_JBQQBO010000010.1 coordinate 185,703, forward strand.
TGTGCCGACAGCACGAGCGAGCGCCGCGAGCAACGCTGGCGCTGCTCGTCGCGCTCGCACTCGGCGTCGATCTGCTGTCGATCGCCACCGATTCGCCGGAGATCGGGTTCTGCAATCTCGCGTTCGTCTGGCTGGCCATCCAGCAGATCGGTTTCTGGTACGCCGACGGCTGGTTCCGGTTTCGGTCGAACGGTCAACTGCTGGCCATGGCTTCCGGTGCGTTCGCGCTGCTGGTGACCAGCACGGCCGCCGGACCTTACCCCGCCGACATGCTGGCCAACCTCAACCCGCCGACCAGCAACCTGGTGCTGCTCGGTGTCGTCCAGATATGCCTGCAATCACTCGTCGCCGCACGCCTCGCGGTCCTCATGAGTCGACCGGGCCTGCGCTCGTGCGTCGACGCGATCTGCAAGCACTCGCTGACCATTTATCTCTGGCACATGCCCGCACTGGTGCTGCTCGCCGCCATACTGCTGGCGCTGGGATTTCCGTGGCCGGAGCCGCTCGGCGCCGCGTGGTGGCTGACCCGCGGCATGTGGCTGGCTGGAATCGCACTGGTCCTCATCCCGCTCGCCGCCTGGCTGGGCCGGTTCGAGCGCGGGACCACCGGGGCCGCTCGCCGCACGCCCGGATTCGCCGCAGCCGGTGTGGTCATCGCCATTGGCGGCATCATCACGGTATTGGCCGCGGGATTCACGATCGGCTCGGCAACAAGCGCTGCGCTCCTGCTACTGGTAGCGCTACGCCTGCAACAATCCCCGAGACCGATGCTGCGTTCGTCGGTCTCCAGATACTTGTGAGGCAGTGGCTGAAAAGCGCCCTGTGCAACGGAAAGTTGGACTTGGGGGCTGGCGCGCGCCAGCCCCCAAGTGTGGCGGCACGATCTGACCGTGGCCCGGTCAGATCGTGGTGGATTTGCGGATTCGGAGCCAGGTCACGGCGAGTAGGGCCGCGGCGAGCGCGAGGAAGATCCCGGTTTCGATGAGCTGGAAGGTGAGCAGCCGGTCCGCGGGTTGGTAGTCGGCGTAGCGGTGGATGACGCCGTGGTCGGTGAGGCAACTGTTCAGGATGGCTTGGTAGGTGTCCGGGGAAGGGGAATTGCTGGCGACGCGACTGCACCCGTCGTAAGCCGGAGACGAGTAGGACACGGTATTGCCCGCGGTGTCGAGGTAACCAGCGTCGAGGTGCATGACGTCCGCACCGAGAGCGATGCCTGGATACGGGCCTTCCAGCGAGGTGGTCTGCCGTACCGGGGCAACGTAGGACGGGCGAGCCACGGTTGCGATGAATACGCGCGCCGCGGTGAACACGATCAAGGTGATGCCCATCGATGCCACGGTTCGGCGGGTCAGCGCGCTGAGCGCGAGCCCGAGGGAGAAGCCGAACAGTGCGTAGCCCAGTTGCACCGGTATCGAGAGCTCGAAACCGACAGTTGCGAACGGCGGAATCACCCAGTCGCTGAAGCTGTGCACTCGTCGTGCCAGTGCCGAGGTGGTGGTTGCCAGCACGACGCTGAGCAGCGTGATCACCGCACCGAGGAACAGGATTCGGGTGAGCAGCCAGCGGACCGGGGACACATCCTGGGTCCAGGCCCACAAGTGCGTGCGCTGCTCGAATTCCCTGGCGAGCAGCGGTGCACCCCAGAACGCGGCGACCACTCCGGAGAACGCTGCGACTCCGTACGCCAGGTACGTGGCCTGCTGCGCCAGAGAATACAGTTCTCGGGCGGAGTCCTCCCCATCGAGGCAGCCGTTCACGTCGCAGGGCGGCAGGCTACCGGCGCGGCTGTAGGCCCACAAACACCAAGCGGTGCCCACGGCCACCGCGAGTGCCGTGAGGATGATCAGCCCGCGGTGCTGCCGCCAGGCCACCCAGGCCAGATCGACAACACTGGGACCCCGGCTGGTAGTGGTGTCCGGTGACACGGTCGCGGTGGTCATGCTGCGGCCTCCTGCCCTGCGTCCCTGCTGTTTTCCAGATGCGCCAACACGAAGTCCTCCAGCGTCACCTCGCGACTGGTCCAGGGCGGGCTGATCGGCGGTAACCGGTCGTGGGATGTGGTCCGGACCAGGAACGTGGACTGCTGGCCGGTGTGCCCGGCGTGTACGACCTGACCGGGAACAGGCGGGGCGTCGGCGCGCGGCCCCAGGTAGCACCGGTGACTGTCCAAAATGTCATCAACGGCCCCCTCGGCCAGCAACGCCCCACGGGCGAGCAGCAGCAGATAGTCGGCCACGCCGCCGAGTTCCGCGATCACGTGGGTGGACAGCAGCACCGTCATCCCGGTGTCGGCCGCCTCGGCGAGCAACTCGCGGGTGACCTCACGGCGGGCCAGCGGGTCGAGGTTGGCCAGCGGCTCGTCCAGCAGCAGCACTGACGGGCACGCACCCAAGGCCAGCGCGAAGGACACCTGAGCCTGCTGGCCACCGGAAAGCCTGCCACAGGGTCGGTCCAGCGGAATCTCGAACCGCTCCAGCCACCGCCGCGCGCGCCGGGAGTCCCAGACGCGGTTGAATCGGGCGGCGATCTGCAACATCGCGGTCGCGTCGAGACGCCGATACAGCGGCTTGTCCTGCGCGACGAACGACACCCGGCCCTGGCAGGCGCCCTGGGTGGCCATTGCGGCGATCCCGTCGATGCTCGCCGTGCCCTGGGTCGGGGCGAGCAGCCCGGCCAGCACGCTGAGCAGCGTGGTCTTCCCGGCCCCGTTGTGACCGACCAGCGCAGCGACCCGCCCGGCCGGTATCTGAAACGTGCAGTCCCGCAACGCCCAGGTCGACCCGCCTCGCCACAACCGCCGATACTCCTTGCCCAGCCCCTCGACGGCGATCGCGAATCCACTATCCCCACGGGCGGCAGAAGCCGACTCCACCTCAACGCCGGTAGTCATTTCTTGCTCACTTTCCGCGCGAGCGCGGCACTCAGCAGTGCTTTCATGTCCTCGTCGTCCAATCCCGCCTGGTGTGCGATCCGCACCCAGTTCTCCAGTTGTTGCTGCAACTCGGTCAGCACCCCCGCGCCCGCGGACGTGCCTGCCGAGTCCTTGACGAAGGTGCCCGACCCCTGGCGCACCTCAAGCACCCCGGCGAGTTCGAGTTCCCGGTAGGCCTTGAGCACGGTGTGCTGGTTCACCCCGCTCGCGGCCACCACCTCCCGTGCCGTCGGCAGGCGATCTCCCGGCTTGAGCCACCCCAACCGCACCGCGTCCCGGACCTGCAGCATCAGCTGCCGATACGGCGGCATACCCCCGGCCCGATCCACCCGGAACTCCACACACCCACCCGCCCAAATTGTTCTATACAGCTAGCACACTAGAGGACTGTAGCAGAAATGATCAAGCCGGGCGTGGATACCGGTTGCGGCGTTCCATCGACCGAGGATCAGCCCAGCCCGGGAATCATCACCTCAGACCCGCGCGGCAGCCGAAATCCCGAGCGTGCAAGGACTTTCTCGATAGGGCCGCGAGGCGGTCGCAAGGAGGTGCGGCGGACTACTCGCTCCACACCGGTTCGTCGGATTCCCGCACTCGCCCGTCGGCGTGGAACACCAGGAACCGGTCGAACGAGCGGGCGAACCACCGGTCGTGGGTCACGGCGAGCACCGTGCCCGCGAACTCGTCCAGGCCGGTTTGCAGGGCGTCCGCCGAGATCAGGTCCAGGTTGTCCGTGGGCTCGTCGAGCAGCAGCAGGTTGGCGCCTTCGATTTCCAGCAACAGGATCTGGAACCTCGCCTGCTGCCCCCCGGACAACGTGTCGAACGGTCGCTGTGCGGTCCGCACCATGTCGTACCGCGCCAAGGCGCGGCTGGCTTCCTCGCGCGACATGCCCGAACGGCGCTGCCCACCGCCGATGAGCAGGTCCAGGAGCGTGCGCCCGGCGAACTCGGGATGCTCGTGCGTCTGCGCGAACATCCCGGGCACCACTCGCGCCCCCAGGCGCGCGGTCCCGGTGTGCGACACCGGGGTCAGCGCCTCCTGGTCAGGTACCGGGACGTCGTCGCTGCCGCCGCGGGCGAGCAGCCGCAGGAAGTGGGACTTGCCAGTGCCGTTGGCGCCCAGCACCGCGATCCGCTCGCCGTAGCGGAACTCGGCGTTGAACGGCTTGGTCAGCCCGTCCAGCGCCAGGTCCTCGCAGACGACCGCGCGTTTGCCGGTGCGCCCGCCCTGCAACCGCACGCGAACCCGCTGCTCGCGCGGGACCGCTTCCGGCGGACCTGCCTCCTCGAACTTGCGCAGACGTGTTCGTGCCGCTTGGTAACGGGCGGACATGCCGTCGTTGTAGGACGCTTTCTGCTTGAGGTCGTTGACCAACCGGACCAGCTTGGCCCGATCCTCATCCCATCGGCGGCGGAGTTCGTCCAATCTGGACACCCGATCCTCGCGGGCTCGGTCGTAGCTGGCGAATCCGCCACCGTGGACCCACACGCGGTTGCCAGCCGCACCCAGTTCCACCGTGACGATGCGGTTGGCGGTTCGGTGCAGCAGTTCTCGGTCGTGCGTCACGAACAGCACGGTCTTCGGCGTTTCCCGGATCTGTTCCTCCAACCACTGCTTGCCGGGCACGTCGAGGTAGTTGTCCGGCTCATCCAGCAGGAGTACCTGGTCCGGCCCCCGCAGCAGCGCTTCCAAGGCGAGTTTCTTCTGCTGGCCGCCCGAGAGGTGCCGCAACTCGCGGTAGCGAACTCGGTCGTAGGGCAGGCCGAGCGCCGCGGTGCAGCAGCGGTCCCAGAGCACCTCGGCCTCGTAACCGCTGGAGTCGGTGTACTCGACGATCGCCTCCGCGTAGGCCAGCTGCGCGGCGTCGTCATCGTGCTCGATGAGGCGGTTCTCCGCCCGCTCCAGGTTTTCCGCCGCGGCGCGCAGCCGCGGCGCGGCCAACGACACCAGTAGGTCCCGCACCGTCGAGTCGTCGCGGGTGTGGCCGATGAACTGGCGCATCACGCCGAGCCCGCCGGAGCGGGTGACGCTGCCCTCGGTCGGCGCCAGATCGCCGGAGATCAACCGAAGCAGCGTCGACTTCCCCGCACCGTTGGGACCCACCAGCGCCGCCTTGACACCGTCGCCCACCCGGAAAGACACATCGTCCAGCAGCATCTGCCCGTCCGGCAGAACGTAGTGCACTTTCTGCGACTCAACATGCCCCACAGCGGTTGGCTCCTAAGCGCGCAAAGCAGAGAGTTCGGTGGCGGTGGCCGTCGAACTACTCCGGGATCAGACCAGCGATGTGGCGGCGCAGCACCTCGGCCATCAGCTCGCCATCGTTCGAACCGTGCGGATAAACCAGTTCGAAGGTCAAGCCGCCGACCAGTGCGGTCAGCCGCTCCGCCTCCACACCGGGATCGGGGACGTGCGCTGCCTCCAGCGTTTCGCGAAGGACAGCGCGCAGATCGGTGCCCATCCGAACCGCAAGCGGCCGGAACTCCGGGCGAAGCCGCGCCGCGGTGATCAACTCGATCAACACGATCGCCTCAGCGAGGTCGCCCTCAGGCGCGGGCAGTACGGCACGGCACACCGCCTCGATCAACTCGCGCCGACCGGCCACGTCCAAGTGACCGGCGGTCTTCGGCAACGCGTCGTGGAGCCGCCGTGCCATGCGCGCGCCGACCTCTTCGGCGGCGGCCACCATCAGCCCCTCGTGACTGCCGAAGTAGTGCCGCACCGAACCGATGTTGATCCCGGACTCCTCGGCCACCTTGCGAAGCGACGCCTCACCGACCCCGCCGCGGGCGACGAGCCGGAACACGGCGTCGACGATGCGGCGCTTCGACGCGGTGGACGCAGCAGCGGGGGTGGTCATGGCGATCAAATTATCACACCTGTGATAACGCCTGCAAAACCCCCATCCCCCGCTCCAGAGCTTGGGCAGCGTTGACCGGGCGCGGCAGGCCGTCGGGCGTTGGTGCACTCTTCGATCGAGAGTGCAATAATGCACTATGATATGAATCGTGCAACAAGCATGCGCAGGCGGCGCATGGCGGCGACCGCTGCGCAGGTGACCTCCGTCAGCCGCAGGCTGACCGCGGAACGTGGGCTGTCCGGGTTCACCATCGAGGAGGTCTGCGAACAGGTCGACATCTCCCGCCGCACCTTCTTCAACTACTTCGCCTCGAAGGACGACGCCGTCCTCGGAATTCCCGCACGCGGGGATGACGACGCGCTCAAGGCCCGGTTCCTGGCGCGCGGTGATCCTGCGAGCACCGGGCTCTCACCAACCCTGCTCGACGACCTCGCCGAGTTGGCAGTGCAGCGCTGGGACCGCTCGGACATCACGGCCGAGAGCATCCGCGACGTCCTCAACGCGTTCGAACGCGAGCCCCGGCTCTTCACCCGGATCATGGAGAAAATGCTGCGCGACGAACAATCCGATGTGGAACTCGTCGAGCACCGCGAGGGCCTCGCTTCCGGCGATCTCCGCGCCGCCGCCGCCGTGCAGCTCATCCGCGCCCTGACCGGGGCGACTGCGCGGGAGTTCCTCACCCTGACGAACACCGACCCCTTCGCGGAGATCCTCGCAAGTCGGCTCGCCGCCGCCCGCGACATCCTCGCACCGAATCCCGACCTCGAACGGAAATCATGACGTCCACCGCTCCCGCCCCGTTACTGCTGACACAGCGGCGGATCTGGATCATCTTCAGCGCGCTCATCGCGGGCATGCTGCTCTCCAGCCTCGATCAGACGATCGTCGCAACCGCCATGCCGACGATCGTCGGCGATCTCGGCGGCGTCGAGCACCAGGTGTGGATCACCACCGCCTACCTCCTCGCGACCACGATCGTCATGCCGATCTACGGCAAGTTCGGCGACGTCCTCGGCCGCCGTCGGCTGTTCCTCGTCGCGATCACGCTGTTCACCCTCGCCTCGGTGGGCTGCGCGTTCGCCACCGACTTCTGGGTGTTCGTGGTGTTCCGGGCCATGCAGGGCTTCGGCGGCGGCGGGCTCATGATCCTGTCGCAGGCGATCATCGCCGACATCGTCCCGGCGAACGAGCGCGGCAAGTACCTCGGCCCGCTCGGCGGCATCTTCGGCCTGTCGGCCGTCGGCGGTCCGCTGCTCGGCGGGTTCTTCGTCGACCACCTCACTTGGCAGTGGGCGTTCTACATCAACATCCCGGTCGGCATCGCCGCATTCATCATCGCGCTCGTGGCGCTGACCCTGCCGAACAAGAAGGCGACCCAGCCGATCGACGTCCTCGGCGTCGTGTTCCTCTCGATCGCCACGACGTGCCTGATCTTCTTCACCGATTTCGGCGGTGACAAGGCGCACGGCTGGGGCGCGCTTGAGACGTGGTCCTGGGGCCTCGGACTGCTCGCGGCGACGGTCGCATTCGTCGTCACCGAGGCTCGCGCCGCCGACCCGATCATCCCGCTGAGCCTGTTCCGCAACCCGATCTTCGTGAACGCCACCGCGATCGGCCTCGCGCTGGGCCTCGGCATGTTCGCCGCCATCGGGTTCGTGCCGACGTTCCTCCAGATGTCGTCGGGGACTTCGGCGGCCGCCTCCGGACTGCTGCTCCTGCCGATGATGGTCGGCCTCATCGGCACGTCGATCGCCTCGGGCACCGCGATCACCAAGACCGGCCGGTACCGGATCTTCCCGATCCTCGGCACGATCGTCACCGCCGCCGCCATGGTCTTGATGACGACACTCGCCGCCGACACCCCGATCTGGCTGATCTGCGTCTACCTGTTCGTCTTCGGCGCCGGACTCGGACTGATCATGCAGGTGGTCGTGCTGGTCGTGCAGAACGCGGTCCCCGCCGCCATGATCGGCACCGCGACGAGCACCAACAACTACTTCCGCGAGGTCGGCGGCGCGCTCGGCACCGCGGTGTTCGGCACGATCTTCACCACCCGCCTCACCGAGAACCTCACCGGCGTCTTCACCACCGGCGGCGCCTCGACGTCGGATGCCTCGATCGCCACCGCGACACTCGATCCCAAGACGCTGAACCAGCTCCCCGAACCGCTCCGCGACGGCGTGGTCGCGGCCTACGCCGATGCCCTCGCGCCGGTCTTCTGGTACCTCCTGCCGTTCATCGGCATCGCCTTCATCCTCGCCCTGTTCCTCAAGCAGATCCCGCTCTCGGACGTCGCCGGGCTCGTCGCCCGCGGCGAAGCGATCGGCGGTGCGGAGGCAGAGCGGCTAGAAGCCGAGCAGCGCGTGCGCAAGGCGCCGGAGGCCGACTCGGCAGGTGTCGGCGCAACCCCGCGAACCGCACGGGCAGAGCCCGAGGAACCGGTCGCCTGAGCCGATCACCTGCAAGTACTACCAAGAGCCAGCTCGGCGCAAGCTTGTCGGTGGTACTTGCGGGTCACCCGAGGCAGACGCGCTCGCCGTGCCGGTCGAGCCGCCGGACATGGCACCAGACCGCAACCCAGCCCGACGTGATTGCGAAGATCGGACCATGACTGAAGGAACCGGACGCAGCACCGCCCCGAACGGACCCGCCGAGTGGGACGGCAACAACTACCAGCGGCACTTCGATGCGCTGGCGGCTTCCGGGGTGGAGGTGCACGGCGAGGCCGACTTCGTCCGCTCCTTCTCCCCCACGAGCGTCCTCGACGCTGGCTGCGGGACAGGCCGCGTGGCCATCGAACTGGCTCGGCACGGCATCGAGGTGGTAGGAGCCGACCTCGACAGCTCGATGCTGACCACCGCCCGACACCTGGCCCCCGAGATCCCTTGGATACAGGCTGATCTGGCCGAACTCGCCCTCGGGCGGACCTTCGACGTGGTCCTCATGGCTGGCAACGTTCCGCTGTTCACGTCGGCCGGTGCCCAAGCAGCGCTCGTGGCGGGTGTGGCCCGCCACGTGCGCCCCGCGGGCCTGCTCGTCGCCGGTTTCAGCCTCGACCGCGGCTACCGGATCACCGACTACGACGCACACACCGCAGCGGCCGGGCTCACGCTGACCGACCGGTTCGCCACGTGGGGCCGAGCTCCCTTCACCGACGGCGACTACGCGGTATCGATCCACACCCGCTGAGCATCGCCATCGCCCACCGGCGGTGAGCAAGGGGTAGCTGATCGATCGGGTCAGCGGCGAACGCGGTAGCGGATGCGGGTGGCCTCCGGCGTGTCGATCAGGCACGCACACGCGGTGAAGGCCCGCCGGGGATCGGCGGGCCTTCACCGCTTCCAGGGCGGTTATTGGCCTGTCAGGCGGCGTAACCCTTGGGCTGGATCAACGAAGCGAGCTGGTCGAGGCTCAGCCAGTAATCCTCGATACCGCTGAACCGTGCCGGATCGGAGATGTGCACCGTCCTGTCCGCCGCGTTGTAGCCGACGACAGCCACGTAGTGGTAGATCGTCTGGCTTGAGGGGTAGCCGGGTGGCTGGTTGCCAGGTGCCGCGACGATGTTGGCCACCATCGCCTTGCCGTCGTCGACGTCGCGGACGGTGTCCGACCACAACTGCTCGGTCATCTCCGCAGTCAGCGGACGGCCGCCCCAGTCCCTGGTGACGTATTGGGTTCCGGTTCCGGCCAGCTCCTTGTTGAGCCCGTCGACGACCTGGCCGATGTGGTCCGTGCCGTTCTCGGTGGTGCCGAGCTCGGCGGCGAGCGCGTCCTGGCCCGGCAGCTTGTCGGTCTTGCTGGACAGTGCGATGCGGGCCGCCGTGGGTCCGCACCAGTAGCCGGTCTGCTGCGCTTGGTAGTCGACGGTGAGGGATTTGGCGACTGGCTGCGGGCTGATCGCTGGAGCCGATACCGGCGCCGGGGGCGCCGCCGGAGCCGGGGGCGCCGCCTCGACGGCCCGGACCTGGACCGGTGCCGGGACGGACGCTGGCTCCGGACCCGCGGCCGCCATCAGCGGCTGACCGACCGCCACGATCGCGCCACCGGCGACAACCGCCGAGAGGACCTTGCCGGACACCCTGTGAGTCCTGGCGCCACCCGTACTCGGGTGGAACCTGCGAAGGAGTGCGCGGACTGCGGCCTTCGGGGTATGGCCGCCCGCGTTGCGATGCTTTTGCACGTGCGCCTTCCGTGTCGGGGGAAGATCCGGTCACCACCGCCGGGGTGCGGTGGCCTTTCGGAGGCAAGGCGTCGTGACCGGATCGTGATGCATTGCTGCCGACAACGTAACTAAGAGTCGCGAACGCTTCAAACGAATCACCCGATCGGCGCAATGTCTATGCCGCAATCGACTCCTCTCCGTAGCGACAAATGCTGATCAGCGGGAAACCAACCAACGGAGCCGAGCAGCTCCCGGAGCAAGCGCACCGGACCCGCCACCACGTCCTCATCGGCGGGCGACGTTTGCACTGGTAGAGGGCATGCATACGGTGTGGGGACACCCCGGGTGGAACCGGCAGCCAGCAACGTCGTCGGCACCTGCCCTCGGCCCATCCGGACCGAGATCGACTTCCCCGGATCCCGACTCGCGGAGATCAGCTGAAACGCGACCGTGAGCCTGACCACGGAGGTCCCAAGCAATCACCCAAACCGACGAACCGGTGACGCGGTTACCGCGAAGCCTCCGACTCCGCCAGTTCGGCGTCGTAGCCGTAGATCCACCCGTTGGCCACCAGCGGGTCGGAGCCGCGCAGCGACGCATCACGAGCCTGCTGTTCCGGGCCGTCGGCAAGGTGGTTAATGTGGGCCCGCTGATGGCTCACCGCCTGGATGCGGGCGGTGCGTTCCCCGCGGATGGATTCGTAGCGCCGCAGCGCCCGGGACGGATCCGCGAGGTCGGCCGCCAGGCACCGCGCGAGCACCGCGGCATCCTCGACGGACTGGGCGGCGCCTTGGGCGAAGAACGGGAACATCGGGTGCGCGGCATCGCCGAGGAGGGTGACAGGGCCCCGGCTCCACCGCTCCAGCGGCGGACGGTCCAACAAGGCCCAGCGTCCCGGGGTGCCGGACGCGCGGATCAGTTCGCGAAGCCGGGGGTCCCAACCCTCGAACTCCGCCAGGAAATCCGCCGTGGTCGCAGTCGCGCTCCAGGATTCGATGGCTTCCGGCCCCGCCGGGGCGAAGGCGACGAGGTTGACCGACTTTCCCGCCGAGATCGGGTAGTGGACGAGGTGATGATCAGGGCCGATCCACAGCGTCTGGGCGCGGCGCAGGGCGAAGGCCGGAGCACGCTCGGCCGGGACGAGTGCGCGGAAAGCGCACAGTCCCGAGAAGGCCGCGGGCGACCGTCCTATCACGGCGCTGCGGACGGACGAGTGCACGCCGTCGGCTCCGATCACGACGTCGGCTGCCACCCTGCTGCCGTCGGCGAAGGTCAGCACCGCGCGGTCGTCCCCGATTTCCACCCGCAGGCAGCGCATACCGAGCCGGACCGAGCCGTCCGGGACCGCGGACTGGACGACGCTCAGCAGGTCAGCGCGGTGCGTGGTGTAGGTCCGTTCTCCGTACCGGCGCTCACAGCTCTCGGAGAGGTTCTCGGCGGACAGGACGCGGCCGTCCTCCCACCGGCGGAACTCCCACCCCACGTCGAGCGGGACCGCGCGCTCAAGCAACCGGCCCATCGCGCCCAGCCTGCGCAGGAGCCGGACGAGATTCGGGCTGGCGACGAGCCCGGCTCCAACCTCGCCGAGCTCAGGCGCCTGTTCGAAGACCGTGGTTCGCAGTCCCACCCGGCCCAGGAACGCGGCGGCGGCCAGTCCCCCGATGCCACCCCCTACGACGGCGATTCGAGGCTGATGCGCGGACGACACTGACACCGGGGTTCCCTCCCTCGCCTGATTCGGAGACGCAATTGTGAACACCTCCGCCACCGCGCCGGAACGCGGTTGTTCATTGAACGAACAACACGAAGTGGGAGTCGGGTCGGAGCGTAGGGTGCGACTGCCAGCCGGTCGGACAGAGGTGTCATGCCACGCACGAACGAGCCAGGTCGCAGCGTCAGCTCAAGGCTGCTGCAGGTCTTGTTCTCGTTCCGGCCGCAGCAGAGCGCGCTGACCCTTGCCGACTTGACCCGTCACACGGCATTACCGCACACGACGGTCCGAAGGCTCGTCCAGGAGCTTCTCGCTGCCGGGGCTCTCGACCGCACAGCGGATGGAAGGTTCACGATCGGCCTCCGGCTCTGGGAATTGGGCACGCTCGCACCGCTTTCGGTGCCGCTGCGCACGGTCGCGCTGCCATTCATGGAGGACCTCCACGCCGCCCTGCACCAGCACGTGCAGCTGGCGGTGCTCGACGGCCGCGCAGCCGTCGTGGTCGAGCGCTTCTCGGCACGCAACGCCGTCGGCCTCGTCTCGCACGTCGGGGGGAGACTTCCGCTGCACAGTTCGGCGGTGGGAAAGGTCCTCCTCGCCCATGGCGGGCGGAAACTGATCGACGAGGTCTTCGCCGCAGAGCTCCCCCGTTTCACCCCGCGAACGGTGATCGATCCGACAGAGCTGCGTGCCGAGCTCACGGCTTGCTGGCGTTCGGGAACGGCGACGGTGCACGGGGAAATGACCGAGGGGGCCGATTCGGTCGCTGCCCGCGTCGCCGATGGGGACGGACGAGTCGTCGCGGCACTTTCCGTCGTCGTCCGATCGGGCTCACGCGACCTCACGACCGTCGCTGCCCCGGTGCTGGCCAGCGCGTTCAGCATCTCGCGCCGTCTCGGGTGGAACCCTGGCACAGGGGTGCGCGACGCCGATCTTCCGCTGCCCGCCAGTCGGCGCACCATCTGAAACCAGGCGGTGCATCGTGCGGCGCCAACCGCAGGCCGCCGGACATCGCGGCACGGGACGAATCCGCGAAACCGGCGCTCCTGGGCGGCGGCCGGTTTCGCGAAGCGTCAGCTCTTCATGCCGTGTTCGATGGCCTCGATGATCCGCGGCCGCAACTGCGCGGCGCTGATGATCGCGTCCACGGAGCCGACCTCGACCGCGCGCTGGATGCTGTGCACCCGGTCGAACTCCGCGGCGACCTCACCGAGCTTCTCCGCCCGAACGGCGGACTGGACCTCGACGAGCTGGGTGTTCAGCGCCGCCCGCTCGGCGCCGCTGGCCGTCGAGACCTGCGCCTGCAGTTTGGTCACCCGTGGGTCGGTCGCGGTGCGGTTGTTCACCTCACCGGTGAACACCACGGCCGCCGCCGGGGCGCCGCCGAGCACCGAGGCGAACGAGCCTTCCAGTGCCAGCACGGTCATGTTCGGGTTGAGCGCCTTGGAGAACACCACGAACGCGCCGCCGTGGTAGCGGGAGATCACGCAGAACACGATCGGCCCGTCGAAGTTGACGATCGCCCGGCCGATCTCCGCGCCGTACTCCAGCTGGAGCTTGCGCATCGACTCCGGCGAGCCGTCGAAACCGGACAGGTTCGCCAGCACGACCAGCGGCCGGTTGCCGGACGCCGAGTTGATCGCCCGCGCGATCTTCTTCGACGACCGCGGGAAAAGCGTGCCCGCGGTGTAGGTGTCCGGGCCGTCGGTGGGCGGGAAGCCACGCCGTGGCACCGACCGCGACTCGATGCCGATCAGGCAGACCGGCCAGCCGCCGACGTGCACGTCCTGCACTGCCGAGGTGGCGGCGTCGGCCATGCCCGCCCAGCGTTCCAGAACCGGGTGGTCCTGGTCGGACAGCGCGCGCATCACCGTGCGGATGTCGAACGGCTTCTTGCGGTCCGGGTTGTGCTCTGCGGAGAAGATCTGGCCGACGCGTTTGAAGTCGCTACCGACGATCGCGTGCGGAAATTCGGAGACATCGCGGTCGACCGGGTCGGTGGTGTCGGCCTTCCTCGGCGCCGTCTCGCCGGGCGCGACGTAGGTGTGGTCGTAGTGGGTCATCAGCACGTCGCGAGCGGCTGGCAGGTTCGGCGCCCAGTACTGCGCTTGGCCGTTCGGGCCCATCACCCGGTCGTAGCCGCCGATGCCGAAGTTGTCCTCGGCCGAGACGCCGCCGGAGAAGTCCAGCGACTGCTTGCCGGTGAGCACCATCGCCGAGTCCGGCGTCATCACCAGGATTCCCTTGGTGTGCATGAGCATCGTCGCTTCGGCGTTCCAGTACGGCTGGGCGCCGACGGTGATCCCGGCGATCACGATGTTGATCTCGCCGCCGTCCTGGGTGAACGTGACGATCCGCTTGAGCGCCGCCGCGACCCAGTCCATGTTCTCGGTACCCGAGGACATCGAGATCCGAGCCCCCGCCGAGAGCGCGAACCACTCCAGCGGGACCTGCATCCGCTCGGCGAGGTCGAGCGCGGCGATCACCCGCGAGCACTCCGGCTCCGACAGCGCGCCGAGCGCCTTCGTCGGGTCGCCGAGCAGCACCACGCGGGTGACGCCTTCGGGGTGCCGTTCGGTCGGCGTGGTGACGACACCGGCGACGATCGCGGCGGTGTTCTTGCCCTTCGGCCGGTTCACCGGCACGAGGACGCCGTGGTCGTCGAGGTCGTGCTCGGCGAAGCTGCCGTCCGGCCCGGCGAGCAGGCCGGTCAGCTCGTACGGGTAGAGGTTCCCGCGCCGGGCCGCGCGCAGCACCTTCTGGCGGTAGTCGTCCAGCGGCTGCACCGGTTCCGTCGACGGCTCGCCGACGTGCAGGCGCGCGTCGCGCCCCGGGGTCAGGGTGATCCGCACGGCTACCTCGGTCAGCTCACCCGCGGCGGTGCGCTGGCGGGCGAGGAACTGGACTTCCTCCAGCCCGGTACCCGCCGTGGTCGGCAGGAGGCGCTGGACCAGCGTGTTGAGCTCGTCGGTGGTCAGCTCGGTCGACGGCCAGACGTACATCATGATCCGGTTGGTGTCGAACCGCTTGTTCTGCGGGCGCTGCGCCTGGATGTTGCGGATCGCGTCGAGGCACGTGGTGATCGCGTCCTCCACCGCGGGCAGCGCGACCAGCCGACCGTCGGCCTCGCGCAGCGGCGTCAGGTCGCGGACCTGGCCCATCGCGAAGAGCCGCTCGTCGGCCGGGTTGCTCTTCGCGACGGCCTTGAACAGGTAGATCTCCTCGTCCGCGGACGGCAGCCGGGTGAGGTCGAACTCGCGCAGCCGCTGCAGTTGCAGGCGCTGCGCGATCTGCGGGTGCAGGCCGCGGATCAGCCGGTCCTCGGCGAAGCCCGCGCCGTCGGGCAGGAAGGTGAAGTGGTGGTGCATCACCGCGCCGCTGGTGCCTGCGACGGTGGTGGTGATCCGGCGGACGCTCGCGGGCAGCGGGTGTTCGGCGAGGAGCTGTCCGAGCCGCACCGCGATCGCGTCGGCGTCCGGCTGGCCCTCCCACGTGACGTAGAGGTCGGCGACCAGCCCGTGTTCGGCGACGTCGGTAGCGAACGTGCCGACCGCGCCGATGGCGTCGGGCAGTGCGGCGATGTCGACGGCGGTGGTGACCAAGCGCGTCACGCCGCCGGAGTTGGTGTGCTCGGCGGTGACGAATCGACAGCCCGCGGTCTCCCGCGTGGTGACCTCGGAGAGCCCGCGGTTGCCGTAGTAGCGGCGGGTCAGCACTTCCAGCAGCGGCGCGTGGTCCCGGCCGGGCCGCCCGATCCGCTGGCCGATCAGCCGGACCAGCGGCTCGGAGCTGGCCACCATGGTCTGGATCCGTTCGGCGCGGTCCGGCGCGTCCGGATTGCGGTCGAGGTAGCGCAGTTCGTCGCGCACCGCGGCGTAGACCTTGGCGCGGTTGCGGCGCAGCAGCGGCTGGGCGAACCAGCGGAACACCACGCTGCGGGCCAGGTCCGACACCACGGGGAAGCGCACCTGCGTGGCCTCGATCAAGCGCCCCAGAGCGAGCCCGGCGCGCTCGCTGAGCGACTCGACGGGCGGCGCCCCGGCCAGCCACTGCCGCAGCAGTTCCGACACGACCGCGACGTCGGCCGACATCCGCTGCTGCGCCAGGAAGATCCGGAAGACCGCGGCCTCCAGCTCGGGCGTGCGGTCCAGGTCAGCGATGCCGTAGTGCCCGAGCACCTGCTTCAGCTTCGCCTGGAACCCTTCGGTGAGGCCAGCGCGTTCGACGTCGAGGCTCTGCAGGTAGCTGTGGAAGTACTCGCGCGGGCTGTGCACCGGGCTGTCCGGCTCCACCTCGAACTCACGGCCCGGCCGGTTGCGGCTCAGCTCCGACAGATCGGCGAACAACGCGAGCAGGTCCAACTCGCCCGGCAGCGGTCGGCCACCGAGTTCGCCCCGTGCGGCCAGATACCCGGACAGCACCCGCTTGCGGTCCTGCGGATCGACGTCGAAGCCCAGCAGCAGGCTGCGCAGGTCTTGCAGACCGCGCTCGACCCGGTCGGCCGCGGACAACCCCGCCGGTTCGGCGGGCAGGTCGATCTTGACGGTCTCGCCGGTGTCCGCGGCTTCCTCCTCGGCGCCTTCGGCGGCCAGCGGCTCCAGGCGCATCAGCGGTGCGCCGGTCTCGACCTGGCTGCCCACCGACACCCGGCACTCACGGACCCGGGCGCGGAACGGCGCGCGCAGCACCGTCTCCATCTTCATGCTCTCCAGCACCAGGATCGGCGAGCCCGACTCGACCTCATCGCCGACCGACAACGGCGTCGCCACGACCAGCGCGGGCGCCGGGGAGCGAACGACACCACCCTCGTCGCGGCTGATCCGGTGCGTGACGCCGTCCACCTCGACCAGATGAATCGGGCCGTGCGTGGCCGACACCAGCCGGAACCGGTGTCCGTTGACCAGGATCTGACCGCTGTGCGCGTCGAACTGCTCGATCTCGACGTCCGCCGAGTGCACGTCGCCGCCGCCGGAGACACCGACGCGGAAGCGCTTCTCCCCGACGCGGGCCACGCTCACCCGGTAGCCGACACCACGGAGCTTGAGGCCCAGCGGACGGCCGCTTTCGTGCTGCACCTGCGGGCGTCCGCCGCGCGCTGTGGACAGCAGTCGATGGCGGCTGACCTCCTCCTCGTCCTGGAACGCCTCGATGGCGGCCGCGGCCAGGGCGATCGCGGAGTGCCGGTGGGTGACCAGGCGGCCTTCAGCGCGCACGCGGTCGATCCAGCCGGTGTCGGCGCTCGCGTCAACCACCTCGGCTTGGTGCAGCAGGTCGAGCACGAAGCTCTTGTTGGTCGCGCCGCCCTCGATGATCACGGTGGTTTCGGCTATCGCGCGGCGCAGTCGGCCCAGCGCCTCGTCGCGGTCGCGGCCGTAGGCGATGATCTTCGCGATCATCGAGTCGAAGTCAGCTGGGATGCGGTCGCCTTCGCTGACGCCGGTATCGACGCGGATGCCGGGGCCAGCGGGCAGCACCAGTCGCGCGATGCGGCCCGGGGCGGGCGCGAAGTCGCGGTCCGGGTCCTCGGCGTTGAGCCGCGCTTCGATGGCGTGGCCGTTCTCGACCGGCTGCGGGCCTTCGAGCTTGCCGCCGCCAGCCACGTGCAGTTGCAGCTTGACCAGGTCGGTGCCGGTGGTGATCTCGGTGATCGGGTGCTCGACCTGCAGCCGGGTGTTGACCTCCAGGAAGGCGAACAGCTTCTCGCCGGGGTGGTACAGGAACTCGACGGTGCCGGCGCCGCGGTAGTCCACGGCCAGCGCCAGTCGTTCGGCCGACGCCTTCAGCTCGGCGATCTGCTCCGGCGCCAGTACCGGGGAGGCGGACTCCTCGATGATCTTCTGATTGCGCCGCTGCACCGAGCAGTCCCGGACGCCCAGCGCCCACGCGGTGCCCTGTCCGTCGGCGATGACCTGGACCTCGACATGCCGGGCGCCGGTGACCAGGCGCTCCAGGAAGACCACGCCGGAGCCGAAGGCGCGCAGCGCCTCCTGGCTGGTGCGCTCGTAGGCGTCCGCCAGGTCCGCATGCGAGGCGACCATGCGTATGCCGCGCCCGCCGCCGCCCGCGGTCGCCTTGAGCATCAGCGGGTAGCCGATCTCATCGCCCGAGCGCAGTGCCTCTTCGAGGGTGGCGACCTCGCCGCGGCTCCACGGCGCGACCGGGACGCCGACCTTCTCGGCGATCAGCTTCGCGCCGATCTTGTCGCCGAGCTCGCGCATCGCCTCCGCGCTCGGCCCCACGAAGGTGACGCCGATCTTCTCGCACAGCTCGGCGAACGCCGGGTCCTCGGCGACGAATCCCCAACCGACCCAAGCCGCGTCGGCCCCGGTCTCCACCAGCGCCTGTTCCAGCACAGCGTGGTCGAGGTACGGGCGCGCCGACGCCGAGCCCAACGAGTAGGCGACGTCAGCTTCACGGACGAAGGTCGCGTTGCGATCGACGTCGGTGTAGAGCGCGACCGTCTCGATCCTCGTCCCGGTTTCTGCCGAAAGATCCCGGACGGCATGGATGAGCCGCATCGCGGCCTCTCCACGGTTGACGATCGCGACACGACTGAACACCGGCTAAGCCTCCCAAACACGCGCAGAAGGCGACGCCCGGGGCTCCGAACGTCGCCTACACCTGCCCAATACCCTGCTAGATCACCGTCGGCGACACCAATGTGCCGCGTCGCGCATGCCGCAGCCGCCCTGTTGTGGAGACCCCACAAAAATGGACAAACGGCTGGCCTGGCGGCGGTGGTCGCACGCCTCCCGCGACTCGCCGAACAGGTGCGAGGAGATCACCGCAGTCATCCCGCGGGCGGCGACATCGGCCATTACCAGCCTGATGGTCTCGTCCCAAGCCAGCGGTCGAGGTCCGCAGCGCACCACATAGCCCCGTGTAGCGCGGCGGCTCCACCGCAGGTCAAACCGGCTGCGGCAACCACGCGATGGGTAGCCAGGCATAGCGTCGAATAGTACGGCATGCTGCCCGTTTGCTGCCCTTCGCGACCACAGTGGACAGATCTGCGGAGTAGCGGATGAACAACCCAAGAAGCGACCAGCGGCGGCCCTGCCGCGCCTCGGTAACCGCACTCGCCCTACGAGACGTGGCGGGTTGCGGCGAGCTGCTTCCCGCGCACCCGATGTCGGCCCGCCGGTGTGGGACCCGGTCATGAGTTCTCCGTGGATGCCGCGCCCTGAAGTGCTTCCTGCCCGGTCGTCGGGGCGTGCCTCATGAGGGCGACTCGGCTGGTTCTGGCCGCGGTCGTTTGTGTGGTCGTGTCGCCCCCGGCAACCGCGGCCACCGAGACCTACGCGGATTTCTCGATGGCCGGAGTCCACTCCGGTGGCCAGTTCTGGGCTGAGGACAGCAACCAGCACGACCAGAACGGTTGGCGAAACCAGTGGACGTGGTCACCGCAGGAGGGCACCGCGGAATCCCGTTTGGCATGGGGCGATCCTGCAACGTGGCCGCCCGACGGCAGTGAACGGTTCATCCAGTCCGGCGGCTGGATGCTGCTGGACGGCTGGTCCGACAACGGCACCTACTACCGGCAGCGCGTCGACTCGGAGGTAATCGGCGACGGGCTCGACTGCACGAACAAGCAGTCGATCCCCTCAGACGGGGATCGGCAGCACTACGTGCCGTGGCAGGTCCCTTCGTCGATCGTGTGCCTGATCGCCGAGGGAACCATCACCGAGGAATCGTCCGGGACGGTGATCCGGTTCCGGCACGAGCAGTTGTGGTTCCCACCTGGGCCGTGCTCGAACCTGTACCACTCCGGGCAACGCTGCCTGAAGCAGTACGAGCGGTGGCTCGACGACAACCAGCACCACGACGGGCTGCTGCGCGAGAAACTGCGCCGCGACCAGTTCATCGCCAAGGGCAAAGGGCTGGCGTTCCGCATCGTCCAGTACGCCCCAACCCCCTGGACGGCCAACGGCCGCTACTACTGGCGGTAATAGACACCGACGATTCGGGCGGTCGCGGTGAAGTATCCGACGGCTCGGTTAATCGTGTCGCGCACCGCTGTGAACCAGACGGCCAGTCGCTGTGTCTGTAGATCGTGATCTCGCTGTGTGTCGGACTTTCGTCGGCCGTCAGTTGTGCTGCGGTGGTTCCTCGGTCGGGAACAGGATCGGGCTCAGCAGGTGGGGGCTGCGGCCCGGCGCGGGCTTGTTGTCCAACCTGGACTTGATGGCGGCGACCAGCTCGTCGATCAGCTCGGCACGCTCGTCCTGGCTGAGCCAGAGCTGGAATTGGGTGTAACCCACCGAGTCGGCGGTCGGGTCCACGTTCTCCCGGTCGAGGTAGGCGTTGAACTCGGCGAGCAGGACGCTCATGGCCGCGGCGAACACGTGGCGGTGATCGTTCGGGGACATCGACGCGGCCGCCTCCCGGCCGATCTTCGCCCGCTCCCGGCGCAGCCGGTAGTGGCGCTCGACGGCGCCGTGCACCCGCTGCTCGCCCGCCACCTCCAGCACCCCCGCCTCGGCCAGCAAGCCGACGTGCCGGTACAGGGTGGTCTTGGGGATGTCGGGCAGGCGCGCGCACAGTTCGGAGGTGGTGCGGGTGCGCCCCCCGGACATGGCGTGCACGATGCGCAACCGCACCGGGTGCAAGAGCAGGTCGAGTGTGTCCACCAGGGCACGATCCCATATCTGGTACTGTTCCCAAAACTGGGAACACGGGAGGCAGCGATGCAGGAGCAACCGCCGCTGGGGCGGTACTACGAGGTGGAGGGCCGACGGTTGCTGTTGCACCGCTCGGGCAGCGGGAGCCCGGCAGTGGTGTTCCTGCCCGGGGGAGGCGGAGTCGGCCTGGACTACTGGAACGTCCAGGAGAAAGCCGCCGAGCTCACCACGAGCGTGGTCTACGACCGGACCGGGACGGGGTGGAGCGACCGGGTCACCGTGCCGCTCACCTCTGCCGAGGTGACCGACGAACTGCGCGAGCTGCTGCGCGCCGCTGACGTGCCCGCCCCCTACGTGCTGGTCGGTCACTCCCTCGGTGGCCCCTTCGCCCGGCACTACGCGACGCGCTTTCCCGACGAGGTGGCCGGCCTGGTCCTGATGGAGACCGACCACGAGGACTACGACGCCTACATGCCCCGGGAGCTGACCGAGATGCGGGCCGCTTGGGACCCCGACCAGGAGCTGCCCGACGAGCTGCCGGAAGAGGCCGTCCAGCTCTACCGCGGACTGTTCGCGCGGATGGTGGCGGACTGGCCGGAGGAGATCCGCGAGCCGCTCGTCGAGCGCCACGTCAGCCCTGAATGGATCATGGACGGGTACCGGCTGGTGCCGTACCGCGACCGGTTCCTCGACGAGATGCGCCAAGCGGGGCCGCTGCCCGACGTGCCGCTGATCGTCCTCACCGCCATGGATATCGACGATTTCAAGAAGGCGGTGCTGATCGGTGAGTCCGAGGCGCTGCTGCGCGCGGAGATCGACGGCAAGCGGCGGCTCGGCGACGCGTTGGCCGCCTCGGTCCCGCGCGGCGAAAACCGCCTCGTCCACGGCGCCGGACACGCCTCCATCCACTGGCGCCGACCCGACGCCGTACTGCAAGCGATCCACGACCTGCTCGGCAAGTGACGACCGGTCCCAGGCCAGCCAGGACAAGCCTCGCTGACACGACAGATCAGGATCTACGGCTGTTCGCCGCCGCCTGCGGCCTGACCGCTACTGTCGGGCTGGTCGATGCGGTCATCGACATCCAGCAAGGTCCGCAGGTCTGGCCGAGCAGCGATATCAACCTCAATTCCGCTGGGTACCGGCTGGTCGGCATTTGGTGGCTGCGAGCCGTTCGACGGTTCCGGCTTTGAGCCGTTCCCGTCGTTGGATGGTGACACGGTGCTCGCCATCCCTTCGGTCACAGCGATACCGGCATCGTCAGAGCGTTCAACCCACCATCGCACTGCGGCGGGGAGTCTCAACAGAGAAACGCGAGCAGTTGCGACTCCTGCGCTGATCATCAGCACGAAGTGATGGCGACCGCGCAGGTGCGCGCGCTCGTGCGCGAGCACGGCCTCGAACTGCTGCGGGTTCAATGCGCCCAGCGCGCCGCGGGTGGCTACGATGCGGCGGCCCCAGCAATGCCGTTGACCAGCGGCTTGAGCGCCAGCGCGCCCGGGGTGTTGACCGCTGAGATCCCCGTGGTCAGTTGCAGTCCCCCACTGTCAGTGAGCACGTGCCCGCGTTCGCCCTGATCAACTCGCAGTCACCTAGCCGCCGAAGACGGTCCTGAGGATGTCGGCGGATTGGCTGGGCGCTGTGATGAGGAAGAAGGACAGGCCGATGCCCACGAGACCGAAGGCGATCCAGCCGACGATGACGCCAGCGAGTGCCACGCCGTGGTTGCGGTAGTGACCTGGGTTGCGCTTGATCGTTCCCAGCGCGATGTGCCCGAGGATCGCTCCGATCAGTCCTAGTAGGATAGCGCCGTAGCAGGTGACGAGCCCGGCCACCGAAACGCACAACGATGCGATGGCCAGACCGTTGCTGCGCGATTCCGGCGGATGGTGCGTCCCGTCCGACGCCGAAGACGGCCCTGGCGGGTTGGTCATGACTCTCCTTTTACGAAGATCAACCCTGCCGAGTATGGGTGTGCCGTCCGCGTCTCGTGGTTGGTTCGGACGAATTTGTGAATGCGGTCGCGACTCGAAGTCCGGACCACCAAGCGAACAAGGACAAAACGGGCCTCGTCCCATATCTCACCAACTCATGTCACGCGAGACCTCGACCCGCGCGGCGATGACATCCGGGGTCTCGGTGAACAGCACGCGCCACTATGGTGGACCGATGGCGTTGGTCAAGCAGTTCCAGGTCACCTTCGACTGCGCAGAACCTGAGCGCGTCGCTCGTTTCTGGTGCGAGGTGTTGGGGTACGTCGTACCGCCGCCACCGGAGGGGTTTGCTACTTGGGACGATTTCGATCGCTCGCTGCCGCCTGAGCATCAGGGTTCAGCGTTCGCCTGCATTGATCCCTCAGGTGTGGGCCCGCGACTGTTCTTCCAACGCGTTCCCGAAGGCAAGGTCGTCAAGAATCGGCTGCATCTTGACGTGCGGGTCGGCACCGGGCTCGTGGGTGAAGAGCGCCTCGCCACACTTGAGGCCGAGTGCGCACGACTCGTCGCGCTCGGCGCGGTACGCGTGCGACTACTGCCTGCCGATGGCAACGAAGAGTCGTGCATCGTGATGCAGGACATCGAGGGCAACGAGTTCTGTCTCGACTGAGGGGCCGCGAACGTGTCCTCGTTCTGCCCCCATGGGCCAGGACGAAGAACCGCCCCCGACCTGTCAGGGCGCTGCGGCGCAGATCGCCGGATCAGGCGCTCGGGACGGCCAAACTGATCGGCGGGCGTCAGGACCCGGGACCGGTTCAGGTCCGGCCGGGCCGGTACACCGGGAGTCGCAAGGTCACGTCGAGGCCGCCGTTCGCGCGGCCGGTGGCGGTGACGGTGCCGTCGTGGGCTTCAGTTATGGACCGGACAATCGCCAGCCCGAGGCCCGCGCCGGGGCCGCTGGCGAGCCGTTCGGCCGCGCCGCGGCGAAACGGCTCGAACAGACCGTCCACAGTGTCCGATGGGACGACCGGGCCGCTGTTGGCGACGGTGATGGTGCCATCGGTACTCAGGCGGAGCGTGAACCAGCCGTCGGGGACGTTGTACTGCACGGCATTGCGGACCAGGTTGCCGAGCAGCTGGGTCAGCAGTGTCTCGTCGCCGAGGACCGTCAGCGGGGCCACGACCACCTCGCCTCGGATGCTGGCGGGGCCACCGCTGGCCAGGGCTTCGCCGACGACGCGCTCGGCCACCGCGGCGAGGTCGACCGGATGGCGTTGCGGCAGTCCGTTCTCACTGCGGGCGAGCAGCAACAACCCTTCCAGCAGAAGGTCGAGCCTGCGGTTGGCGGCGAGCAGTTCGTCGCGGATGCCACCGATGTCCCCGGGTGCGGCGCCGGTCAGGCGAACCTGGATGAGCGCGCGTTGGATCGCCAGCGGGGTGCGCAGTTCGTGCGAAGCGTTCGCCACGAACCGGCGCTGGCTGGTGAACGAGCGGTCGAGCCGGTCCAGCATGCCGTCGAACGTGTCGGCCAGGTCGCGCAGCTCGTCGAGCGGGCCGTCGAGGGCGATGCGTTCGTGGATGTTGCGCACGGACATGCTGCGGGCCTGCGCGGTGATCGTGTGCAGCGGACGCAGCACCCGGCCCGCCGCCCACCAGCCGACCACCGAGGCGAACAGGACCATCACGCCGACGGCGATCGCGGACAGCATGACGAGCTGCTGCAGCGCCTTGTCCCGGACGTCCTCGGCCAGGCTCTTGATCTCGCCCGGCGTCAGCGCGGCTGCCACGGACCGCTTGGGCAGCACCGTGACGTTCGTGCGGCGCTCACCGGCGAACGCGTCGCGGATCACCACTTCTACACCGCCCGCCAGCGTCTGCCCGGACAGCAGCAACACCACGGTCAGCAACACCAGGCACGATGCCAGGCACAGTCCGCCGTAGAGCACCGTCAGCCGCAGCCGGACGCCGTGACGGCGCCGCCGCAGAACCTGTCCTTGATCTGGTTTTTCACGCGGCGCCAGCCGCTTGGCCCACCTAATCAACTCGCACCGCCGCAGGCACTCAGATCCGGTAGCCGACGCCGGGCACGGTCACGATCAGCGGCGGATCGCCCAGCTTGGCCCGCAGCCTGCTGACCGTGATCCGGACCGCGTTCGTGAACGGATCGGCGTTCTCGTCCCACACGCTCTCCAGCAGGCTCTCCGCACTGACCACCGCGCCGCGGGCGGCGAGCAGCATTTCCAGGACCGCGAACTCCTTCTTGGACAATGCGAGGTACCGTCCACCCCGGACTGCCTGGTGGCGCGGCACATCCACCTCAAGGTCGTCACGGCGCAACACCGGGGAGAGCACGCCAGCCGGCCTTCGCCCCAGTGCCCGGACCCTGGCCAGCAGCTCGTCGAAGTCGAAGGGCTTGGCCAGATAGTCGTCCGCGCCGAGCGAAAGCCCGGCGATGAGGTCCTGTTTCGCCGCCGCCGCGGTGAGCATGAGCACGCGGCTCCCGCACGGGCCCGCCACGATCCGCCGACACACCTCGTCGCCGTGCACACCGGGCAGGTCCCGGTCCAGCACGACGACCGCGTAGGGGTTCACCGCCAGCCGGTCGAGCGCCTCGGTCCCCGAAAGCGCGACGTCCACGGCGAGCGCGTCCCGGCGCAGGCCCTCGGCGATCAACTCGGCCAGCACGGGCTCATCCTCGGCGACCAGCACTCGCACGTTCCCCAGTCCTCCCCCGAGCCCGTTGCGGTCAGGGTAGCGGTCGCGATGTTTCACCGGCGTATCGGCGAACCGAGACGCCGTGGAAAGCCGCTGCCGACTAGAGCTTTCCGGGTGGCGCGCGAAGGGCGCGCGCCCTGGAGGAAGGGTCTTCGCCTTGAATTCGCTGTCCGTCCGCCTCGTCGGGCCGGTGCTGCTCGGCGTGACGCTGCTCGCTGCGTGTTCGCCGATATCCGGTGACTCGCCGACCCCAGCGACCCCGGTGGCCGCCGACGGTCCCGTCCGGTTCACCCAGTGCGTCCGCGAACAGGGCTTTCCCCTGCCCGACCCGCCAGCCGGTGCGCAGACCGTCGAACTGCCCGCCCAGGCCAAGAACGATCCGGGGATGGCCGCCGCGGTCGACGCCTGCAGGCATTTCCTCGGCCAGGGCAGCGGCAAGAACGCCGGTGACCCGCAGGCGCAGGACCGCGCCGTCGCGCTGGCCCGGTGCCTGCGCGAGCACGGCCTCCCAGTGCAGGACCCGGCGCCGGGGCAGCCGTTGCGGCTCGATCTCGACACCAAGGACCCGAAGGCGATGCAGGCGGTGCAGGACTGCCGCCGGGACGCGCGGAGCACCGGAGGGCAGCCCGGTGGCAGGTAAGCGTCGCTGGTGGGCGGCTGGCCTGGCCGGGGTGGTCGTCCTCGCCGCGGTGGCCTTCGTGATGCTGCGCCCGGACCGCCCCGCGGTCGCGGGTGCGCGACCCGTGCCGCCCACCGCCGCGGTGGCGCGGACGGATCTGGTTCAGACCACCCGGGTGGCAGGAACCCTCGGTTTCGACGGCAGCTTCCCGGTTCCCGCCGCACCGGGCGGTGGCATCGCCACCTGGCTGCCCGCGCAAGGTGCGGTGATACGCCTGGGCGAGCGCGTGTACCTGGTGGACAACCGGCCGATTCCATTGCTGCATGGCGAAATCCCGTTGTGGCGCGAACTTGCCGTCGGCGTTGACGACGGCCCGGACGTGCGGCTGTTGCGCGCCAACCTGCGTGCCCTGGGTTTCGGACCAGATCTCGCGGACAGCGACCATTTCTCGGCCGCGGTGGGCGCGGCCGTCGGCCGCTGGCAGCGCGCGCTCAACGTGCCGGACGACGAAAAGGTCCGGCCGGGCCAGGTCGTGGTGGCACCGGCGGACCTGCGGATCGTGGAGATCCGGGCGACCCTCGGTGCTCCACTGCCTCCCGTGGTGGCGACCGCGTCCGGCCTCACCCGCGTGGTCACCTTGGACATGCCCGTCGCGCAGCAGAACCTCGCCGTCGCGGGTGCGGCGGTGCGGGTTCTGCTGCCGGGCGGGGCACTCACACCGGGGAAGATCGCGTTCGTCGGCACCGTGGCGACCGCCGCGCCGCACGACGCGGGCGGCGACGAGGTGGCGGCGACCATCCCGGTGCGGATCACCCTGGACAGGCCGGAAGCGGCCGGAACTCTCGACGGCGCACCGGTTTCGGTCGAGTTCGTCAGCGACACGCACCGGGATGTGCTGGCGGTGCCCCTGGTCGCGTTGCTCGCGATGCCCGACGGGGACTACGCGGTCGACGTGATCGAAACGGGTGAAGACGGGTCGTGGACGGCGCGCCGGGTCGTGGTGCGGCTGGGCTTTTTCGCCACCGGCCAGGTCGAAGTCTCGGGCGACGGCCTGTCCGAAGGCATGAAGGTGCAGGTGCCCGCGCGGTGACCGAGATGATCACAGCGACCCGGGTGAGCAAGGTCTACCAGGGCGGGGTGCCCGCGCTGACCGACGTCTCGCTGAGCGTCCGGGAAGGTGAACTGCTGGCCGTCGTCGGCCCCTCCGGCTCCGGCAAGAGCACCCTGCTGCACCTGATGGGCACGCTCGACCCGCCCACCAGCGGCACCGTCCGGGTGCTGGGCCACGACGTGTCCGCGGTCCGGGACAGCACGCTCTCGGCGATGCGCGCCCACTGGATAGGCTTCGTCTTCCAGCAGTTCTTCCTCGGCGCCACACTGTCCGCTGTGGACAACGTGGCGACCGGGCTGACGTATCTCGGTGTGCCGGGCCGCCGTCGCCGCGAGCGCGCGGCCGAAGTGCTCGACCGGGTCGGCCTCGGCCACCGGCTCGACCACCGGCCTGCGCAGCTGTCCGGCGGCGAGCGGCAGCGCGTGGCCATCGCCCGCGCGCTGGTCGCGGATCCGGCGATCGTGCTGGCCGACGAACCGACCGGAAATCTCGACTCCGCCTCCGGCGCGGTCGTCCTGGATCTGCTGCACCGGCTCAACCGGGAGGGCACGACCATCGTGGTGATCACCCATGACACCGGGGTGGCCGACCGGCTGCCCCGCCGGGTGCGCGTCCTCGACGGCTCGGTGGTCGAGGATTCGGCACGTGCCAGATGAGCGCGCCCACGCGGAAGCTGCCGCCGCCCTCGGCGTTGCGACTGCCGGATCTGTTGCGGGAGAGCACATCCGGGTTGCGCGGCCGACCCGCCCGCGCGGCGCTGTCCTTGCTGGGCATCGCGGTCGGCGTGACGGCAATGGTCGCGGTACTGGGCATCAGCGCGGCTAGCCAGGCCGGCCTGATCGCCCAGATCAGCAACCTCGGCACCAACATGCTCACCGTTTCCCCGGGGCGGGATCTGTTCGGCGGCCAGACCGAACTGCCGACCGAGTCGGTCGCCATGGTCGCCCGGATCGACGGGGTGCGGTCGGTCAGCGCGGTGGGCGCGGTGACCGGCCATTCGGTGCGGCGCACGGACAAGATCGACCCGGCCGACACCAACGGCATCGCGGTGCTCGCGTCCCGCCTGGATCTCCTCGGCACCCTGGGCGGTTCGGTGGCCGAAGGTTCGTTCCTCACCCCGGCGACCGAACGCTATCCCGCGGTGGTCCTGGGATCGGTGGCCGCCGCGCGGCTCGGTATCGGCTCCGCGGGCGATCAGGTCTACCTGGGCAACCGCTGGTTCACCGTGACCGGATTGCTGGAACCGCTGCCGCTGGCGCCGGAGATCGACCGCGCGGCACTGATCGGCTGGCCGGTCGCCCAGGCGGAGCTGGGCTTCGGCGGCCGCCCGACGACGATCTACGAACGGTCCGACGACGACGCCGTCGCGAGGGTGCGAGCGGTGCTCGCGGCCACCGCGAATCCGGAGAACCCGCAGGACGTGGCGGTCAGCAGGCCTTCGGACGCACTGACCGCACAACTGGCCGCCCGCTCCGCGTTCGACCAGTTGTTCCTCGGCCTGGGCGCGGTGGCGCTGCTCGTGGGCGGGATCGGCGTGGCCAACACGATGATCATCTCGGTCCTGGAACGCCGCGGTGAAATCGGGATGCGCCGTTCCCTCGGCGCCACCCGGAGCCACATCCGCGCGCAGTTCCTCGCCGAGTCGGCGCTCATGTCCACCATCGGTGGCGCACTGGGGGTCCTGGCAGGCCTCGCGGTGTGCGTGGGTTACTCGCTCAGCAGGGGCCTGCCGGTCACCCTGCCATGGGTCGCGGTCGGCGGAGGTCTCGCGGCGGCGATCGCCACCGGCCTCGTCGCGGGCCTCTACCCGGCAACCCGCGCCGCGCACCTGAGCCCGACCCAGGCCCTCGCGGCGGTCTAACCGGTCTCGGTCGCCGCGATGGTCCCGGTGTGGAAAGGAATTCTCTTCCCGGAGAGCTGACGTCAGTTGAGCACTTGGTCAACGAAGCTGAGCAAGGCTTGGAAGAAAGCGATCGGCGCGTGCACGACAGCCTTGGCCCCATCGTCGAGAGCGGAAAGAACCCCGTTGACCCCATTGGCGGCACGGGACGGGTCCTGCGCGATGAACACCGCGACCACGACCACGGCGACGAGGAACGCGGCGAACACCAGCCCGACGACGCGCAACCAGAAACGCAACCGCTTGACGAGCTTCTTCGCGGTATCTTGAACCTTCGCCATGAGACCTCCCGCTCAGTACGTGCTCACTGTCGGCTTAGCGATCCAGAAGGTTGGGCCAGCTTGTCGTCAAGTTGCCGACTCCGCGATGAAGCTGTTGCCCGGACCGGGCACGTGTTCCGAATGGAAGGACTCATTGCCACGCAACGAATATCCAGCTCGTTCTGCTGCCGGAAGGCAATGAGATGTGGAAGTGTGCCCGGAGAGGTGCGCCTCGATGCTCAGTTGACCGAGTTGCGCCGCTTCGCGGTGGCCGGTTACCGACCACCGCGGTCACGCCGAGCGGAACGCACCGCCGCATTCCACGAGCACCTCAGCCAACCGAAAGCCCGACTTGACGATCCACCGAGTGCACACCATCCGCAGCAGACCTCGTCGAGGTCGACTACAGGCGGATGGACTTCTTGTTCATGAACTCTTCGATGCCGAGCGGGCCGAGTTCCCGGCCCATGCCGGAGCGCTTGATCCCGCCGAACGGCAGGTCGGCCACGGATCCACCCGACTTGTTCAGGTACACCATGCCCGCCTCGATCCGGTCGGCGACGCGGCGCGCCCGGTCCGGGTCGGTGCCGAACACGCTGGCGCCCAACCCGAACGGCGAGTCGTTGGCGATCGCGATCGCCTCGTCCTCGGTCTCCGCGCGGAACACCAGAACGACCGGACCGAAGATTTCCTCGTAGTAGGCGTTCATCTCCGGTGTCACATCGGTAAGGACGGTGGCTTCCAGGTAGGCGCCGGGCCCGATCCGGTTTCCACCGGCGCGCAGTGTCGCACCCTGTTGGACCGCGGTCTCGACCTGAGCGGCTACCTCGTCGGCCGCTGCGATGGACGCCAGCGGCGGCAACGTCGTGGCAGGATCCGCGGGGTCACCGGGCACGTAGTACTCCGCGACGCGCTTGGTCAGCCGTTCGACGAATTCCTCGTAGATGTCGCCCATCACGATCATCCGCTTCGGCGCGTTGCACGACTGGCCGCAGTTGCGCATCCGGGCCGTCGCGGTGACCTTGACGGTCTCATCCATGTCATCGGTGTCCAGGACGATCAGCGGGTCGGACCCGCCCAGCTCCAGGACACATCTCTTCAGGTTCTTCCCCGCCTCGGCGGCGACGGAGATGCCCGCCTGCTCGCTGCCGGTCAGCGACACCCCACGGATGCGCGGGTCCGCGAGCACCCATGGGATTTGCCTGCTGGACGCGAAGACGTTCACGTACGCGTCGTCGGGCACGCCAGCGTCGTGCAGCACCTCCTCGATCGCGGCCGCCGATCGAGGGCAGATCGAGGCGTGCTTGAGCAGGATCGTGTTGCCGAGCACGAGGTTCGGCGCCACGAACCTGGCGACCTGGTAGCAGGGGAAGTTCCACGGCATGACGCCGAGCAGCGCGCCGATCGGCTCCTTGGCGATGGCCGCCTTGCCGCTCTTGAGCGCCAGTGGTTCGTCCGCCAGCAGTGCCGGACCGTTGTTCGCGTAGTACTCGAAGATGTCGACGACGATGCCGACCTCGCCGAGGCCTTCGTTGATCCGCTTGCCCATCTCCAACGTCATGATCGCGGCCAAGTCGTCAGCCCGCTCGGCGAACAACTCCGCCGCGCGCGCCACGATCTCCGCGCGTTCAGCGACCGGCCGACGCCGCCACGAGGAGTACCCGCGGTGGACGCGATCGATCGCTGCCCTGACCTCCTCGTCGGTCGTGTTCGGGAGCTCCTCGATCAGTTCACCCGTGGCCGGGTCCGTGACTGAGTACATGAGTGCGCGAGCCTCCGTTCCCTTCGGTAGGGCCGCCTGGGGGCAACACCATCATCATGATTGTATACTGCATACACTGACCGCGTCGAGATCAAGCGCCAAGTCCACCGGTGACTGCGTGTAAACCGTAGGTTGCGGCGGGCGAACGAGATCAGGTCGTCTTCCCGATGCCCAGGAACCGAGCGGTGTCGCGCCAACCCATTGAACCTCGTGGGGCTCAATGGGTTAACCACGTTACGTGACCTGCGGGTTTGGGCAGACAGACCGCGTGCGGGCACGAACCTCAGCGTTGCTCGATCTTGTCCCCAGCAGGCGAGACCGCGTACCAGTTTCCCCCGTCGGAATACAGGCCCCCACCATCGGCCTGGCCGGGCAGCTCATCACCGATGTAGTAGTACAGCGGATGTCCATTGTAGACAACCTGCGTGCTGCCGTCCGGGCGTTTGCTCGTGGTCAGCAGAGCGGGGTTCACGGCCGCACCAGCAACAGGCGGACCGGTCGTGGTCAGTGGCGGCCAATCTTTCGCGCACCCGGCAAGACATGTCGACTGCGGGCTGGAATCCTTGTCGAACAGGTACACCGTGCGACCGTCCGGACCAGTGAGCACGGTACCCAGGTTCGGCACCTCATGGGTCTGGACCACAACGACAACGCCGGTGACCGGTGGAGCCGTCGTCGGCGGTGGAGGTGTCCCAACTCCGCTGCCGTCCGCAACTTCTCCACTGGGAACGCATGCGGCAACGAGAGCCAGCACACCACCGGCCAACCCGACGCTGGCCAGCGCAGTCGTACGATCTCGAATGAAGTGGCCCATCGCGGCCTCCCCCATGGGCTGAGGCTGTGTCCCCTGGGGTTCCCCGCTTCCACGGTTCGTATGAGGCGTAGTCGCCGCAACCGTTGGCCGCCGAGTCGCACGCAGCGGCCAGCTAGCCCTGGGCCAGCACGGTGATCACCTCGGCTTCGTGTGCCGACGGGTTGCCGAGTCGATGCCGCCGACCGGCGCGGAGGTACGCACTGTCACCGGCCAGGAGTTCCACGGTCGTCTCTCCGTCGTCGAGCACGAGCTCGGCCGTGCCCCTGACGACGTGCACCCACTCCTCGCCGTCGTGCGTCGAGTCCTCCGTCATCCATGCCCCCGGGGCGAGCACCGCGATCCCCGCCAGCAGGTTTCGCCGCGTGTCGGGTGAGGCCATGAAAACGTCCATCCCGGGCGCGGGGCTGTAGAGGTGGCGGCGCGCTGTCCCGCGCACCACGATGTCGTCCGTCGGTTCCCGGGTCGGCAACAAGTCCGCGAGGTCCACCCCGTACAGCGTGAGCAACCGGTGCAACCGACCGAAGGTGATGTCATTCGTGCCGTTCTCCACCAGGGACAGGAACGACTTCGAGATGCCGGTCGCCAACGCGACCTGCTGCAGCGAGAGCCCCCGTTGCTTGCGGAGCGCGCGCAGGCTGGGTCCGATCTCGGGAGTCGCCTCGTCGGGAGGCTTCCTCGGCCCGGCTGACATGGCGCAGACGATACCCGAAGCGTCCAGTTTCCTGGAAGGAAGTTTGATTTAGTGGATTCTGCCTGTTGACCTGATCGGATCGGGCTCGTACGCTTCCCGCCAAGTTCAGTTTACTGGATTTTTGTTCTACTTACTGGATATTAGTGGTGGTCAGACCCCGACCGGTCCGGAAGGGACTTCGATGCGCATTGGAATCGACGTCGGAGGCACCAACACCGATGCGATCGTGCTGGACGGCGACCGGATCGTCGCGTGGACGAAAACCGAGACCACGGCCGACGTGCTCACCGGAGTCGTCACGGCATTGAGCGACGTAGCGCCGCACGCTGAGCCGGGCCAGGTCGACGCGGTGGTCATCGGCACGACCCAGTTCGTCAATGCCCTGGTCGAGGCCCGGCGGCTGGCTCCGGTCGTGGTGATCCGGGTGGCGACACCGCCGCAGACGCTCGAACCGCTCGTGGATTGGCCGACGCGACTCGCCGATGCGGTCAGGGCCGAGGTGCACGTCGTCGGCGGGGGCCACCAGTTCACCGGCGAACCCCTGCGGCGGTTGGACACCGAAGCCGTTCGCGCCATTGCGCGCGGGGCGAGCGCGGACAGCGAGTTCGTGGTCAGCTCCACGTTCTCGCCCGTGAACCCAGGCGACGAGGAAGCGGTCCGGGCGGCCATCCGCGAGGTCCATCCCGACGGGTCGGTCACGCTGTCCCACCAGATCGGCCGTCTCGGCATCCTCGAACGGGAGAACGCGGCCGTGCTCAACGCCGCACTTCGTCCGTTGGCCGACCGCGTAGTGGACGGATTCGTCGGTGCCCTCGCCGACGCGAGGCTCGACGCACCGCTTTTCCTGTCGCAGAACGACGGCACGGTGATGAACCTGGAGCTGGCGCGCGCCTTCCCGATCCTCACCATCGCCTCCGGACCGACGAACTCGATGCGCGGCGCGGCGTTCGAGGCGGCCGAGCAGGACTGCATCGTGGTCGACGTCGGGGGCACCACCACCGATGTCGGTCTCATGCAGGGCGGGTTCCCCCGCGAGTCGGCGATCGCGATCGGGCTTGCCGGAGTGCGTACCGACTTCCGGATTCCCGACGTCGTCTCGCTGGGGCTCGGTGGTGGCAGCCTGGTCGGGGAGCGCGATGGCCACGTGACGGTGGGCCCGGAGAGCGTCGGGCACGACCTGACCAGGCGGGCGCTGGTGTTCGGCGGCGACACGCTCACCCTCACCGACGTCGCCGTCGCAGCAGGGCTCGCCGAAGTCGGTGACGCCGCACTGGTCGGCGATCTCGACGCCGCCTTCGTCGGCCGGGTGATGGACCACGTGCAGCGCCGCATCGCCGAGGCGGTGGAACGCGCGAAGCTCAGCGCCGCGGAGATTCCGGTGATCGCCGTGGGCGGCGGTGCTTTTGTGGTCGGCCAGCCGATGCCCGGCGTCGCCGCCGTGCTTCGGCCGAACCATGCGCCGGTCGCGAACGCGGTGGGGGCGGCCACGGCGAACGTGGGCGGTGAGGTCGACCAGATCTTCTCGCTCGCCGAACGCACTCGCGACAACGTTCTCGCCGAGGCGCGGCAGAAGGCGCACTCGCGCGCGGTCGAGGCCGGTGCCGTCGCATCGACGGTGCGGATCGTGGACGAGGAGGATCTCCCCCTCGCCTACCTGCCGCACGCGACGCGCGTCCGGGTGCGGGCCGTCGGCGACATCGGCTCGTTCGTCACGTCGGAGAGGGAGCAGGCGCATGCAGCTCGATGAGTCAGTGCTCGACGACCTGGTGGTGGGCGCCACGATCCTCGCGGCCGGAGGGGGTGGCGATCCCTACATCGGCAAGCTGATGGCGCGCCGGTCCATTCGCGACCACGGGCCGGTCCCCCTGCTCGACGTCGCCGAAGTTCCCGACGACGCCAGGATCGCCTTCGTCGCGAGTATGGGCGCGCCCAGCGTGGTGGTCGAGAAGCTGCCTCGGGCGAGCGAAGTGGTGGCAGCGCTCGAAGCGCTGGAAGACCACGTGGGATACCGGTTCACGCACATCGCGCCCGCGGAGGCCGGTGGCCTGAACGCCGTCATACCCGTGACGGCCGCAGCGCTGCGCGGCATCCCGATGCTCGACGCCGACGGCATGGGCCGGGCGTTCCCCTCGCTCGATCTGGTGACCCCTGCGCTCTATGGCGCCTCGACGACGCCACTGTCCCTTGTGGACGAGCATGGTAATCGGATCGTGCTCACGACCGAGTCCAGCGACTGGGCGGACCGGATCGCCCGCGCGGCAATGATCACGTCCGGCTGCGTGATGATGTCGGCGCTCTATCCCATGACCGGCGCTCAAGCCAAGGAATGGCTCGTTCGCGGCGCGCTGAGCCTGGCCACGCGGTTGGGCGAGGTGGTGCGCACGGCACGGGCTCGCCACGAGTCACCCGTGGACGCGGTGGTCGCCGAGCAGCGCGGCGCCCGGCTCTTCGACGGCAAGGTCGTCGGTGTCGAACGAGCCACCGAGGGCGGTTGGACCGTCGGTGAGGCCGTGCTGTGCGGACTGGACGATTTCGAAGGCCAGGAGTTTCGGCTCCGGTTCCGCAACGAATACCTGGTGGGCGCCCGGGACGGGCGGATCGTGGCCACAACTCCCGATCTGCTGATGGCTTTGGAACTGGACAGCGGCGCGCCGATTCCGGCGGAGGAGATGCGCTACGGCTACCGCGTGGCGGTGATCGGGCTGCCGTGTGACGACCGGTGGCGCACCGAGGTGGGTTTGCGCGCGGCGGGCCCGCGACGGTTCGGCTACGACGTCGACTTCTCGCCCGTGGAAGCGAGTTTGCCCGTGGAAGCGAATACGAGAGCGGCGCGATGACGCGCACGGTACTGCGCGGCGGCCGCATCGTCGACGGCACCGGCGCGGCGCCCACCGACGGTGACGTGGTCCTCGATGCCGGGCGCATCGCCGAGGTCGGTACCGGGCTGGACGCCGATGACGAGGTCGACGTCACCGGGCTGACGATCCTGCCGGGCTTTGTGGACTGCCATGTGCACGTGGTGTTCTCCGGCGTCGATCCGTTCCGCATGCAACACGAGCCGTTCTCGTACCAGTTCTACGCGGCGGCCCGGAACCTCGCGATGACGCTGGGCACCGGGGTGACCACGGTTCGCGACGCGGGAGGCGCCGACGCTGGCATCAAGAAGGCCCTCTCCGATGGTTTGATCGAAGGCCCGCGGCTGCGCACCGCCGTCACGGTCCTCGGCCAGACCGGCGGGCACACCGATGGCTGGAGCGCGAGCGGCGAGACCGTACGGCTGCTCGTGCCGCACCCCGGACGCCCCGACATGATCGTCGACGGACCCGACGAGATGCGCAGGCGAGTTCGGGAACTCGTGCGTGCCGACGCGGATGTAATCAAGATCTGCACGTCGGGCGGGGTCCTTTCCACCAGCGATGATCCGCGACACGCGCACTTCTCCGCGGCGGAGATCGCCGTCTGCGTCGCCGAAGCCGCCGCGGCCGGACTCGGCGTGATGGCCCACGCCCAAGGCGCCGCCGGGGTGAAGAACGCGGTGCGCGCCGGGGTCCGCTCGATCGAGCACGGCATCTACCTGGACGACGAGGCGATCGACCTGCTCCTCGCGAACGGCACGTGGCTCGTGCCCACGTTGATCGCGGGTCGTGCGCTGTTGCGGGATGTTGACGCCGGAATGACCCGGCTCCCGCCCGCGGTGCTGGAGAAGGCACAGGCGGTGGCGGACGAGCACCTGGCGTCGATCCGCCGCGCGGTAGACGCCGGTGTGCCGATCGCCTTCGGTACCGACAGCGGTGTGTTCCCGCACGGGGACAACCTCGACGAGCTGGCGCTGCTGGCCGAGGCCGGAATGCCCCCTCTGGAAGCGATCAAGGCGGGTACCGCGTCGGCCGCACGACTGCTCGGGCTGGCCGACGTGATCGGCACCGTCGAACCCGGCAAGGCCGCTGATCTCGTGCTCGTGGCCGGTGACCCGCTGGACCTCACCGGCTACGGCGAGCGCATAGCGCAAGTCTGGCAGAACGGCCGCCGCGTGCGCGGCCCGAAGCACTCGCCTTCCGATACCACGCACACCGACAGGTGAGGAGGACTGCAATGGCGACGGCACCGGCCGAGGTCGTGAACCTGGTCAAGGAGTGGTTGGCCGCGGGACATCATCGCGACATCGAGTTCATCACGGCACACTCGTGGACCGAGGACGAGAACGCCGTGCACACGGTCGCTTCCGGACCAGACGGAGGACTCACACTGGAACGGCTTCAAGGCCATCTGGGGGAATACGAGCCGCGCGAGGTCGTGGCGTCCAACCCGCAGGGCTTCGTCCACGGCGACTTCGCCTGGGTCTTCGACACACCGACGATCGACCTGCTCGACGAGGGTCTGATCGATGCGCGGTTCACCGCCGTGCTGCGCAGGATCGACGGCACCTGGAAGGTCGTTCACGCGCATCTGTCCGAGGGAGTCGCGCACGAGGCATAAGCGCCTCCGCAACGGTGATCATTGCTGTTGCCACGCGTGACCGTTGCGGAAACAGTGCTCACCCCGCCTCCCGGCCGCCAGCGAGACGCCGACGCCGACGAATTCTGACCGCTACCAATCGCTTTCTCAGCCGTCGCCGTCAGCGCCATGGAATCCCAAGTCGGCCGGGAACACGGCCACGACCCGGACGACGAAGAAACGCTGCGGCAACTGCTCGACGAAGTTCGCCAACTGCGAACTGAAGTGCATGCCCTGCACGCCGTCCCGCCAGATCGAGTCTGAACCCCGCCTGTGGCCAGGCGCTGGGTGGCCGAAAGGACAACGTGCGCCCACGCGCGGCGAGTGATCGACCGAGGCCAACCACAGTCGCCGGTTCTCGCGGTAGGAGTCGATCGCCTGCCGCCAGAACGCCTCACCCAGCAATCTCAACGCAACTACTACCAGCGGCCACAGCACTCCATCATCGCCGTCGCCACCGGGCTAGGGTTCGATCAGGCCGGTGCGGATCGCGTAGCGGGTGAGTTCCAGCCGATCGCGCAGGCCGAGCTTCCGCATCAGGTTGGCCCGGTGGCGCTCGACGGTCTTGACGCTGATGACCAGCATGTCGGCGATCTCCTTGGACGAGTGCCCCTCGGCGACCAGTTTGAGGATCTCTTCCTACGCTGGAGGGAGAGCTCCAGGTGTCCGGCGTCGGCGTGGCGCACCGTGTTGGTGATGCTCTCCTGGGCCACGCGGTAGACGACGAGTTCGGCCGCGTCGCCGAGTTCGGGCAGGTCGCTGTCCAACCTGCAGCGCACGGAAAGCCCGCTGTGGCCCGGAATCTCGCTGGCCAACGACTTGAGAGCGCTGGCGAGGCCGAGCTCTTCGAGAACGCCGGGGCGGAGTCGACGGGCGATGCGGCGGATCTCGTCGAGGCTGTCCCGGGTGGTCTCCTGGACGTTGTGCAGCGCGGCGGCCACGGACTCGGGTGCCTGGTCCGCGACGCGCTTGAGTTCGAGCAGGACCGCGGTGAGGCTCTGGCCAACCTCGTCGTGGAGCTCCTGCGCGATGCGGCGGCGTTCGGCTTCCTGCGCGGACAGCGCGCGGGCGTTGCTGGTCGCGCGTTCGATTTCCAACCGGTCAAGCATGGCGTTGAAGGCCCTGATCAGCTCCGCGATACCGCCGTGGCCGGTAACCGTCGCGCGGGAACCGGGGCGCAGCAGGTCGATCGTGGTCATGGCGCCGGTGAGCCGCCGTAGCGGGGCGAAGCCGATGCGCAGCAGGAGGGCGTTGGCGACGAGCATGGCGGCCAGCCCAGCGGCCAAGATCAGGGCCTCGGCGGGCAGGACCGGGGTGGAGACGGTGGCCGGGCTCAGCAGCAGCAGGATCACCGCCGCCGTGAACACCGCAGCGTTCAGCAGGAAGACCCGCCAGAACAGGGACACGTCGCCCGACCTCCTCACCCGTCGCTGCCTCCACTATCACCCACCTGACCCTTTCGTGTGAGTCGGCCCGTGCCTTGGCCAGCGCCTGGCCATCTGGATGCCAGGTTGGGGTGTCAGTGGCGTCGGCGTCCATCGGTGGCAGCACTCAAACTCCGCTGCGGTGCGCGGGTGGCGCTGGTTGCCGCTACAGGTTCGCCTCCCGCAGAGATGGGTGTTGGACCGGATGGTGGCGTTGGTCCGCGTGGGTGACGGTGGGAGCAGAGGCGGTGGCGCGGTGCGGGGTTCGCGTCACCGCCCGTCCTCGAACACGGCGACCGCCGGGATGAAGTCCAGCAACCGCAGCTGGTTTCCGATGTCTCTGAAGACCATCCGAGCCAGCGAGGACCCCGACCGGTGACCAGCCAGCTCGCCGCAGGCGACTGCCGATCCGGGAAGGGACCAGAGAAGAGGCAACGCGTGGCAGCAGTGCCCGGACCGCGCGGCGGGAGCCGCCGCAAGATCAGTTGGGATCTCGTACGCGCCGGTTGCGTCGCGCTGGTGATGCTGTACCACGCGACGTTCCTCAGCGTTTACCTGCACCCCGAGCTGCAGCCCCGCGCCTTCGTGTTCCCGTACCAGGTCGGGGCCAGCCTGCTGCTGGTCGTCTCGGCGTATTTCGCCTGCGTGACGATCGGCCGCGGATCGGCGTTGCGCTACTGGTGGGGACGCGTCGCTCGGCTGCTGCCCCCGTTCCTCGCCGCGGCAGTCGTGATCTTCCTCGTGCTGCGCGCATTCCCGGTGGAGGGCTGGTTCGTTCCCACCGCAGCCGATCTCGGCTGGAACCTGCTGATGCTGTGGCACTGGAAACCGCAGTACTACCCGTTCGTCGACGGCTCCCACTGGACCGTTCCCCTGCAGCTCATGGGGTTCACCGCGGCCGCGCTGCTCTACAAGAGCCGCTGGGGCCACGGGCGTCGGCTGGTGGTCGTGCTCTGGGCGGCGGTGATCGTTGCGCTGGCCCAGTGGCCGATCCGCATCGCCGACCCGGTCGAGGACTACCGGGCCGTCGTGGACGGATTCGGCCTGCACCGCTGGCACCTGTTCGTCGCGGGCGTGGCGATATGGCTGTGGTCGGTCAGGCGCGTCCGCACCCCGCACTTCGCCTGCTTGCTCGCCGCCTGCATGACCGCGCAGGCGGTGCACAACTACACGCGCACACCCGAAGGACTGCTGGCGGACTGGGGATCGACGACCGCGGTGTGCGCAGGCATGTGCGTGATCGCGCTCGTCGCTCGCGGCCCGGACTGGAACGCGGTCATCCCCGGTGCCGTCCAACGCCCCATCCAGTGGTTCGCGGGCATCTCCTACGGGGTCTTCCTCATGCACCAGTCCGTCGGCTACCTGGTGGTGCGACGATTGCATGACCTCGGCGCGGACACCACCGCGCAGACACTCGCGATGCTGGCGACCGGCACCGTCCTCGGCTGGTTGCTCACCAACGCGGTGGAGCGTCCTGCCCACCGATTGCTCATGCTCCCCTTCCGACCACCGGCCGACCGCCAGGTCAGCGCGCGAGCCACTCCTGGTAGGTGGTCTTGGCGATGACGGCATCGTCCTTGGCGATGAGGACGTCGCCTGAAGCGGCGGCGAACATACCGGCGCTGTTGTCGGTGATGACGGTGCGATGGTCACCGTGGGCGGCGAGGGTGATCCTGCCCAGCTCGTCGAGCGCGAAGACCTCAGGCCCGGCGACGTTGCGGGTGCCCCGCAGCGGAGCGCCCACGACGACGCTGGCGACGGCCTCGGCTACGTCGGCCGCGGCCATGGGCTGGACGCGCGTGGCGGGCAGGCGGACGGTGTTCTCGTCAGCGGTCCAGGACAGCACCGCGTCGATGAACTCGAAGAACTGCGTGGCGCGGACGATCGAATACGGCACGGGACCGGCCTTGAGGATGTTCTCCTGCAACACCTTGGCGCGGTAGTAGACCAGATCCGGCACCTGATCGGCGCCCACGATCGAGAGGATGACCACGTGGCCGACGCCCGCGGCGTTGGCGGCGGTAAGCAGGTTGTCCATGGTCGTTTGGAAGAACGCGGGCGAGGCGTCGTCGAAGGTTGGCGAGTTCGTCAGGTTGACGACGACGTCAGCCCCTTTCAGCGCCTCGGGCAGGCCCTGCCCGCTGAGCAGGTCCAGACCGGTGGACGGCGAGTGCGGCACCGCCTCGTGCCCCCTCGCGTTCAGGATCCTGACCACCTGCGATCCGATGAGCCCGGTCCCACCGATGACAGCGATCTTCATGTCCTTTGACCTTCCTCGTTCCCGGATGAGAGACGTCCGAGCAGTTGGGTACGACGGGCGGCGCGGCCTGAGTTCGAGGTCAGCTCGTGCGCGGGGCTCGGCGGTCCTTGCGCCGAACGAGTTCTTCCTCGTCCACCAGGGTGAGCATGGGCTTGTCCGGTTCGCAGAGCATGGTGACGGTGAAGCGCACGGGGATGTCGTCGCGGTTGTTGCCGTCCTGGTAGTGGATGACGTCGCCACCCGGCTCCCAGAACGCCTCGCCGACATGGACGACACGCGCTGGCTCACCCTCGATCTCGAACACCATCTCGCCATCCAGCACATAGCCGAAGGCCGGTCCGGTGTGCCGATGCGGAGGGGTGCCGGGGTCGCCCGGTGGGAACTCGACGACGATGGTCATCGCGTGCGCACCCGCCGGGATGAAGGGAGGCTCCGCCTCCTGCACCACGGTGATCGCCGACCGCCACGCGTCCGATCGAGGCTTGCGCCCGGCGGTCGTCGACTCGATGTCCGACATGGAAGACCTCCCTGCGGAATGGGCTGTGGAGGGTCCGCTCACCTCGCGAGACCGGAGTTCGTGACAGCACAACCCTCCTGATTTCGCGGCCCTCGCACCGCCCCGTCAGGAAAGCGGTGGACGGTGAGCTGGCCTTTTCGACGTCGTCAGCTAACGACCCCCCGTTCGGCTGTAGATCGACCAGGACCTCTTGGTCCCTTCGGCGGCTCGGCCGTTGTCCCACCAGCCCCAGCCGACCTCATGGGATGCGTCCAGACTCATCACCAGGTGTTGTCCGAGCGAGTAGTACCCACCTGCGGCAGGTCAAAAACCTGGCGCAGCGTCTGGAAGCTCGGGCCGAAGACCAGTAGCCGCGCATACCTGCCAGGCACCGTCGACGGGAGAACCGCGTCCGGGGGACAACTCGCGCGCCATAATCAAGTCCAAAGTGGACGATGAACGATCCGCTGGCTCAGAGGTCGTAGATCGTCATCCACGTCCCGTTGGTGACGACATATCCGTGACGAGACCGCATATGGGTGACCACGGGACGCACGTGTCCAGCGCCGTAGACGACAGCGACGTTGATCTCCTCATCGCGCCGCGTGTCGTGGATGTGCGTCAACGCCTTGGCCAGCAGGACATCCCGGTGGTCTCCGATGAGCTCATCGAGACCGGAATCGGTCGGCTCTTCGAGGTTGAGGATGTCGTCGTTGAAGGCAAGGTGGTAGGAGATGAATTTGCGTGATCCGAACAACCGCAGGTAGACGCCGTAAAACGGGGCCAGCACGAAGACGAGTGCCCGCTCCCAAAGCTCGATCTGCCGCCAGCGCTGGTCGAACTCCGCACCGGTGATGTCAGGCATGACGACCGGCACACCAACGTCGTACAGGCTCGCCGGTTGCAATTGAAGTCCGAGCCTGCGGTTCAGCGCGGCGAACCGGTAGACGGAAGTCAACACCTTCATCCAGGTGCTGCCCCCGCGAACGCCCTCAGCCACCACCAGATCGTGCTTTCGGAGCCGCGTGGCGACCTCGGTGTAGAAGGCGGGATCGGCGAGATGGATCATCGGATAGACGGTGAAACGACACCGGCTGTCCCTCGCGCGCAGCTCGAACACCGCCACTCGGACACCCAGCTCGTTGACATCGACGATGTCCATCCGCCCTCCAACACGCCACCCGAGGTCTCGGAGCACACGTCTCAAGTGCCCGCGAGGTTGCCAGCCAGCCGTTGGCCGAGGGCAGCGGTGGGGAACGCGTCGAAGCTGAACACGGTGGCGGCCTTGAATGATCGTTTGCGACCACCACGCGGACCCCGCGCGTATGGGACGGCAGGGAGCAGG
Source organism: Saccharopolyspora antiqui (assembly GCF_052246905.1). Classification (NCBI taxonomy): domain Bacteria; kingdom Bacillati; phylum Actinomycetota; class Actinomycetes; order Pseudonocardiales; family Pseudonocardiaceae; genus Saccharopolyspora; species Saccharopolyspora antiqui. The sequence continues at coordinate 227,814 of NZ_JBQQBO010000010.1, forward strand.
AAGGCGCCGGGCCCTCAGGCACTGCCGAGCAGCAACCCGACCGCGACGATGAGCGCACCGCCAACGGCGACCTGCAGCACCGACGAACGCAGCGTGACCGCGAGATAGCGCTTGCGGACGACCGCGATCGCGGCGAGCTCGATGGCCACCACGATCGCCGCCAAGGTGATCGCGGTCGGCCGGTGGTCGATGACGAAGGGCAACGTGTGGAAGACACCGCCCAGGGCGGTCATCACGCCGGTCACAACGCCGCGGGTCACCGCCGAGCCGCGGCCGGTCTGACTGCCGTCGTCCGACAGCGCTTCCGACAAACCCATGCTGATGCCCGCGCCCAGCGCCGTTGCCAGGCCTACGAACAGCGCTGCGTGCGAACTGGCCAGCAACGCGGCCGCGAAAATCGGCGCCAGGGTGGACAGCGTGCCGTCGATCAGCCCCACGAGCCCGGGCTGGACATATCGGAGCACGAAGACCTTCTCGTCGGCACGGATTTTCTCCAAGAGGGCGACCATGACCACAACAATAGCAACAGAAATTCCCCTTCCGCTAATTAGCCAAACCTAATCCGGAGAAAAACAAGGAATGCCTAACCTCCCTCCTGGCGCCGCATTTCGAATACTTCAGGTAAGCCTTATCAACCACAGGAAAGGCTTACCCAAGGACACCCGGGCAGCAGGCGCCCGGGACCACGACGGGCCGCATCGGCCAGGCCGAAAACCCGCACACCCCTTGGCGAAACCGTCTCAAAGAGGGCGTCTCCACACCTCGGCGACCGAGACCGAAATCCCGGCATTGGCACCTTCAGCCACGACGGCAATCATCTGCTCAGAACAGACGAGACCGGGAACACGCTCACGACTCCGATTAATACCGCAACCGCACCCGATCGCGTCCAACACGTCTGGCAGCAGCGGAGGTTGCGCTGTCTAGGTATTGGATCCCCACACCAGCCATTTATCCGCTACCGCGGCCTCCAGGTCGATTCCGTGGTAGCGCGCGAGCAACAGGGTTTGACACAACACGTCGGCGAGCTCCGCACGGAAGTCGGCGTCCAGCTCCTGCGTGGTCTTGCCCTTGTCGCGCGCCTGCCCCGTTCTCATCAGGAAAGCTTGGGCCAGCTCACCAACCTCCTCCTGCAGTTTCAACACGAACCACTCCGGGGTCCGCTCGATGCCGTGCTTGTGCGCGTAAACCGCCGACACGGCTTCAACCTCTTCGGCCAGCTCCTTGAGATGCACAACTCCGCAGCCTAGAGGACCACACCGACAGCACGGATCAGCCGAGTCACCCGCGAGATCCTCCACGGCGCCTTGGGTCGACCTGCAGTACGTCTTCGCCAACCACACCACTCAGTCGACGTCCAACATTCCACAATGGAGTATCAAGATGGCATCACCTGACCTAGGAACGACTGGTTCACTTGGAGCAGCGGCACTTCAGCATCAGTGATCACGAGATGGAGGCAACTGTCGCTCGCCAGATCGCTCCAACTTCCGGAGTTGATCCTCACGCGAAAGGGATACCGATGCGAACAATCGTTCGTCTACAAGGGACACATCGATGGGGACAGGTGCACACGAGCATGGCGGCTGCCGTGCGCCTCTGCTGCAAGCGGCTCGTTCCCTCTATCAGGGCCGGAATCCGCCGGAGAGGAACGTTCGGAGAAGTGGCCGTCGAACTCACTGCAACAGCGGTGTCCGCCTGCCGTGGCACACCGCGAAAATAACGACGAAGCAGTGGTGGGGCGAGCTCGCGGATTCGCCCTACCACTGCCTTTATCCGGGCCTTTATTCGGTCTTCTGATCGTTGGCCCGCTCCGTGGCGGCGAAGCCTTCCCGCGCGTGCGAGCCGTCGCAGAACGGCTTCTTCGCGGACAACCCGCAGCGGCACAGCAGTCGGGTCCGACCTGGGCCGAGGTCGAAGGCGTTGTTCTCGTGGTCCACCACGCGGACCGGCCCCTTCACCTGGTACGGCCCGTTGTCCACCGTCTTGATCACCACTGCCGGTTCAACCGGAGTCGGTTCTTCCATCGACACCAACCTTCACCCGATCGAATCCGTCAGCTGGCGATCTCGTAGCCCGCCGCGTTGACCGCCTTGTGAACGGCCGCCGGATCGACGGGCGATTCGCCGACAACCGTCAGCTCACCGTTGCTGATGTCCACATCGACGTCGGTGACCCCAGCAACTCCGGTCACGGCCGTGGTCACCTTCGTCATACATCCGGAGCAGGTCATCCCCTTGACGATGAACTTGCTTTCGCTCACGAGATCGTTCCTCTCGACTCGACATCGAAACACTACCCCCGTAGGGTATCTGAAGACTGCCGGGAATGACCACCGGTGGTGGTCGAAACCGAGTACGCCACCTGCGCCGCCCGAGTGGGCAGCTGGATTCCGGGCCACCGCCATTTGCTGCGGGCTCCGGCCGCGGTGAGGACGGCGGTTGTTCGCAGGACGCCATCGCTTGTGCCGTTGTCCGTTCTACGCCAACGAGTTGCAGTCCACGCGGAGTTGATCCGAGACTGCTTCTGCCCCATGCGGCCGCGAGCACGTCAGGGCACCACGCGCAAGCGTCCGCGAACCGCGTTCTACTATGCGACCTAGTATCTTCGCGGTCGCTCCGTACCGCCTTCGGGCGAAGCAGGCTTCAGTCCAAGTTCCAAGCACAGCCAGGGAGGCTCGTGTGATCCAGCGTCTTCGCCGACTTCTGGATTTCCGGCGCGACGTCAGACGGGGGGTCGCTCGCATTGCGCTGCTCTGCATGTTCTCGGCGCTCGGGTTGAGCGCGCTTGAACTGCCCGCTTCGGCGCATGCCAGGCTGCTCGAAAGCGATCCCGCCAACGGTGCCACCCTCGATTCCGCTCCGGCAGCTGGCCGCTTCCGCCTCAGCGATCCGGTCAATCCGAGTTTCGTCACGGTGGCGCTGACGGACCAGAGCGGAGCGCAACTCCCGATCGCCCCACCGAACGTGCAGAACGACACCGTCACCCAGCCGTTCCCAGCATTGAACGACGGGAGCTACACATTGGCGTACCGCATCGTCTCGGCGGACGGCCATCCGGTGTCCGGCGCCGTGTCCTTCCAAGTCGCCAACGCCGCAGCGAGCGCACCGTCCTCATCCGAGGCCGCACCCGCGGCAGTGCCACCGGTGGCGAGCCCCAGCTCGAACGACACCGACACGAACTACTTGTTCTGGTGGGTCGGCGGCGGCGCGCTGCTCACGATCCTGCTCGCCGTCGCGGCCGTCGCCGTTCGACAGCTCGGACACGACAAGTAGCTGCTGCGGATCAACATCCCTTCGTCTCGATTGCATCGCCGACGCTTGCTATCATCGCCCCATGGCGATCAATAGTGCGCAGGGGTGCCCGTCGTCGAACGGCGACGCGGCCCTGGATCCGGCGGTGGCGTTGTTCCACAGCCTCTCCGATGCCACGCGGTTGGCGATCGTGCAGCGCCTGGCCGCAGGTGAAGCGCGGGTCGCGGACTTGATCACAGAGTTGGGGTTGGCGCAGTCGACGGTGTCGGCGCACGTGGCCTGCTTGCGGGACTGCGGGCTGGTGGTGGGGCGTCCGCAGGGACGGCAGGTGTTCTACAGCCTGGCCCGCCCCGAGTTGATGGACCTGCTGGCGTCGGCAGAAACACTGCTGGCCGCGACCGGTAACGCGGTGGCGTTGTGCCCGAACTACGGCACCGAGACCATCGCTGGCGCAGACGCGGAGGCCACGCGATGAGCGACGCCTGCTGCGGTGGCGACGAACCCCGCACCGCAGGGGAAGTCGAGGAGCACGAGCCGGAACGGCTCTGGCAGGTCACCGAACTGCGCGCCGCAGCGGTAGCCGGGGTGCTGCTGGTCGCCGGATATGCCGCCGAGTGGGCGGGGACGGCACCGCTGCTACCGCTTCTCCTGAAAGCACTGGCATTAGCCGCCGGTGCCTACACCTTCGTACCCGACACGCTCACGCGGCTGGCCAAGGGCAAGATCGGTGTGGGCACCCTGATGACGATCGCCGCCGTCGGCGCGGTGCTGCTCGGCGAGGTCGGCGAAGCGGCGATGCTGGCCTTCCTGTACTCCATCAGCGAGGGCCTGGAGGAATACTCCCTGGCACGCACCCGCCGGGGTTTGCGGGCGCTGCTTTCCCTGGTGCCCGACGAGGCCACGGTTCTGCGCGGCGGCACCGAATTGGTCGTGGCTCCATCGGAGCTACGCGTCGGGGACCGGATGGTGGTCAAGCCCGGTGAGCGCATCGCAACCGACGGCGTGATCCGCTCCGGCCGCACCGCACTGGACGTCTCCGCCATCACCGGCGAGTCCGTGCCCGTCGAAGCCAGCCCCGGCAGCGAGGTGTTCGCCGGATCGATCAACGGCACCGGCGCGCTGGAGATCGAAGTCACCACGACCGCCGAGGACAACTCCCTGGCCCGGATAGTGCGGATCGTGGAGGCCGAGCAGTCCCGCAAGGGCGCCAGCCAACGCCTCGCCGACCGCATCGCCAAGCCCCTGGTGCCCGGCGTCATGGTTGCCGCCGTGCTCATCGCCGGAATCGGCAGCCTGCTCGGTGACCCGGCGACCTGGATCGAACGCGCCCTCGTCGTGCTCGTGGCCGCCTCGCCCTGCGCGCTCGCGATCGCCATTCCCGTCACCGTCGTGGCGGCCATCGGCGCGGCCAGCAAGCTCGGCGCGTTGGTCAAGGGCGGCGCCGCGCTGGAAGCCCTCGGACGGATTCGCGGGGTGGCACTGGACAAGACCGGCACCCTCACCCGCAACCAGCCCACCGTCGTCGACGTCGCCACCACCGACGGGATCTCGCGGGAGCACGTGCTCGGGCTGGCCGCAGCGCTGGAAATCCGCAGCGAACACCCCCTCGCACAAGCCATTCTCGCCGCAGCCGACGGCGACATCTCATCGGCCACCGACGTGGCAGCGGTAACCGGAGCAGGACTCGTCGGCCAGATCGACGGACGCACCGTCCGGCTCGGACGTCCGGGCTGGCTGGAATCCGGGCCACTGACCGCCGACGTGCAGCGGATGCAGCGAAGCGGGTCCACCGCAGTGCTCATCGAAGACGGCGGGCAGGTCATCGGCGCCATCGCCGTCCGCGACGAACTCCGCCCCGAGGCCCGCGAGGTCATCACCCTGCTCCACCACAGCGGCTACCACGTCGCCATGCTCACCGGCGACAACCACGCCACCGCCACCGCACTGGCCGCCGAAGCAGGCATCGACACCGTGCACGCCGAACTGCGCCCCGAGGACAAGGCCCGCATCGTCGGCGAACTGCGCGGCCAGCGCTCGACGGCGATGGTCGGCGACGGCGTCAACGACGCCCCCGCACTGGCCACCGCCGACCTCGGCATCGCGATGGGCGCCATGGGAACCGACGTCGCCATCGAAACCGCCGACGTGGCACTGATGGGCGAGGACCTGCGCCACCTTCCGCACACCCTCGACCACGCCCGCCGGGCCCGGCGAATCATGCTGCAGAACGTCGGATTCTCCCTGGCCGTCATCACCGTGCTGATGCCGCTGTCCCTCTTCGGCGTGCTCGGCCTGGCGGCGGTGGTGCTGGTGCACGAGGTGGCCGAGGTCGTGATCATCGCCAACGGCGTCCGCGCCGGACGCGCCAAACCCCTCCCCACTCTGGCCGGAGTTCAACCTGCGACCCGGCCCGCAACAACGGCGGCCTCCGCGTGATCCACACCGAAACCCCGGTGGTGAGTCCCAGGAAGCGGTCTTCCTGGACTACGCCCGCGACATCGGCCTGGACGTGGACCGGTTCCGAGCCGACTTGAACAGCCCGACCACAGCCGAACGCGTCGAGAAGGACCAAACCGACGGGCTCACCGCCGGAGTCCAAGGCACACCCACGTTCTTCCTCAACGGCAGGAAATTCGAACCCAACTCCTACCAAGACCTCACGACCGCCATCGACGTTGCATCGATCCGGATCTGGCTCCGTGACCCACTGCGATCATTGCCGTGCCCACGGTGATTACGGGGTACTACGGCCAGAACGTCCCTTATCCCGGTTCCCAGCAGCCGTGGGGCTTTTGGACTTCGGCGGTGGCGATTGTCGTGTTGCGCGGCGGCATTTATGCCTTGTTCAAGAAGCGGAAGTCGCATGTGGATGGCTTCCGCCAGCGGAGTGGCATTTCAGCGTCACACTTCGGGAATCCTGAGATTCCGTCACCGTCAACGTGAGGATGTTTTCCTGCTCACCTCCGCCGGATGCGGCCAAAGCGCCTGCTGGAACCAGCAGTGCCGCAGCGCACGAAGCACCCACCACGGCACGGCCGAGCAACCGAATACCGGTCATTTCCCGTCATCCTCCGTCCTGGCCGAAAAAGAAAGCGAGTGTCTTCCTTACCTCAACTCCGACGATCTCTCGCGGCAGACACAAAACGATCAACTATCGGATTCCCTCAATTCCGTACTCGCTACCGCCCGCCACCGCGCACGACGCCGCGCTCACCCCTGGTGATCTGCCGAAGGCACTCTTAGCTAATTCCATCCAGCGACCGCACAGCGGGGAAAGCAACACACGATCAACAGGCTTACCCCGGCAGTGTGCCGTCTGCGAATGACAGCCGACACCAATCCGACCTCAATATGTCCATTAATCGACCGAACCGTCCACACCGGACCGTGGTCGCGTTTGCCGCAAGTCGAATGCGTGCCGATTTGAATGGACGGAAAGTGATCCCGATATCGCACCGAACGGTTCATGATCGCCGATCGTATGAACGTTTCGATCACTGCCCGGCGATGGCCGAACGCGCTGCGACGCGGGGCCAACCTGGGCGGTGGCAACATCAGGGTTGCCGAGCTTAGATCATCTTTTCTGGGATCATCACATGAGGTGAGCAGCGACAACCTCGGCTTGCACGATCATCTGCCATCGATATGTTTGATGTGGTCCCGCAGCGACGGGGCCACATCAAATCCCGAAAAGTATTCCACTGCCGACGCGTCCCTCCACGGCGGTCGAATTCCTTCCGGTGTCACTCGCGAAGATCATTAAGAAAGGGAATTTCTGTTATGCCTTCTGTCAAGCGCGTCATCGCAGCAGCTGCTCTGGGGCTTCCTCTCCTACTCGGCGCCCCCGGAATGGCGCTGGCCAACGACGGTCACAGCAGCGATGGAAAGCCGTGCCACTCGAAGAAGTGCCACAAGGACGGCCAGAAGATCGATCAGGACCAGGACAGCAGCACCGAGCAGAGCAACGACAACAAGTCGCCGATCTTCCAGTGGAGCATTGGCAGCAAAGGTGACCAGTCGGCACTGAACTGGACCAACCAGTCCAACGACAGTGACACCGACCAGACCGAGGTCGCCGTGCAGGAGGAGAACAAGGGCAAGAAGAAGCACAAGGACAAGTACGAGGGCACAAGCACGTACGGAGACGAGGGCACCTACGAGGACGGCAGCTCCTACGGAGACGAGGGCACCTACGAGGGCGAAAGCGGGAGCTGACGCCTTCCCGGCAGTAATCCTGAACAGCGAGTAGCAAGGCACCACTTGGCCCGGCGGCGAGATAGCCGGGCCAAGTGGTGCTCAGCGTAAAAAAGCACCACACCAGCGGCGTGATCCACCGCGAGGCCGTGGTGTTCGCGCTCAGCGACGAGGTGCTGGTTAGTTGTGGACCGATAGATCAATAACTAAGGCTCGCGTCACACCGGCACGCCGACGACCGTTTGCGCAGTCCGGGGAAGCGCGGTCGCTGGAGGCCCTGACGCGCAGAGCGGACGGAGTCTCGTCAGCCCCGACCGACTGCGCCGGGATCAGCGGACTACCTCACACACCGGAATGAACCCGGTTGTTGAGCGTTGAAGCGAGCGTGAAAAAGATCGGGTTCCTGTCCTTCGGGCACTGGACGCCGTCGCCGCACTCGCAGACGCGCTCCGCGGCCGACTCCCTGCTCCAGGCGATCGACCTCGCGGTCGCCGCGGAGGAGCTCGGGGCCGACGGCGCCTACTTCCGCGTGCACCACTTCGCGCGGCAGCACGCCTCGCCGTTCCCGTTGCTCGCGGCCATCGGTGCCCGCACCAGCCGGATCGAGATCGGCACCGGCGTGATCGACATGCGCTACGAGAACCCGATGTACATGGCCGAGGACGCCGGTGCCGCCGACCTGATCTCCGGTGGCCGTCTCCAGCTCGGGATCAGCCGGGGCTCGCCGGAGCAGGTGATCGACGGCTGGCGGTACTTCGGCTACCAGCCCGCCGAAGGCGAAACCGACGCCGACATGGCCCGCGCGCACACCGAGTTGCTGCTCGACGTGCTCAAGGGCGACGGATTCGCGCAGCCCAACCCCAGGCCGATGTTCGCCAACCCGCCGGGGCTGCTGCGCATCGAGCCGCACGCCGAAGGGCTGCGGGACCGGATCTGGTGGGGATCCAGCTCCAACGCGACCGCGGTCTGGGCCGCCAAGCTCGGGATGAACCTGCAGAGCTCGACGCTCAAGGACGACGAGAGCGGCGAACCACTGCACGTCCAGCAGCGCAAGCAGATCGAGGCCTACCGCGCAGCGTGGCGCGCCGAAGGACACGAGCGCGAGCCCAGGATTTCGGTCAGCCGCAGCATCTTCGCGCTGGTCGATGACCTGGACCGCGCCTACTTCGGCCACGACCGCGGCTCCGCGGACCACATCGGCTACATCGACGCCAACACCCGCGCCATCTTCGGCCGGTCCTACGCCGCCGAGCCAGACGTGCTCGTCAAACAGCTCGCCGACGACGAGGCCATCGCCGCCGCCGACACCCTGCTGCTCACCGTGCCCAACCAACTCGGGGTCGACTACAACGCACATGTGATCGAAAGCATCCTGACCCACGTCGCCCCGGAACTCGGCTGGCGCTGACGACCGAGGTAGCAGCCCGTCGGGCGAATCCGATCCTGACCGACCCGCGCGGAGGTACGCGCTGGGCCGTTCGGTGACTTCTTCGGTTGCGGCCAGACGCGTAGAAAGTTGTGCATGAATTCCTCACCGGGTCGCACATCCGCAGGCCACAGCCGCCGCGCGTTCCTCTCCGCCTCCGCTGGGGTCGCCGGTGCCGTCGCGCTTTCCGGCACCGCCCAGGCCGCCGACCTGCGTCCTACCGCGAACGGGCAGCTGCCGCCCGGAAAGCCGATCGCGCCACAGCGACCGGATGCGCAGCTGCGCGCGCTGCTCGCCGAGGTCGACCAGCAGCGCATCGAGGACGCGGTGCGCGAGCTGGTGAGCTTCGGGACCCGGCACACGCTGTCCAGTCAGGACGATCCGCAGCGGGGCATCGGCGCCGCCCGCGACTGGCTGTACGCGCAGCTGCGGTCCTACGCCGAGCAGTCGCAGGGGCGGATGACCGTCGAGCTGCAGTCCTACGACCAGGAGCCAGCCGACCGGATCCCGGTCACGACGCGGATCACCAACGTGGTGGCCACGATTCGCGGCACCACCCACCCCGAGCGGGTGCACGTGGTCAGCGGGCACTACGACTCGCGGGTCTCCGACGTGATGGACGCCGTCAGCGACGCGCCCGGGGCCGACGACGACGCCTCGGGCGTGGCGGTGGTGCTGGAGCTGGCCCGGCTGCTGTCCGCCACCCCGCTGGAGTCCACGGTCGTGCTCGCGGCGGTGGCCGCCGAGGAGCAGGGCCTGTACGGCGCGCAGCACATGGCCGAGCAGTTCGCCGCCGCGGGTACCGACGTGCGGGCGATGTTCACCGACGACATCGTGGGCTCCAGCCATGCCGACGACGGCACCGAGGACCCGCGGACGATCCGGCTGTTCGCCGAGGGCGTGCCCACCGCGGAAACCCCGGAGCAAGCGGCGATCCGACGGTCCGTGGGCGGGGAGAACGACTCGCCTTCCCGGCAGCTGGCCCGGTTCGTCACCGACGTGGCCGCAGGCGACGCGACCGGGATGCGAGTGCGCGTCATCTACCGCCGGGACCGGTTCTTGCGCGGCGGCGACCACATCCCGTTCCTCGAAAACGGTTACCCGGCAGCGCGTTTCACCGAACCGCACGAAGACTTCCGGCACCAGCACCAGGACGTCCGCGACGAGGACGGCGTCCGCTACGGCGACCTGCCGGAGTTCTGCGACTTCGGCTACATCGCGCGGGTCGCCAAGGTGAACCTGGCCGCGATCTGGTCGCTGGCCCAAGGACCGGGCGCGCCGACCGATGTCGCGGTGCGCACCTCCCAGCTCACCAACGACACCGAGTTGGTGTGGGCGCGCGGCCCGGAACCGGACCTGGCCGGGTACGAAGTGGTGTGGCGCGAGACCACCGCCCCGGACTGGACGCACAGCATCGACGTCGGCGACACCACGACGGCGATCGTCGACCTGTCCAAGGACAACGTGTTCTTCGGCGTCCGCGCCGTCGACGCCGACGGCCACCGCAGCCCGGTGACCTTCCCCGTTCCGCAACGCGACTGACACCGCACGCCGCGGGGGAGGTCCCAACGCTGGTGTTCCCGCGTGCTGGAAAAATCAGTTGCCCGAGCGGTACGCCGCGCCTAGCCTCCCCATTACACAGGAAGGAGGTGGTCCAACGTTGAATACCAACAGGACTTGTGAGGTGGCTGTCCGCTAGGACCGCCCACGGCAATCCAGCCGACCCGACGTGCGATGACCCTGCGTGATTCGACGCGGGCGTGCGGTCGGCGAATACCAGGCAGCTACCCGACCCCGGAGCCCCGAACTGTGTCCGGTTCGGCCTGTACGGACAAACCGGCAGGAAACGGCTCCGGGGTTGCTGCATTTCCGGCCGGGGTTCGGCATTCCCGGAAAGCCGCCGACCGGCGCTTCGATCGTCGTCGACGCGGCCGTGTTTCGACGGGCGGTTCGGCCCGTGGCGGTTCGATCCCATCGCCCGCATGACCGTTTTCCTGCTCGTTTCCGGGTACGGGGTCGGATTCCAGCGAAAAAACCAGGTTCACGCGAGCCGATCCCACACTGTTTCCCAACTTTGCAAGCCACCCGCAGAATTCGGCAACCGCGCGAAGGAACCAGCATGTTGAGGACCGAGAGACGCACCCGTCTCGACCAGGTGTTGGGGATCGTCGAGCGGTTGGGCAACCGGCTACCCAACTCGTTCATCCTGTTCATCGTGCTGTTCGGGGTGATCGCGGTCGCCTCGGCCGTGGCCGCCGCATTGGGCGCGACGGTCCAGCTGCCCGGTGCCGAGGGACCCACCGCGGTCAAGAACATCCTCTCCGGCGAAGGCCTGGTTCACCTGCTGAGCAACGCGGTGGACGACTTCGTCAGCTTCCCCGCGCTGGGTCCGGTGCTCACCGTGGTGCTGGGTGTCGGGGTGGCGCAGGGCACCGGTGCGCTGGAAGTGGCCGTCCGCCTGGTGTTCTCGCGGGTTCCCCGAGGGCTGGTCCCCTACGTCGTCGCGTTCGTGGCCTGCCAAGGCCACGTCATGTCGGACGCGTCCTTCCTGGTCATCCCGCCGTTGGCGGCGCTGGTCTTCCGTTCCGTCGGCCGACATCCGCTCGCCGGACTGATCGGCGCGTACGCCTGCGTGGCCACCGGATACGGGGGCGGCCTGCTGATGGGCACCCTGGACGCGAGCCTGGCCGGAATCACCGAAGAGGCCGCCGCCCTGCTGCCGGGGATCAGCGGCTACGAAACCAACATCGCCATGAACTACTACTTCGGCGCCGCCGCCGGGGTGTTCCTCCCGCTGGTGGGCGGATTGCTGATCTCGCGGGTGCTGGAGCCGCGATTGCCGACCTGGCACCCGGCGGACGGGTCGGCGAGCCACCGCGATGCGGTCGAGGTGAGCCCCGTGGAACGGCGGGCACTGCTGATCAGCGCTCTGGTGGTCACCGGTTTCCTCGTGCTGGTCGCGGGGGCCTGGCTGCTGCCCGGCAGCCCGCTGCGCGGTCCCGGTGGCACGTTGATCCCGTCACCTCTGCTGAGCAATCTGGTGCTGATCATCGCGCTGTCCTTCTTCCTGTTCGGCTACACCTACGGGCGCGCGAGGAAGCTCGACAAGGACAAGCGCGACATCTTCAAGCTCATGACCGCGGCGATCAAGGAGATGAGCGGGTTCATCGTGCTCATCTTCATCGTGGCGCAAACGCTGAGCGTGCTGTCGTGGAGCGGCCTGGCCACGTTCCTGGCGGTGGAGTTGGCGGCGACGGCCCAGTCCATCGGCCTGGTCGGTTTCGGCGCGCTGCTGTTCCTCGTGTTGCTGTCCACCGTGCTGAACCTCGTGATCACCTCGGGTTCGGGCCTGTGGTCGCTGGAGTCGACGGTGATGGTGCCTGCCCTGATGCTGCTCGGTTTGTCACCGGCGATCATCCAGGCCACCCATCGCATCGGTGACTCCATCACCCAGGCCGTCTCACCGATGCACATCTTCCTGTACTTCATCCTGGGCGAGGCCAAGAAGTACGAGCCGGACCTGAAACTGGGGACGCTGGTTTCCCGACTGCTGCCGTTCGTGCCCGCGTTCGGACTGGTGTGGACGGGCATCCTCGCGGTCTTCTACTTCGCCGGTCTCCCCGTCGGTCCCGGCGCCTCGATCCACCTGCCGTAGTCAACCCCGACCCCGGGTCGTGGTCCGCGCTTTCAGAGGCTGTCTTCGAACTCGTTTTGGGTGGCGGTGCTGGTGGCGGAACCTGAGTGCCTGTTTTTGAAGTGGTCGTGTCGGGCCGTCCACCTCGGGTGAGGTGGGCGATTTCGCGCGAAATCGCCGTCTCCCACGCGGGGCGGGTGG